>NZ_OZ257124.1:3074092-3411138 GCF_965278935.1 Brevundimonas sp. | reverse complement strand
TGGTTTCGTCATGGTCCAGGCGAACCAGACCCAGCTGATCCTTGACCGGCACGACCGAGTTCTTGAACCGGCCATCGGCCCAGGCGGCGGCGGCGCGCTTGTGCGATTCCATCGAATAGGCGTCCACGTCGTCGCGGCTGAAACCGTATTTCGACGCGATCATGTCGGCCGAGACGCCCTGCGGCACGAAATAGGTCGGGAAGGCCGAGGACGGATCGACCGGCCAGGCGCCGCCGTCCGAACCCATGGCCACGCGGCTCATGGCCTCGATGCCGCCGCCGACGGCGAAATCGGCCTCGCCGGACTTCACCTTGGCCGCGGCCATGTTCACGGCTTCCAGGCCCGAGGCGCAGAAGCGGTTGATCTGCACGCCGGCCACCGTCTGGGCCCAGCCCGCCGACAGCACGGCCGTGCGGGCGATATCGGCGCCCTGTTCCCCGACAGGCGACACGCAGCCCAGAATGACGTCGTCGACCTTCGAGGTGTCGAGACCGTTCCGGTCGCGCAGCGCCTCCAGAACCTGGGTCGCCAGCGACAGGGCGGTGATCTCGTGAAGCGATCCGTCCTTCTTGCCCTTGCCGCGCGGCGTCCGCACGGCGTCATAGATATAGGCCTCGGTCATGGGGTCAGTCTCCATTGAGGACGGATGTGAAGGTCAAGCGTCTAAAGCCGACGTTTACGTCAACGTCAAGATAAGAGTTGTCGCGCCTTGGAACAGCCCCGGTCTCAGGGGATTTGTCCGCGATGAACACCCGATGCCTTCTCGCTGCAATCGTCGCCATGCTCGCCCCGGCCACAAGCGCCTGCGCCCAGTCCGGCCCGGCGGAGGAGGTGGTCTGGATGGAGCCGGCCTCGGAACAGGCCCGGACCTTGCGGCCCACCGCGCCCGCCGACGACGCCCGGCCTTCGGATGAGGTCGAGGCCCGCCTGCTGGCGGCCCACAACCGCGAGCGAGCCCAGGCCAACGCCCGGCCTCTTATCTGGAGCGACACCCTGGAGGCCGAGGCGCGCGACTGGGCCGTCGAGCTGATCGACAGCGATCGCTTCGCCCACGATCCGCGCCCGCATGGCCATGGCGAGAACCTGTGGATGGGCTGGGGCGAACGGGTTTTCACGCCCGAGGACATGGTCGGCGACTGGATCGAGGAACGGCGGGACTATCGTCCCGGTGTCTTTCCGAACGTCAGCCGCACCGGCGACTGGGTGGCGGTCGGTCACTATACCCAGCTGATCTGGCGCGACACGACCCACGTCGGCTGTGCGGTCGCGAGCCGCGGCGACCGGTCGATCCTCGCCTGCCGCTATTCGCCTCCGGGAAATATCGATGGCCAGAGGCCCTGATCACTCCGGGGCGTAACAGACCGCCTCGATGTTGAACCCGTCGGGGTCGAAGACGAAGGCGGCGTAGTAGCTGGGTCCGTAATCGGGACGCAGTCCCGGCGGACCGTTATCCTGGCCTCCAGCCTCCAGCGCCGCAGCATGGAAGGCGTCGACCGCCGCGCGCGTCCCGGCGCGAAAGGCGAAATGGTTGCCCAGGCCCGGCGCCCTGTCCTCGGCGATGACGAACTCGGGCGCGTCGATGCCGAACATGACGATGGGATTCCCGCCCGACTGTTCGGCCGTGAGGTCCTGAATCACGCGATAGCCGAGTGGCTTCAACGCGGCCTCGTAGAAGGCGCGCGACGTCGCGATGTCGGTGATGTCGACGCCGATGTGGTCGAGCATGGCGGATCTCCCAAACGTTCGATCCGGAACGCGAAAGCCGGCGGGATCGCTCCCGCCGGCTTCCTCTTGGTCTTCGGGCACTGAAGACGTCTAGGCGGCCTTGACCTGCATGGCCTCGGCGTTGACGGCGGCGTCGGCGATACCGGTCAGGTCCTCGTCGGTCTGGCTTTCCTCCTGCAGGGTCTCGTCCAGCAGGGCGGCGGCGTCGTCCATGCCGAGCACGAGGGCCCAGCGTTTCAGCGTGCCGTAGCGGGTGATCTCATAGTGTTCGACGGCCTGGGCCGCCGCCAGCAGGCCGGCGTCGAGCGCGGCCGTACCCTTGTACTCCTCGGCGATCTCGTCGCCCTCGGCCAGGATGCCTTCGATGGCGTCGCAGGTCTTGCCGCGCGCCGGCTTGCCGATGATCTCGAACACCTGCTGCAGACGTTCGATCTGAACCTCGGTCTGACCCTTGTGCTTCTCGAAGGCGGCCTTGAGCTCGGGCGACTGCGCGGCCCGCGCCATCTTCGGCAGCGACTTCAGAATCTTCCGCTCCGCGTAATAGATGTCCTTGAGCGTGTCGTGGAACAGGGTGTCCAGCGTCTTCTCGACCATGGTCGCGTCCTTTGATGGTGCGCCCAGCGCGCGCACCATCAAGCCGACCGGATCACCGGGGTTCCTAAGTCTATCAGCCGACTCTAGCTGGTCTTCAGGCGCTTCTGGTCTGGCGGCGTCGCCTCCTCGGTCAGGATGCGGATGGCGTCCTCGACAGAGACCACCTCCTGGGCCTGCGACCCCAGACGACGGATGGCGACCTCGCCCTTCTCGGCCTCGTTGCGGCCGACCACGGCGATGACCGGCACCTTGCCGACCGAGTGTTCGCGCACCTTGTAGCCGACCTTCTCGTTGCGCAGGTCGGTCTCGACGCGCAGGCCCGCGGCGCGGAACTTCGCCGCCACTTCCTCGGCGTATCCATCGGCGTCCGAGGTGATCGTCGCCACCACCGCCTGCACGGGCGCGAGCCACAGCGGGAAGGCGCCGGCGTAGTTCTCGATCATGATGCCGATGAACCGCTCGAAAGACCCCAGGATTGCCCGGTGCAGCATGACCGGGCGGTGCTTCTGGCCGTCCTCGGCGATGTAGGTCGCATCGAGCCGTTCAGGCAGGACATAGTCGAGCTGGATCGTGCCGCAGGTCCATTCGCGGCCGATGGCGTCCTTGACGATGAAGTCGAGCTTCGGCGCGTAGAAGGCGCCGTCGCCGGGCGTGACGACCGGCTCCGTCCCGGCGGCGCGGGCTGCCTCGAGCATCAGGGCCTCGGCCTTGTCCCAGAACTCGTCCGAACCGGCGCGGTTCTCCGGACGGGTGCCCAGGCTGATGTAGGCCGTCTCCATGCCCAGGTCGGCGTGGACGCTGCGGGCCAGGTTGATGAACTCGGACGTCTCCTCGACGATCTGGTCCTCGCGACAGAAGATGTGGGCGTCGTCCTGGGTGAAGCCGCGCACCCGCATCAGACCGTGCAGCGAACCACTGGGCTCATAGCGGTGGCATGCGCCGAACTCGGCCATGCGCAGCGGCAGCTCGCGATACGACCGCTGGCCCTGATCGAAGATCTGAACGTGACCCGGGCAGTTCATCGGCTTGAGGGACAGCTCCTCGCCCTCGACCGTCTCGCAGACGAACATGTTGGGGCGATACTTGTCCCAGTGGCCGCTCTGTTCCCAGAATTTGCGGTCCAGAACCTGGGGCGTCTTGACCTCGACATAGCCGGCGGCGTCCAGGCGGCGACGCATATAGGCCTCCAGCACGCGCCACAGGACCCAGCCCTTGGGGTGCCAGAAGACCATGCCCCGGCCCTCTTCCTGCATGTGGAAGAGCTCCATGGCCTTGCCCACCTTGCGGTGGTCGCGCTTCTCGGCCTCCTCCAGCCGCGTCAGATAGGCGTCCAGATCCTCCTTGGAGGCCCAGGCCGTGCCGTAGATGCGCTGCAGCTGTTCGCGATTGCTGTCGCCCCGCCAGTAGGCGCCGGCCAGCTTGGTCAGCTTGAACGCCTTGCCCACCGACTTGGTGGACGGGAAGTGCGGGCCCCGGCACAGGTCGATCCAGTCGCCCTGCTTGTACAGGGTGATGGTGTCCGTGCCCGGCAGGTCGCGGACCAACTCGGCCTTGAACTTCTCGCCGCGCGCTTCGAAGAAGGTGATCGCCTCGTCGCGGTCCCAGACCTCGCGCTCGAATTTCGCGTCGCGATCCACGATCTTCGCCATTTCCTTTTCGATGGCGGCGAAGTCGTCGGTCGAGAAGGGCGTCTCGCGGAAGAAGTCGTAATAGAAGCCGTCCTCGATCGCCGGGCCGATCGTGACCTGGGTGCCGGGGAACAGCTTCTGCACGGCCTCCGCCAGCACGTGGGCCGTGTCGTGGCGGATGGTGTACAGCGCCTCCGGGTCGTCGCGCATGATCAGGCGGAAGTCGCCGCCCGTCTCCAGCACGCGGTTCAGATCGCGCTGCTCGCCGTTCAGTTCGGCCAGCACGGCCTTCTTGGCCAGCGAGGGCGAGATGGCGTGGGCTACGTCGCGGGCGGTCGATCCGGCCGGATATTCACGCGTGGCGCCGTCGGGGAATTTCAGTTCGATCATGGGGTCTCAGTTTCGACTGGCGGAACCGGGTCGTATCCCGACCCGCCGAAGGGGTGGCATTTACAGAGCCGACGCACGGTGAGCCATCCCCCCTTGCGCAAACCGTGCTGGATCAGGGCGTCGCGGCCATAGTCCGAACAGGTGGGCAGGTACCGGCACGACTGGCCGAAGAAGGGGCTGAGCGTCACCTTGTAGCCGCGATGGGCCGCGCGGACGCCGCGTTCGTAGAGGGTGCTGCCGGGGCTGGCCATGGTGCGGGCTTATCCCTTGCCGAGCGGCGAGGGGCAACCTGGCCTCAAGTAGCGCTCAGCGCGGTAGGCTAGGAAGAATGCCGTCAGGCGGCGCCGGCGAGACGAGTTCGTGCCGTCAGCGCCTGACCCACGGCGTCCAGCGTCGCCTCGATGGCGACCATGGTGGAAGCATGGCGCGCCGGATAGTCGGCGACCTGTTTCAAGGCGCGCAGACCCTCGAACCGGCCTTCAGGACCCTGGCCGCCGGACTTCAGCATGGCCAGCATGGTGTCGCGGGCCGATTGCAGCTCTTCGGTCGTCGCGCCGATGACGACCTCCCCGACCACGCCCGCTGCGGCCTGGCCCAGGGCGCAGGCCTTCACATCCTGGGCGAAGTCGGCGACGCGCCCCTCGGGGTCCAGCACCACATCGACCGTCGCCTTCGACCCGCACAGCCTGGCGACCCGCTCGCCCGTGCCTTCCGGCGCAGCCAGCCGCCCGGCGTGCGGCAGGTTGGCCGCCAGCGTCAGGATCCGCGCGCTGTAGAGGTCGTCGATCATGTCCGCCGATATAGGCGTTGCGGGGCCTGCGGAGAAGGTGAGGCGATCACGCGGGCGTCAGGTTCGGTGATTTGCCACAGGAACGATTGCCGGGTTAGCGTTCTTTCCGTTCCCGACACGACTGTCTTGAAAACGCCAAGGATACCGTATGCGCCTGACCCTGATCGCCGCCGTTTCCGCCGTCGCCCTGCTGGGCGGAGCTGTCCAGGCTTCCGCTGCCGCACCGCTGACCACCGCAGCCCAGGCCACCGAATATTCCGACGCCCAGCTTCAGGCCTTCGGTACGGCCATGGCCGCCGTCCGCGCCGCCGCCCCGACCGACGGCACGGCGCCGAACGCGGAACAACAGGCCGCCATGGCCGCCGCCGTCGCTTCGTCGGGCATGGACATCGCCGCCTTCAACGCCTTGGCCACCGCCGTTTCGACCAGTGATGTGCTGAAGGCGCGTCTGGCTGTGCTGGCCACGCCGGAATCGCCGGCCGGTTCGGTCGCCGCCTCCGTGACCGACGCCGAAGTCGCCCAGTTCGGCGCAGCGATGACGGCCGTCCGCGCAGCCGCTCCAACCGGCGGCGCGGCCCCGACCGCAGAACAGCAGGCCGCCATGGCCTCGGCAGTCTCGGCCTCGGGTCTGGCTCTCGACCGTTTCAACGCGATTTCTGGCGCGGTCTCGACGGACGAACGCCTGCGCGCGCGCCTGGAACTCGCGGCCGCCAAGGCCGAGTAGGTCTAGTAGGTCTACTGACCCTGGAGCGAGGACCAGGTCCGGACCTGGGCCTGGGAGGCGGTGTCGGTCTCGACCTGCGCCGTCGCCGACCGGGTCTGGTTTCTCAGCCATTCCAGATTGCGCTCGGCCGCGTCCGGCGGCAGGTCGCGACGGATAATCTGCTCGGCCTCGGGGATCCTGCCCTGAAGGCCCAGGGCCATCGCCAGGTTCAGCCGCATCTGCATCGAGGCGTTGGGCTGGGCCACCGCGCGACGCAGCAGGGTCTCGGCGCCCGAAGGGTCCCCGCCCGTCATCTGGGCCATGGCGGCGTTGTTCATCACTTCGGCGTTGTCGGGCGACAGACGCAGGGCCTCGTTCCACGCCGCACGCGCATCGTCCGCGCGCCGCACCTGTTGATAGGCCACGCCGAGCAGCGACAGCGGCCGCCAGTCGTTGGGCGCCAGAGACTTCGCCTGTTCCAGCGCCGCGATGCCGTAGAAGGCCTGGCCGCGCGCGATATGGGCGCGTCCGATCTCCAGCATGGCGTCGACGTTCTGCGGCTGGGTCACCAGCACCTGCTGGGCGGCGATTACGGCCTGGTCGTTCTGGCCCAGCTGACGCAGGGCCTCGGCCAGCTTCACGCCCGCCACCGGGTCCGCCGGATTGACCTCCGCCTCACGCGACCAGAACACCGACCGCGCCAGCGGATCTAGGCGGCTGTAGGCGGCGCGCTGCTCGGCCGTCGCGGGCACGCGGGGCGCTGCGGCCTGTTCGGTCTGGGCCGAGGCGGGCGCAGTCAAGGTCAGGCCCCCGACGAGGGTCAGGGCGATCAGTGCGATTGAGCTTGAGGCCCGGGTGCGCGACATGGGACGATCCGATCGGATTTCTGCCCCTCAAGAATCGGCGCTTCGCGTCAAGCATTGGTTAATATCCGCCCCATGTCCGTGATCTCGCCCGACGCCCTCATTGCCGCTGACGCCCCCGAGGCCGCGACCGCCACCCCCGTCCGTTTCGTGGGTCCGAAGGGCGCGCTGGCCCCCTCGGCTCGGACCTGGGCCGAACGGCTCGGGTTCAGGGGCAAGGCCGGAGAGATGTTGGTCGTGCCAGACGCATCCGGCGGCATCGACCATGTGCTGGTCGGCGCCGGGAAGACCTTCGATCCGATGAGCGCCCGCGCCCTGTCGGCCAGGCTGCCGTCCGGCGTCTATCGCCTCGAGGCCGAACCCGAAGACGCGCGCGTGGCCGCCCTGGCCTTCCTGCTCGGCCGCTACGCCTTCGATCGCTACAAGACGAAGGAGCGGCCCGACGTCCGGCTGGTCGCCCCGGACGGCCTCGACGTCGCCGAGGCCCTGCGCATCGCCGCCGCCTGCGCCCTGGCCCGTGAGATGGTCGATACCCCGCCCGCTGACATGGGCCCCCTGCAGATGGAGACCATCGCCCGCGAGATCGCCGAGGCCCATGGCGCGTCGATCTCGGTCGTCACCGGGGACGACCTGCTGGACGACAACTACCCGGCCATCCACGCCGTCGGCCGGGCCGCCGCCCCGTACCGCGCGCCCCGCATCATCGAGATCGGCTGGAACCTCGACAAGACGGACCGGCCCCTGATCGCCCTGGTCGGCAAGGGAGTCGCCTTCGACACCGGCGGGCTCGACATCAAGTCGGCCGCCGGGATGCGCAATATGAAGAAGGACATGGGCGGCGCGGCCCATGCGCTCGCGCTCGGCCGTCTGGTCATGCAGGCCGACCTGCCCATCCGTCTGGTGGTCCTGGTCGCGGCGGTCGAGAACGCCATTTCCAGCGACGCCTTCCGCCCCGGCGACGTGCTGCAAAGCCGTAAGGGCCTGACCATCGAGATCGGCAATACGGATGCCGAAGGCCGGCTGATCCTGTCCGACGCCCTGGCGCGGGCGGGCGAGCATGAGCCCGACCTGACGCTGGACTTCGCCACCCTGACCGGGGCGGCGCGCATCGCCCTCGGCCCCGAACTGCCGCCGCTCTATACCGATGACGAGGCGCTGGCCGCCGACCTGCTGGCGGCGGCGGATGCGGTGCGCGACCCCCTGTGGCGGATGCCGCTGTGGCCCGGCTATCGCGCCGCCATCGACAGCGACATCGCCGACGTCAGGAACGACTCGGCCGCCTGGGCCCAGGGCGGCTCGATCACCGCCGCCCTCTTCCTGCAAAAATTCGCGCCGACGACCGGCGCATGGGCCCATCTGGACGTCTTCGCCTGGAACAGCCGGGGCCGCCCCGGCCATCCCGAGGGCGGCGAGGCCCAGAGCCTGCGCGCCGCCTACGCCATGCTGAAGGCGCGATACGGAAAAGTCTGAGTCGGTTCCGGCCATTAACGGGACTTTCGCCCTTCGGCCGTACAAGGATCAGCCAACCGTCAGGGCTTTCGCTTGAACGACCTCTCGACCGACTTCGACGCTCGCACGACTCTCGCCCGGCCCGATCTGGCCGCGCAGGGGCTGGAGGGGCGCGTCCAGGCCGAGGCCTTCCGCGCGACGGAGCCGATGCGGGGCGCCGTCTCCGTCGCCGACATCCACGTCGAGGCCGACACGACCTCCGAGCGGATCGACCAGCTTCTGCACGGCGAGATTTTCGACGTCCTCGACCGACGCGGCGGACGCGTCTGGGGCCAGGCGCGTCGTGACGGAACCGTGGGCTGGATGGACGCTTCGGCCCTCATTCCCCATCGCGCCCTGCCCACCCGGCGGGTCACGTCTGCGACATCCGCCCTGCCGCTGAACGCCCTGACCGACGAGGTCGCCGACAGCGCGCCCATAGGCGAGTTCGAGACCGATCCCGTCGCCGTCGCCGAACGCCTGATCGGCGTGCCCCACAGCCTCGGCGCCCGTTCGTCGGTCGCGACCGACTGCTCCGGCATGGTGCAGCAGGCCCTGTTCGCCTGCGGCCTCGCAGGCCCGCGCCATTCCGACGAGCAGGCCCGACTCGGCGTCGCCGTTTCCCGCGATCAGGCCCGGCGCGGCGACATCGTCGTCTGGCTGAACGTCTCCGGCGACCACAGCTGGACCGGTCATTCGGCCTTCATGCTGGACGGGACCCGCGTCATCCACGCCACCGGCTTCCATGGCGCGGTGACCAACGAGGGCTTCGCCGAGGCCGACGCCCGCTATCTGGCGGACGGGTTCGAACCCGCCGTCTTCCGCCGCCTCTGAACCCGTGAAACGAAAACAGGCGGCCCGTGAGGACCGCCTGTTCCGAAGTCTGTTGTGTCGCCTGGCCCTAGTGGGCCGGAGCGCTCGTCGCGGCCGGCGGAGCGACCGGAGCCGTCTGGGTCGTCGCCGCGCCCGTAGCGGCCGCGGCCGGGGCGGCGCCCGATTCCGTGCCGGCCGTCGCGGCGTCGGCCGGGGCCTCGCCCTCGGCGGGAGCCGCGCCTTCCGCCGGAGCGGCGGCGCCCGGCTGACGCGCGGGATCCGGAGCCGGGATCGCGAAGCCGGTCGAACCCTGGCTGCGCAGATAGGCGATCAGATTGATGCGGGTCGGGGTGTCGCGCAGACCGGCGAACGACATCTTGGTGCCCGAGACGTAACGGTTCGGAGCCGTGATGAACTGGTCGAGCTGATCGTAGCCCCAGGTCGGGACCTCGGCCTTGTGCGCGGCCATGGCGTCCGAATAGGCGAAACCGGCGCGGTGCATGACCGGACCGCCCACGACGCCGTACAGGTTCGGGCCGATGCCGTCGGGACCGCCCGAGACGATGTTGTGGCAGGCCTGGCAGCGCGCGAAGGCGGCTTCGCCGGCGGCCAGATCGGCGGCCGGCAGGACCGTGCCCCAATCGGGCGGCAGCACGGCCTCGGCGGCGCCCGCATCGGCCTCGTCAGGGACGTTGACCAGATAGCCCATCTTTTCCGGGGCATGCGTCGCATAGATCGCGCCCGAGACCTGCTGGACCACCAGGATGGCGAACACCGTCCCCAGGCCCGCGCCGAAAATCTTGTTCCACTTCAGATCGCCGCTCATCGCGTCGTCGCATCCCGCTTCTAGAGGCCCGGCCGGCTCGGCAAACCGGGCGAAATCTTGATTGGCGGTCTCTTACACGCTAGCGCCGCCTTCGCAACCGGCCCCGGACCTCACTTTGAGCGTCGGGGCGTCGCATGACCGGGGGGCCCGCCGTGACGCCTTTGATACTGATACCCACTCGCATGTCCGCGACCCGCCTTCCGGGCAAGCCGCTGGCCGATATCGGCGGCAAACCCATGGTGATCCGTGCCTGGGAACAGGCCGTCCTGTCGGGCCTGCCGGTCGCCGTGGCCGCGGGGGATCAGGAGATCGTCGATGTGATCGAGGCCGCGGGCGGTCGCGCCGTCCTGACCGATCCGGACCTTCCGAGCGGTTCCGACCGGGTTCTGGCCGCTCTGGAGACGCTCGACCCGGACGGCGAATATGATTCGGTGATCAATCTTCAGGGCGACATGCCGCTCGCCGATCCCGGCATCGCCACTGCCTGCGCCGCCCTGCTGCACGGCGAACCGGGCTGCGACATCGCCACCCTGGTCGCGCCCGAGGCCGATGTGTCCGACCGCGCCAACGTCGACGTCGTCAAGGCGGTCCTGGCCATCGCGGAAGGTGAGCGCCACGGCCGCGCCCTCTATTTCACCCGCTCCACCCTCTACGGCGACGCCCCCGTCTGGCGTCACATCGGCGTCTACGGCTACCGCCGCGAGGCCCTCAAACGCTTCTGCGCCGCCCCGCCGTCTCCGCTGGAGACGCGCGAGAAGCTGGAACAGCTGCGGGCGCTGGAACTGGGCCTGTCGATCTGGGCGGCCGTGATCGATGAGGCGCCGATCTCCGTGGACAATCCGGCGGATCTCGAGGCCGCGCGGGCTCTCGTCTAGATCTCGAACCCGTCCACCCAGGCCTCGATCAACGTGTGGGCGATGGCGAATGTCGGGGGCGCCTTGACCGGGTGCGTGCCGGCCAGCACCGCCCGCGCCTCGTCCTTCGTCAGCCAGGCCACGGCTTCCAGCTCGGTCTGGTCCGGCGTCGCATTGTCGTCCGAAACCTCGGCGATCAATCCGATCATCAGCTGCGACGGGAAGGGCCAGGGCTGGCTCGAATGATAGCGGACGGCGGTGACCGTCAGCCCGGCCTCTTCCTTGATCTCGCGGGCGCAGGCCTCCTCGATCGTCTCGCCGGGCTCGAGGAACCCCGCCAGCGCCGACATCCGCCCCGCCGGCCAGGCTGCCTGTCGGCCGAGCAGGCAGCGCCCCTCGAACACCGGCAGCATGATCGTCACCGGATCGACGCGCGGGAAATGTTCGGCCTCGCAGGACGGACAGACCCGCCGCCAGCCGCCCGCCGTGGCCTTCGTCCCGGACCCGCAGTTGGCGCAGAAGCCATGCTTCCGCCGCCAGTCGAACAGCGACTTGGCCCCGCCCGCCATGGCCGCCTCGGCTCCGGACAGCACCGCGGCCGCCTCTCGCATCCCGGTGAAGGCCCCCAGTCCCCGGACCGGGCCCTCGGCCGGATCGACCGGCCCTTCCAGCTCCACCGCGAACACCGGCGCCGTCTTCCACAGACCGAGGAACACCTCCCGGTCCCGCTCGGGAACCAGGTCGCGTGCGTGGGTCAGGGCCAGCCAGGCCAGACGCGGCCCGTCGGCATGCTCCTCCAGCAAGGGCTGTCCCTCCCAGAAGACCATGGCCAGGGCGTCCGGGCTCTCGCCCTGTTCGACCAGCCACTCGGGCGTGTTCCTGAGGTCGCCGGCGCGATCCAGCGGATTGCCTGCGAAGGTATTGAGGACGGGGAGGGCCATGCCGCTTCCTACCTGCGTTCTGCGCGGTCGGGGAGAGGCGCCTTGATCTCGCCGCCGCGATTCGCGATATGGACCTTGGAGATCGCGGGCGAAGGCTTCGCCAACCTGGTCAGGGCCGGAAGGCAGCAGCCACAACGAATTCCCCTTCGGGTCGCGGTCTCCACCTTCCCTTTTTTTAGTGCGCTACCGCTCGACGCGCGGCGTCTCGCTGCTTGAGCGCGGGTTCGTGTGCGCGCGGCGACGCTTCGCGGAACCTCTGCCGCTCCTGCCCGCTCCCTTGGCCAATCCCACGGAGCGACCCATGAGCATTCTCGGCAACATCCTCGGCAGGATCTTCAACCGCGACAAGGACAAGCCGGCGCCGGGCGCTCCGCCCCAGCCCGCGCCGACCGCGACGCCCGTCCAGCCTCCGATCACCACAGCCGCCGCGGTCGCGCCCCAGCCGGCCCAGCCCGTCGATGTCGCCGGCATCCTCGACTTCATGAACGATCAGCGGGACCAGAAGCTGAACTGGCGCACCTCCATCGTCGATCTGATGAAGCTGATCGGTCTCGAAAGCTCGCTGGCCGAGCGCAAGGAACTGGCTGACGAACTCGGCTACACGGGCGACCCGTCCGACAGCGCCTCGATGAATATCTGGCTGCACAAGCAGGTGATCCAGAAGATCGTCGACAACGGCGGCCAGCTGCCGCGTGACCTGACGGACTGATCGGAAACGTACGGTTTTCGGAACGGGGAAGCCTCCTCTCCGGTTGTGGTCAATCCAGCCGCAAGGAGGCTTCCCGTGACCGATATCGAACGAGACCTGCCGACCCTCGTCGAGAGCAACGAGCACCTGATCAAGGCGATCATCGCCCTGCTGAGCCTGAGAGATCCACACTTTCTCAAGGATCTCGACCAGGTCTTCACCGTGGCGACCCTGCACGACAGCCCCATCGCCCACATGCGCGACGAAGCCTGGTCCGAGGTCTTCAGGGAGCTGAAGATCGTAGCCGAGTTCCTGCATGGCGCAGGACTGCCCGCAACCTCGGCCGAGACGATCACCAAGGCGCACTGATGCGGTCGTTCGGAGTCGCATCGACGGGCGTGAGCGCGCTATGTGTCGGGCATGACCGACGTCGACCTTGATTCCGGCGATCCGCCCTGGGCGGAAGACGACGCGCCCGAGCGCGACGAGAACACCGACGACATGTTCGGTGCGCCCGCCCCTGCGCCCGCGGCCGAGGCGAAATCGGTCGAACCCATCCCCGTCTCTACCCCCGCCCCGGTCGAGGGAGACGGCGAAGCCTATACCGTCCTCGCCCGCAAATACCGGCCGAAGACCTTCGAGGACCTGATCGGTCAGGAAGCGATGGTCCGCACCCTGACCAACGCCTTCGCCACAGGCCGCATCGCCCACGCCTTCATGCTCACGGGCGTGCGGGGCGTCGGCAAGACGACCACGGCCCGGCTTCTGGCCCGCGCCCTGAACAACGAGACCGACGTCATCGACCGGCCCTCGCTGGAGCTGACCGCCTTCGGCCGCCACGACGCGGCGATCATGGCCGGCCAGCACATGGACGTCATGGAGATGGACGCCGCCTCCCACACCGGCGTCAACGACATCCGCGACATCCTGGAAAGCGTCCGCTACGCGCCGGTCGAGGCCCGGTACAAGGTCTATGTCCTCGACGAAGTCCACATGCTGTCGAACCAGGCCTTCAACGCGCTTCTGAAGACGCTGGAGGAACCCCCGCCCCACGCCAAATTCATCTTCGCCACCACCGAGATCCGCAAGGTCCCGGTGACGATCCTGTCGCGCTGCCAGCGTTTCGATCTGCGCCGCGTCGAGCCGGAGATTCTGGTCGAACACCTCGGCCGGATCGCGACCAAGGAAGGCATGAAGGTCGAGGACGACGCCCTCGCCCTCATCGCCCGCGCCGCCGAGGGCTCCGTCCGCGACGGCCTGTCCCTGCTCGATCAGGCCCTGGTCCAGGGCGAGCGCGGCGAACCGGTCGCCACCGACACGGTCCGCGACATGCTGGGGCTGGCCGACCGCAGCCAGACCATAGCCCTGTTCGAACAGATCATGGCCGGGCGCACGCCCGAGGCCATCGAGACCTTCCGCACCCTCTACGGCTACGGCGCCGATCCGGTTCAGGTGACCAACGACCTGCTGGAACACTGCCACGCCGCCTCGGTCGCCAAGATGCTGGGCCCGAACGCGACCCGCCTTCCGAACGATCAGGCCCAGCGTCTGGCCGCCATGGGCGCCGCAGTCTCGGCCGGTACCCTGTCGCGGACCTGGTCGATGCTGCTGAAGGCGCTTGACGAAGTGCGGCGCGCCCCGTCCCCCGCCGACGCGGTCGAGATGGCCATCGTCCGCCTAGCCTACGCCGCCGACCTGCCCGGTCCGGAAGAGGCGCTCAAGAAGCTTCAGAACGGCGAGGTCCCGGGCGGCTCGGGCGCGCCCCGGGGCGGCGGCGGGGGAGGGGGCGGCGCCTCGGCCCAGCTCGCCATGCGTCCGGCCGCCCAGCCCAGCCTGCCCGACCCCCAGACCTTCGAGGCCGTCGTCGCCCTGATCGGCGAGAAGCGCGAAATCGCCCTGCAGATGGACGTGCAGCGTTACGTCCGTCCCGTCTCGTTCAAGCCGGGCGCCCTGACCTACGAACCCGTCGACGGCGCCCCGGCCAACCTCGCCACCCGCCTGTCGTCGCGGCTCAAGGAGTGGACAGGTCGCCAGTGGTTCGTGGTCGCCAACGGCCAGGGCGGCGGCGAGACCCTGATCGAGGTCGAGAAACGCGGTCGCGCCCGGGAACGCGCCGAGGTCGAGGCCGACCCCTTCGTCGTGGCGGTGCTCGCGGCCTTCCCCGGCGCCGTGGTCGGCGAAATCAAGACCCTCGCCCCCTCCGTCGAGATGCCGGCCATCCCGGATGAGCCGGACGAGGATCAGGACTAAAAACCCCAACGAAAGTCCCTATCTAGAGCCCATGAAAGACCTCAACGCCCTGATGCAACAGGCCCAGGCGATGCAGCAAAAGCTGCAGGACGCCCAGGCGAAAATGGCCGAAACCACCGCCGAGGGCTCCTCCGGCGGCGGCCTCGTCGTGATCGGCCTCAAGGGCCCTGGCGAAGTCACTTCGGTGAAGATCGACGACAGCCTGATGGTCCCCGGCGACACCGAAATCCTGTCGGACCTGATCGTCGCCGCCCATGCCGACGCCAAGCGCAAGCTGGACGCCGTCAACGCCGAGCTGATGCGCGAGGCCGCCGGCCCCATGGCGGGGATGAACATCCCGGGCATGCCGAAACTCTTCTAGATTGGCCGCCTCCGCCGGACCCGAGATCGAGCGCCTGATTTCGCTCCTGGCCAAATTGCCGGGGCTGGGGCCCCGCTCGGCCCGGCGTGCGGCCCTCGCCCTGCTGAAAAAGCGCGAACAGCTTCTCGAACCCTTGGCCGCATCGCTGGCCGAGACCGCCGCCAAGGTCGTGTCCTGCTCGGTCTGCGGCGCCCCCGACACCCGCGACCCTTGCTCGATCTGCTCCGACCCGGCGCGCGACAACGCCCTGATCTGCGTCGTCGAGGAGGCCGGCTCCCTCTGGGCCATGGAGCGGTCCGGCGCCTTCCGCGGCAAATATCACGTGCTGGGCGGGCTTCTGTCCGCGCTCGACGGCGTCGGCCCTGACGCGTTGCGCGTGTCCGAACTCGTCGGCCGGGTGAAGGGCGGAGAGGTGCGCGAGGTCGTCCTCGCCTTGCCCGCCACCGTCGACGGCCAGACCACGGCCCACTACCTGGCCGACCGGATCGCGGGGAACGATGTGGAGATCACCTCCCTGGCCCGAGGCGTCCCTGTCGGCGGCGACCTCGACTGGCTCGACGACGGCACTATCGTCCAGGCGTTGCGGGCCAGACGACCGGCGTGACCAAACGCCGGGGTTGAACGGTCCCGTCAAACACGCTCTGATCCTGTCGATGGAGGGCCAGGCGATGGGACGTGAGATCAGGGTGGCGCTCGGCGCCTCCGCCGGCATCGCCGCCCTCGTGATCGGCTTCATATTTCTGATCCGCTACGCCGTGCCCGCGATTCTGGAAGCGCATTTCGCTGGCAGCCTGATCACCGCCTCGGTCGTCGGCATCGCCGGTGTTCTGGCCCTCGTCTGGGCCGCATGGAAATTGTTCGCCTGGGCGTCGCGCGCCCTGGGCGCCGGGGGAAGCGACCAATGACGATGGGTTCAGGTATTCCGCGGTTGAGGCCGTCCTTCTCCGGCGGCTCGGCAGGGCGAACCATTGGCCTGATCGTCCTGATCCTGGGCCTGATCCTCATCGGCGGCATCAGCGTTTCGTCGTGCAGCGTTACCGTCGAAAGCGGCTACATGGGCATCAAGACCACCAAGTTCGGTCCCAACCCGGGCGTCCAGCGCGACGAACTCGGCCCGGGCTTCCACTGGGAGGGCATCGGCGAAAAGATCCGCACCTACCAGACGCTGCAGCGCACCTACTCCTATACGCGCGAGGCCAATGCCGACGGCCGCGAGAACGAGGAGATCATGTTCTCCGACGTGCTCGGCCTGCCCATGACCGCCGACGTCGCCCTGACCTTCAAGGTGCGCGAGGACAAGGCGGCCGATCTCTATGCGACCTGGCGCCAGGAGTTCGACGCCTTCATCGACGGCCCGCTGCGGACCTCGGTCCGCGCCGCCATCGCCCGCGAGACCGAAAAATTGCCCGTCGCCTGCAACGCCGAGATGGGGGCTCCGGGTCGCGCGCCGATCGTCGCCGTCGCCCCGGTTGAGGGCGCTCCTCTTCCCGTCGGCACCCAGGACGCCGAGGACTGCCCCGGCCAGCTCATCGGCCCCGGCCGCCAGATCGTCCTTCAGCGCGCCATGGAGGCCCTTCAGCGCGAGTGGACGCCGCAAGGCCTCGACATCATCCGCATGGAATGGGTCGGTTCGATCCGTTACCCGGAGAGCGTCGTCGCCGCGATCCAGTCCCGCACTACGGCTGAACAGAACACCCGCGCCGCCCTCGAGCGCGTGAACCTCGAACGCGCCAACGCCGAGGCCCGCATCGCCCAGGCGCGCGGTCAGGCCGAGGCCAACCGCCTGCTCGCCGAATCCATCCGTTCCAATCCGGAGGTCGTTCGCCTGCGCGAGGTCGAGCGGACGCTCGGCATCTGCCCGCTCAGCGCCGACACCTGCGTGGTCGGTTCAGACGTCAACATCTCGGCTCTGATCGCCTCGCGCGACGGAGCGGCGGCGGCGCAATAGGAAATATTGTTCCGGAGAAAACCTACGTCCGATTTTGACGTAAGCGCGTGTCAGGATCGGGCCTGATGCTCAACGCTCTCCTGATACCAAACCCGACTCAACGGACTATCCCGACTCCTGTTTTCCGGCGTCGGGTCCGGCCGATCCGGACTCGGCGGACTATCCGGACTCTGTTTTTCGGGGTCGCTTGGCGCTCGGTCCGGCGCGACTCTGTCGACTCTGTCGAGTCTATTTCTGGAGTCGCTTCAGTCGGTGGTCTGCCCTCGCGACTCCCGCTAAGGAACGGAGCATGAACACGCTTTCGATCGTCCTCGCCGTCCTTTCGCTGCTCCTCGCAGCCGGCTTCCTGTGGGCCTTCCTCGGCTGGCAGAAGGCGATGAACGCCCTGACCTCGGCCCAGGAAAAGGTCGCCCTGGTCGAGGAAAGTCGCACCACGATGGGCGATCTCTTGCGCGCCCAGGCCGCCCAGTCGGCCCAGGTCATCGCCGACCAGATGGTGACCCGCGCCACCGAGACCTTCCAGGCCCAGGACCGCGTCGCCCGCGAGCGGATGGAGGCCCAGCTGAAGCCCGTCGCCGAGACCCTGGCCAAGTTCGAGACCCAGGTCGCCGCCTTGGAGAAGGCCCGGGCCGAAGAGACCGGCACGCTCAAGGAACAGCTCTCGGCCCTGATGATCGCCTCGACCGCCACCCGCGACGAGGCCAAGCGCCTGACCGAGGTCCTGCGCGGCAACACCGGCCGTCGCGGGCGCTGGGGCGAACAGACCTGTCGCAATGTGCTGGAGGCCGCCGGCATGGCCGGTCGGTTCGACTTCACCGAACAGTCGTCCAGCGCCAATGACGAGGGTCGCCAGATGCGCCCGGACTTCCTGGTCAAACTGCCCGGCGGCGGCCTGTTCGTCATCGACGCCAAGGTCCCCCTGGCCTTCCCCGACGCCGCCGAGCCCGATGACGAGGCGCGCGACGCCGCCATGGCCGCCCGCAACGCCGCCAGCATCAAGAATCACGTCCGCGACCTGTCGGCGAAAGCCTATCAGGACCAGTTCAAGCCCAGCCCCGACTTCGTCGCCCTGTTCGTGCCGTCCGACGCCTTCCTGTCCGCGGCCCTCGACCGCGAGCCCGAGTTGATGACCGACGCGATGGCCCGGCGCGTCATCATCGTCACCCCGTCCACCCTGTTCGCCCTGTGCAAGGCCGTCGCCTACGGCTGGCGGGCCGAGGAACAGTCCCGCAACGCCGACGAGGTCGCGAAGCTGGGCAAGGAACTCTACAAGCGGCTCTCGGTCATGGGCGGCCACGTGTTCGGCGTCGGGCGGGCGCTGGAACAGGCCGTCGGCAAGTACAACCAGTTCGTCGGCTCGCTGGAGAGCCAGGTCATGGTCTCGGCCAAACGGTTCGAGGACCTGCAGGTCGACCACGAGGGCAAAGACCTGCCCCAGCTGACCGCCGTGGATCAGTCGCCGCGCCCCGTGACCCGCCCTGAACTGGTGCACGACAGGAGCGCCGAAGCCTGACCGGCGCGTGATTTCCGGCTCTGACAAGGCTGCTTGACACCCGCCCGGAGTGATGTAAAACAGCCTTGTCACGCTGGCGAGGTCGCGGGTCATGGTCTGGAGGCTCGAGTGTCGGAACATCCCCTGAGGCGCTATGGCGCGGTTCTCAGTGTCTGCGGGATAGCCGGCATGATCGCCGGCGGTGTGGCCGGCTTCGTCACGGCCATGTCCGAAGAAGCCAGTGTCGGCAGCGCGGCCCTGATCGCCACTGCCGTCGCCCTGGCCATGGCGGCCGGTCTCTGGGCCAGCCTGAAATGGTGGAAGGGTCTCGATGAGGCCGCGCAGGAGGCTCACAAATGGGCCTGGTGGTGGGGCGCCACGGTGGGCCTTTGCTTCGCCGGCGTGATCCTTCTGACCCTGCTCTACGGCGCGGGCGATCTGGGCGAGGCGCCGGCCAAGGACGCCGTCATGATCGGCGCGGCCATCGTCACGGGCTGCCAGATGGTCGGCTACGGCGTCGCCTGGGCCGTCTGGTGGCTGAAGCGGCGGTGATCCGATGAACAACCACCTCAGAACCCTCCGCGCCGACCGGGGATGGAGCCAGGCCGACCTGGCCGCCGCCCTCGGCGTCTCTCGCCAGACCGTCAACGCGCTGGAGACGGGTCGCTACGATCCCTCCCTTCCGCTCGCTTTCAAGATCGCGCGGGTCTTCTCCCAGCCGATCGAATCCATCTTCTCCGACGAGGCTTGATCATGGCCATCCAGTACGAAACCCGCCCGACCACCCTGCTCGTCAAGGCCGCCATGTTCGCGGGCCTCGCGATCCTCGGCGGCGCCTTCGGCTACGTCGCCGCCCATTTCGCCGATCTCGAAGCCCAGGCCGTCACCTGGGACGACAGTCTCGCCTTCGCCGTCTCCTTCGGCCTTCTGATGATCGGCGTGCTCAGCGGCGTCACCATGATCGTCCGGCCCTCCGCCATTCCGCCCGGATGCGGCCTGCTCCAGATCGTGGTCTTCGTCCTGGCCGGCCTGATGTTCCTCGCCCCGATGGTGGCTCCTGCCGCGATCCCGCCCGTGTGGGTGTTCGCCGGCATCGTGGCCGCCTTCGCCCTTCAGACCGTCGCCAACGTGGTCGTCTGGCGCCGCGCCGACGAGATGATGCGGCGGCTCATGACGGACACATCGACCATCGCCTTCTGGGGCCTGCAGAGCGCCTTCTTCCTTTACGCCTGCGCCGAACGGCTGGCCCTGATCGCGCCGGTCAGCGCCTGGGGCATGGCGAGCATTCTGATGGTCGTCTATCTGATCTCTTCCATCGTCCCTTCCGTGCGCCGGGGCCTCACATGAGCATGGATCGCGCCTTTTCCCGGACCCGGAGATTCGACATCATGACGCTCGTCGGCCGCCTCAAGACCTCCACCGCCTCGATGGGACGGGTCGCCGTCGGCGTCGCTCTCGGAGTCAGCCTCGCCGCCGCCCTGCTGGCCGGAGCGCCAAAAGCGTTCGCCCAGGAGGCCGCCCACGCGCATGAACACGCCGCGATCGTTCAGGCCACCGGCGAGGGTCCGGCCCTGTGGTCCGTCTCGGACGCCGACTCGACCATCTATCTGTTCGGTACGGTTCACGTGCTGAGGCCCGACACCCCTTGGGGTTCGGCCAAGGTCGATGCCGCCTTCGACGCCAGCCAGAATGTCGTCTTCGAGATTTCCAACCCCGACGATCAGTCCGCCCTGATGCCGCTGATCCAGCAGCACGGTCTGTCACCGCAGACGCCACTATCCAGCCTGCTGACTCCGGCGGAGCTGGCCGATCTCGATGCGGCGGCTCGCTCGATCGGCGGCAGCGCCGCCCAGTTCGACCCCCTCCGTCCCTGGCTGGTCGCCCTGTCCCTGTCCGTCGCTCCTCTGGTGAAGGCCGGTTACGATCCGAAGTCGGGGGTCGAACTGATCCTCAAGCATCGCGCCGAGGAGGCCGGCAAGCCGGTCACGGGACTGGAAACTATCGACCGGCAGGTCGAGATTCTGGCCGGCCTGTCCCAGGAGACCCAGCTCGCCTTCCTGCGGTCGACGCTGGAGGATTTCGACGAGGCCACGACCGAACTCGACACCCTCGTCGATGCCTGGGCCGTCGGCGACGTCGAGACGATCAACCGCGTCGGCGTCATCGACATGCGCACCGCCTCGCAGGAGGTCTATGACGCACTGCTCACCCGCCGCAACACGGTCTGGGCCGATCAGATCCAGACCATGCTCGCAGGTTCGGGCGTGACCTTTATCGCCGTCGGCAGCGCCCACCTCGCCGGCGACGACAGCGTACAGGAAATCCTGGAAGCACGCGGCGTCGAGGTCACGCGCCGGTAGCCGCATCGGCCTGTCGCACTGTCGGGAAACGGCTGGAGCGGGCGGCGGGAATCGAACCCGCACGAAAAGCTTGGGAAGCTACTTTTAGAGCTCCACATGCCATCTCATACGAGCTCATCGTTCCCACCACCATTGACTTTGCGCCTCGCAGAGCTGCTCATGCTAGCCATAGTATTTGGCTCCTACCCATCACGTTTGGGAGCCAGATCGGAGCCAGAAAATGAGCCAGACCCTCACGGAGATTTCCGTCCGCGCCCTCAAAGGCGGAGACGCGTACAAGACCTATTGGGACAGCACGCCGGGCTTTGGCGTGCGCGTCGGAAAACGCGCAAAGACCTTCGTCGTTGTCCGAGGGAAAACCCGGGAACGCATCTCGCTCGGTCGGGTCGGAGAGATAAGCCTCGCTGACGCGCGCGCTGAGGCGAAGCGTCTGCTCGCAACGGCACCTGAGCCCAAAGTGATACGGAAAACCTTCGCGGAGGCGCGCGCACTCTTCGTCGAGGAGCACTATCGCGACAAGGGAGCGGGCACGAAGTACCAGGTCAAAATCGTACTTGAGAAGCACGCGGCATCGTTGGACGATCTCCAGCTGCCAGCCATTACGGATACGCACATCAAGAAGGCCCTTGATGCCGTTGCGGACCGCCCCAGCACGCAGCTCCACCTTTACCGATATCTCCGGGTCTTCTTCCGGTGGGTGGCACGACCGCCCCGTCGCTACATCACGCGATCGCCGATGGAAGGCTACGATCCTCCCGGCCGCGACCGTCGCGGTACGCGCATCCTTTCGGATGACGAACTGCGTGCGGTTTGGAATGCCTGCGATACGCCCCGGACGGCGATCTTCCGCATCCTGATTCTTTGGGGTTCACGCAACACCGAGACTTCCCTGCTGGGGCGCGTCTGGAAGGTGGACGACGTGCTGACCATTCCCGGCTCCGTGACCAAGAACAATCGCGACCACAGCATCCCGGTGCTCCCGCTCGCCGAAGCCACCTTGAAGACCGCGTGGGGGAGCAACGAGCACTACTTCGCCGGCCGCTTCGGTGATGGACACCTCTCGCCTACTTCGCTCGGCAAGATGCATGAGGAGGTTCTCGAGGCATCAGGCACCAAGGATTGGCAGATCCGCGACCTGCGCCGGACGTTCCGCTCCAACATGGCCCGCCTTGGGGTCTCCCGAGAGGTCTGCGAAGTCCTCATCAACCACGCGCCCCCAGTGCTCGACGATATCTACGATCGCTACGACCGGTTGCCGGAAAAAAGAACGGCGCTCGCCAAGTACGAGGAGTTCGTGCAGTCTTTGGTTGCCCAGGGCTCAACCTGAGCGTCGCGACGCTCCCTAACCGGAGTACCGCGATGAAGGTGTTATCTAAGCAGCAGGTGCGGGACAAAGTCCTCTACAGCCCCGCCCATATCGCTCGACTTGAGGCAGCCGGACAGTTCCCTAAACGGATCCGTCTGGGCACTCACCGAGTAGGGTGGATTGAAGCGGAAGTGGAGAATTGGATCCATCAACGCATCCTAGAGCGTGATAGCCACACCGGCTCCTGATGGAGCCACTTGAGGGGTCGATGGGCAACCGTCGACCCTTCTTTTATGGGCATAGGGACAGGCATAGGCACCCCTATCCTGTATGCCGTAGCAAAACTCGCCTACGCCCTTGTCACAGCAAGGGTTTCCACCTCCGCACCTGCTCCGACTTCCCACCCGCCACCCTTTCCTTATCGGGCCTTCCCGCACCATTCGCATATCGCTGGTTCTTGACTCTATTGGTTTGCCAATGCTCCTTCACATTGTGGAGAGGTGTGAAAATGCAACTCAAGATTCTTCGGTCTCAGAAGCAGGGCGGGATCGTTTCAAAGAACGTTCTGTTCTGCTTGGACGCGCGCGTTGCGTTCAGCGCTGACGAGAGCGCCAACGTCCGCCGCTACAAACTTGCCGATCAGATGATCTATTCCAGCGCCGCCGCACAGGCGGCGGCGGCGGGAAGTCTGGCTGCCGGACAGAATGCCAGAGGACGGGGCATACCCACCGACGTCGATGACCTCATGTTCTCGGCCGCGAGCATAATGGGAAACGGGCTCAAGGCAGCCGCGCTCGGCGCGCTGTCGAAGATGAAGCTTTCCATTACGATCGCGAGCCTTGAGCGGGGACACCACATTGAGTGCAAGAGCCTCGACGAGCTCCTCGGCGCGGAGGAAGCGATCATGGACGCGTGCCGAAGCCTTCGAGGCTACCTCGACACCGCCGCGACGTTCGACGGCCGAGAGGTTCTGATCGATTTCACCGCCGAGCTACCGACCGTCGTCGCGTCTTCGCCCGCGCCGCAATTGCTCGCACCCACCAGCGCAGCGCCCGCGTTGCCGCGAGCGCAGGCGGAACGAGCAGCAGCGGCTCGGTTGGTTGCGCCGGATACTTCATCCGAGGCGCTCGGCTTCCCGGCTACCGACGAACCGCCTCAGGGGCTCGACTGGGGCGACCGTTTCGACCGCGCGTTTGCTGCGGTTACGCCCGAGCAGTGGGCATCAATCGGCGTCTGTGCGATCGTGGGGCTGATCGTCCTCATCGTGCTCGTCAACCTGTTCTGAGGCGTGTCCACCTTCACGCCACTCTCGTACTGGTTCGTCGATGCGAAGCAGCGTGAGCTCGACGAGACGACAGCACGATATCACGCGGTCGTATTGGCCCAGGCCGCGTTCACCGAGACGCCCATCACGATAGGTCGGCGGATTTACGAGCTCTTCGATCATCTGCCGGACGCGATTGCGGACCCCTGCCTCCACGCGCTCCACGACCTCGTGGTCGCTGAACCGTTCTGGAATGTGACCGGCCCTTCGTTTGAGCGGATGAGCCTTCAGGAGTTCGTGGAGTATCGAAACCTCCTCCATCGGCAGGAGTATTTCTTCGCCAACCAAGCAGGCGTTCTGGGTCTGTTTCACGAAGGTCTGACGCGCCTAATCGTAGGCGTGGTGCGGGAGCTTCCTGATAGCGAGACACCCTCGCCGTTCACCATTCCGTTGATCTACGCGCTGCCTGATCCGCGCGGGATGGTGGAGAAGACGCTCGGCACCGTCTTCTCCGGCGACTACGCGGACGCCGGCCTGTTCAAAAAGCTTGGCGCGACCCTCGAGGCCAACCTTATGCGGGTCTCTGGGATCACTGATCCGGCTAGCGCCAAGCCTGCGAAGCTGCCCAGCCAGAGCACCATGCCGTTTGACGAGATGGTGCGCGCGTATCTCGGCGGCACACCCTTTGAAGCCCTGTTCCTTACGCCCGTGCCGCTTCGCCTGACCCAGGAAGAGCGCTTCTCTCACATGCACATCGTGGGCGGGACTCGAACGCCTCATTGTCCACGACCTCCAATCTCCCGATCCGCCGAGTTTGGTTATTGTGGACCCGCACGGCGACTTGGTGCGACGGCTCGCGCGCGCCGATCTGGGGATCGAGGATCGGCTCATCATCATTGATCCGCGCGACATCGCGCACCCGCCGGCTTTGAACATCTTCGCGCTCAATCACACGCGGCTTGGGGGTTACGACGATGCGACCCGCGAGCAGGTGACGGCAGGCGTCATCCAGACGTTCGACTACCTGTTCTCTGGCCTTCTCGGGGCCGACCTCACCGCAAAACAGGGCGTGTTCTTCCGCTACGTGGCGCGGCTCATGCTGACGCTTCCGGAGGCGCTCGGCCGCAACGCGACGATCCTGGACCTGCTGCACCTCATGTCGGACCACACCCCCTATCAAGGGGCGATCGATCTCCTTCCGGAAATCTCGCGGGAGTTCTTCGTTCGCGATTTCCCCTCGAAGACCTTCGCTCAAACGAAGGAGCAGATCCGCTATCGATTACAGGCCATCCTTGAGAACCCGACGATGGCGCGCCTGTTCACGTCGCCCTCGACGAAAATCGATCTTTTCGAGGAGATGAACCGAGGCGCGATCATCTTGGTCGACACCGCCAAAGACTACCTGAAAGGCGCATCGGCGAACTTTGGTCGGGTGATTATCAGCCTCGTCCTGCAGGCCGTTCTTGAGCGCGCGGCTCTCCCTGCGGAAAAACGCACTGCTACCTTCCTGATCGTGGACGAGGCGGCCTCCTATTTCGACAGCAACATCGACGACCTGCTGACCGAAGCCCGCAAATACCGATGCGGCCTCGTGCTCGCGCACCAATATCTGGACCAGGCGTCACACGCGTTGCGTGCCTCCTTGGCCGCAAACACGACGGCGAAATTTGCATCGAGTCTTTCTGCGAGCGATGCGCGAGCTCTCGCTCCGGAAATGCGCACGAACGCCGAGTTCATCTTGGAGCAGCCGCGTCTTCAGTTCGCGGCCCACATCCGGAATATCACTCCTCATGCGGTGTCGATCCCGGTGAAGCCTGGCGCCCTCAAGGAGATCGGCAAGATGTCCGACGAAGACTTCGAGATCCTCATCGAAGGCAATCGCCTTCGGGTCGCTCTTGCGGCTTCGGAGCGCGAAGCCCCGAGGGGAGAGCAACCACCCAGCCCTGAGCCGATCGTGATGCGCGGGGCACCGCCAGAAGATTTTTCACCCGAATGGTAGAAAAATGGCTCAACGCAGGCGGCGCCATCCTGCAACAAGCCTTCGCTTGGCTCGGCATACTGACCGGTTACGATGCCCTTTCAGGCGCGTACCGGATTTGGTATGTCGTCCGACGCCCTACATCGACGCCTTCGTACAGCCGGCCCGCAACCCCGGGTTCGCCGGCTCGTCCTAACCGACGCGGACATCGAGGTGTTCGCGGCGATTGCTCGGCACGGACCACTTCCTACGCCCTATCTCTATGCATTCACAAAGGCGCTCCGGCGGGACTATACGCACCTCCAGAACCGACTGACGGACTTCTACAACGGGGACGGGATGGGGGTGTACCTCGTGCGCCCGCCCCAGCAGTTTGCGACCTACGAGGCCCGTTATCAGCACCTGGTGTATGACCTCGCACCTCGGGCCCGAGCTGTTCTCCGAGCCCAAGGCCTCGAGAGCGCTGCGTACCCGCACAACGCCGGTCCGTTCGTCCACCGTCTCATGCAAGCGTGCGTCAGCGCTTCGCTTGAGCTGTCGGCCAGGCGCGCCGGGGTGACCTTCATCGGGCGCGACGAGATCCTCGCCCACCCGAACTGTCCGGTCGGAGTTCAGGCGTCGGCGCAGCCTCTCCGTATCGATCTGGGCCTAGATGGAGACCGCGCGCTCATTCCCGACAACCTCCTGGGTATCCGGCATCCGTCGGCGGGTTATAGATTCTTCGCCCTGGAGGCAGACAGGCACACCGAAAGCATCGAGCGACGGTCCATCGGACAAAGCGCGTTCGGGACGAAAATCCGGCAGTACGCCAAGCTCCTTGCTCAAGCGAGATATCGCGCGGTTTGGGGCATCCCCAACCTGCACGTCCTGATCGTCACGACGAACGCCGGTCACGCATCAAATCTGCAGGCCCACGTAGCCCGAGTCGTGCCGCCCGCCTCCCGTCGCGCATTTGTTTTCGGAGTGGACCCGACGTTCGGCGTGCGCTGGCGGGTCCCCTCGGAGGCACGGGATGATTTCGCGTTGATCAATTGGATGACGGGCGACGGTGAGACCCAACTCTTCGGCCCTCATGTGGTTGTTCGTCTCGAGCCGGCGATCGGATAGTTTAGCACAAGCACAATCACCAGTGGCTGCAAGGCCCGATTCTAAACCAGTGTGCTCGCCGCAAAAGGGACGCTGAAGCCTTCGATAAACAACCAAGCCGATATTGCCAAAGGCCGCACCAAGGCCTTGCGGATGTTTGCCAAGCAAGGCCGTCAAATTGCTGAGCTAGTCCGGTCCGGTCGGGGTTGGTCCGGGGCTGCAGCATGAAAGATTTTGAGGCTACCGCCTTCAAGCGCGACGATCTTGCTCGCGCGCGCAATGGTCTCGCGGCGATGGGCAACAACGAGCCGTGTCACTTTCAAGGCGTCCAGGGCGTCCGTGATAGCCTTCTCGTTTGCCGGGTCTAAGTGGCTGGTTGCCTCGTCGAGTATTAGGATGCTGGGTCTGCGGTAAAGTGCTCTCGCAAGGAGAATTCGCTGCTTCTGCCCACCGGACAGCGCCGAGCCCATATCTCCGACAAAGGTCTCGATTGACATGGGCATCTGGGCCACCTCCTTCGCTACCGCAGCGCTTTCTAGGCATGCCCAGGCCCATTTGAGATCGGGATGGTCATCGAAGAGTGTGACGTTGTCCGCGATTGTGCCGGTCAGAAGCTCGTCGTCTTGCAAAACCATCCCTATCGAACGCCGGAGGTTGTGCATGCCCCAGTATGACATTGGGCGGTCATCGAATCTGACCTCGCCGGTTGTCGCTGGGTAGAGTCCCGAGATAACTTTCATAAGCGTGGTCTTGCCCTGCCCTGACGGTCCGACAAAGGCCACAAACTCGCCAGCCTCGATCTCCAATTTAAGCGGACCGAATACCAGAGGTTCGGACTGAGAGTATCTGAACGATACATTGCGAAGCTCTATCCGACCCGTGATCTTCTCCGATGTGGTGGAGATCGCAGATTCTTCCGATTTCTCGAGAACGATGTCGGCGAGGCGATCAGTGTGTAGGTCCAACATGCGCCAGTTGATGATCATGTCGAACAGGGCTGCAGCGCGTTCGTGGAATTGCTGTCTGTAGGCGAGAAAGGCAAATACAGCGCCTATCGTTAGTTCGGCCGCCATAACATCACTGACAGCGATGTATACGAGGATAATGTAAGCCCCAATCTCGAAAAGATATTGTATACTCTCAAGAGACACCTTGAAGATGCCGTACGTCTGAGATTTAGAAATCACGCTGGAGAACTGAGCTGCCCAATCCCTTTCACGCTCAGCTTCCGATGCAGTAGCTTTAATAGTCTGGATGGCTTTGATGGTCTCGATCCGCTTGCCTTCCTCGGCGACCCGTGCGCCGAGTTCCTCAGACGCCAATCGGACGCCGAGCGGAACAGTGGCCCATTTGAGGACCACGTGAAGTACTAACGAGACTACGGCAATGGACGCCAGCTTCCACGAGAATAACATCATCAAAACGACGATCGATATAGACATGACGCCGTCGATGACGCTTGTGACTAGCCCATTCGCTACGAGCTGGCGGATCGGCTCGATAGAGTCGAACCGGATTAGAGTGTCGGCAAGTCGGCGTTTCTGGAACCAGCGCAGCGGCAAGCTCAGCAGATGACGGTAAAGGCGGACCGTCATCTCCCAACCGAGGAGTGCCACGACCCGCTGGCTGGCAATACCTCGCAACAACATTGCTACGACGTTGAAAGCCGCAAACAGGCCGAATCCAAGCGCGAGCACGTTTAGTAATGGGATGTCGCCCTTCAGTGCCGCTTCGTCGATCGCCATCTGGATATAGAACGGAGATGCCAGAACGTGGGCCTGAAGCACCAGCGATAGGAGTAGGGCCTGCAGCAGGCCTGCGACCACAGGTTTGGTCCAGGCTATAAGACTGGAGGCGCTAATCGGCGGGCGGGCTTTTCGCTTTTTGAAACGGACCGTCTCTGCAAGCTCCAAGGCTACGCCCGTAAATCCGCGCGATACTTCGTCCATGCTCAGGACGCGCCGACCGCTGGCTGGATCCTTAATCACAGCTCCGGATGAAGTGATCTTGGTAAGGACCACGAAGTGATTAAATTCCCAGTGCAAGATCACTGGCAGAGACAGCTGCGCAAAGTCCGACAGTTCGCAGCGTACAGCTCGTGGCGCGAAACCGAGCGCGACCGCAATATCCATGATTTCGGCGAGGGTCTGCCCGCGGCTTGATGGCGGGAACCGGCCACGCAGTTCGGAGAGGGAGAATTTCGCTCCCTTCTCTCGGCAGATAATTGCAACGGCCGCGAGGCCGCATTCTGTGGCCTCGGCTTGGATAATAGGCGTCAATCTATAGTTCCGTCATTGGGGCTGACCAGCGTCAGACCCGGCGTTGTCGCGGCTCCGCATGTGTGTGGACAGGAGTGGTTCCAATAGCCAAATGATCAAAGGGCGCTCTTCGAGAACCAAGTCGGCCGTCAGCCTCATGCCGGGCGTCAGCGGTACTGGCCGGCCCCCCGCCAGTACAGACTGGCGGTCCAGCGTCACCACTACACGGTACATCGGCTCAGTTGCGCCGGTCAGTTCAGCCGTATCCCCCGGGCTGGCCGTAGCCTGACTTATGTAACGTAATCGGCCCTCATAAGCGCCGAATCTCTGATATGGAAAGGCGTCGTACAGAAGGCGAACCTTCCCCTCGCGGCGCAGAAATCCTACGGCCCGTGACGGCACCCAAAGCTCTGCTTCAAGCTCCGTTCCGACCGGAAGGACGACGCCGAGGGTCTGTCCTGGCTGAACCGAGGCCCCCGGCCTCACTAGCAGGGAGGCCAGTCGGCCAGCATGGCGGGCCGACAAAAGTTGGCCCTCCTCAGCCATCAACTCGGTTCTACGATCCGACTGTTCGGCGCGACGCTGGGCATTGACAGCTTCTGCCTGCGCGCGTTCGGCGACAAGCCGGGTGCGCTGGGCGGCATGTTGGCCAAGCTGAGACTGGAGGCCACGTCGTTCACGTCTCACTGCAGACTGCGCCTGGCGAGCCATGAGGACTGCGTCTTCTCGCTGCCTGAGTTGCATCGTGGCCATCAACTCGCGTGCATGAAGCGACTCTGCCGCCGTCAAGGCTTCAGTCGCCAGCCGAACGCGTTCACCCGTTATGTTCTCATCGCCGGTCAGTTGCTCGAGATCGGCCGTAATTCCCCTGACCCGAAGGTCGAGTTCGTCGATCTGGCTGGTCAACGCGCTGATAGTTGCCGTCTGCTGCTGCGTGAGCGCCTCGGCACCTGCGTCAGAAGCCCGCCGCCTCAGGTCGGTTAGACTTTCCCCCGAGCTTGACAGGGCCCCGAACGAAATACGCACGATCGGCGTTCCGGCCCGAACGTCCAGACCCTCGCCGACAAGAATTTCCTCCACAACCCCTGGGCGGGTCGCTACCAAAGCTTGGGCTCCGACTGTAGGAACCAGGCTGCCGGTGACTGTCTCTTTCCGCGAGTACCTTGCGACACATACGAAGACGACCAGCGCCGCAACTAACGATAAAAGGAAGATTGTCAGCACCCAGCTTGTTACGCCGTAGGTCCTGATGGGCGTTCCATACCGATTTGTCGAAGCCTGAACAGCTTCACTTCTGAAGAGAGATTCGCGCAGCCGCAATGTCGTTTCGTCCTTGTGGTGGCTGATCGCGAACTTAGTGTCGGTCTGGACCCGATGGCCGCTCGATATGGTCTGCGATGTGTTTCCAAGTCGAACGCGAGCTCATCACGAGGGAGTGCGAAGCGCCACTCAGAACCATGACCTCTGCGTCGCCACCGGCGATGTCTTCGGGTCTTGAGACGAGATCGCCCTCAGCGAAGATGACTAGGGCCGAGCGGCCCAAAGGGTTTTCACGAGACAACGAGGACAGGCCCTCCCGAAACGCCACGCTCGATGGCGCGTCACGCGGGCCGAACACCGCCGTTTCCCAGCTCAACTGGGACCGGATCTGGGCAGCGTTGACTAGAATGTCCCGGGGATGCCGGTGATTCAGCCAAGGAACGACGAGAACCAACGAAGCTGGCTTGAGAAGCGCGCCTGTGGCGATCGCCTGGGCCGCGCCGAAGCTCTCTCCGTGGATGATGATTCGACGCGGCCCAGGTGATAGCTGGCGTACACGGGCCGCGACCGCTCGCGCGTCGTCCCAGACGGCACCGAGACCACGCGAGCGCAAGTCTTCCATCGCGCGAGGCCCGCTATCACGCGAACCGAGACCATCCACTGCCAAGACGTCATAGCCCATGTTGGCGTAGTTGCGGACTGTAGCGAGATATCCCCTATCGCGCAGGCTGCCGGAAGGACCGCCATGGAAGTAAACAACGAGGCCTCGACTTCCCGCTTCACTCGAGAAGTGGTTGGCCGCGATCAGTCGGCCGGCGGCCTCCAAGTTTTCTATTTGCCACGCCAGCGCCGGAGCTCGTGGAGCGGGTGGATTGCGCCCGCAAATCACCTCTGAAGTCGAGCCTGGGGTTAGCTTGACCAGCCGAGTGGTGTTTCGTGCGCCCTGCAGCAGCAGATAGGCCTCGGGACCCGTGGCGACCGCGATATCATCAATTGTCACATCCTCGTTGTCTGTCAGATATGCTCGGACTGAGACCTCAAGCCAGCTCCGTGCACCAGGCAAGGCAACTCCACGCGGTGTAAATGTTCCAACTTCTCTGCCCGCCGGGTCGAGAACTGATAATTCATACGGCACTCGGTCCCCGCGAGATGACCAGCCGGGCCGGTACGCTACCAAATCCTGTTCAGCGCGAGCGATAGATGGCGCTCCGTAGATTTCCGGTCGTAGCCCGGCCTCAAGCAGAGTGGCCCGGTTGCCGGATCTGAGAGACAAACGCGACCCTGCTTCGCGGACGAGCCAAACTGGCTGAACCGCCATCCCGAGTTCTAGTCGCTCAATCCGGCGATCGCCGGAGGCGGACCTTGCCTTGCGATACTCTTCTTCAAAAGCGGCGGCCTCTACGGCAGCATCCGCGCTTGGCGAGACGCCGACCCGCCCAATATCTGCTGAGGCCGGGACCGATAGGGTTGCCGACGACAGGATTTGAAGCGGCCCTGAGCCAGCGTGACCCAACTGAAACAGTCGGGATCCATGCCTTAGAAACAGTTGAGTCGTGTCAGCCCCCCAACCAACGAAATCGGCTCGCTCGGCTCCGTCAATCCGGACGCCACAGTTCCGACCGCCCGCTTCGACGCAGGCCGCAGGTGCGACGAGAGTTTTAGTGACCATCGAGCCGCTCGAGGCACTTCCGGGCGCCCGGGATCTCCAAAGAAACAGCTGGCCCCCGTCGGGAGCCAGCTGAATCCTGTTCATATCACACAAGTCCTGGAGCAGACTTGTGGACGCGATCGCAAGCGTTTGTTCTGTTGTCGTCGATACAGCCCCGGTTTGATCCGAAGATTTCGCGTCGCACGAAGAAAGCGTGAGCAGCCCCAAGATCGGCAGATGTATTAGGATGCCAATGCATCGGAAGCTACGCGTCATCTCAACACTTGTTATTTAGTTCGGGCCCGTTGTGGTGGTCGGCCCACCGTTCACCGGCTGCGTCCAGAAGGTCCCGTCGTCGGTGAAGAATCCGTTGCTTTCAACTTGACCATCCCCGTTCATATCGAACCATGTGACACCATTGGTGTCCGTCCAAAACCACCCGGCCTGGAAGGTGCCATTTTCGTCCTCGCCCCAAGCGGTGCCGCTGTCTATGATTGAAGCACCATTTTGAGGGTCAAATGTCACGACCGGTCCGTCTTCGTCCTCACCAGCTTCTGTCACTTGGTCGGCCAGTACGTTGCCGCCAGCACCTGCAAACACGTCTCGAAGAAATTGTCCGAGTTTGCCGAGCCAGCCCCAGCGACCGGCTCCGGAAACCTCTACGCACTCTTCGTAGGTGAGCACTCGCATTGAAAAAACCCCTCTCTACTTACTTTGATTAAATAAAGCCACCGAGGGTGGCGCTTGATCAGCGCGTATATCCCTCAGGTTGTCGAGTGAGGCATTTGGCCGCACGGACTCACCGGGGCGATGTCGGTTTCGCAGGGACTGGTCGTCTGAGGATGACCGATGTCCGGGTCAGTCCCGATCAAGGACGCCGTGGCGGGTTTCGTCATGGATCGAATGGGCGGGTCGCCCGGAGTCTGGTCACTCAACTCTGCCAGGAACCGTCGGGCGTCGATTGAGAAATGGGCGACTACCAGAGCGGCGGCGCTGAACAGGGCCATGCGGAGATTTTCCGGTTCCCAGGCCTTCCGCTTTCCCGGGAGGAGGGCCTCAAGCGAAGGCGTTTGGCGCGCGACCGCATCGGCGATCTCGTGTCGCGTCATGGCGCCCAATGGGCTGAAACAGTCTTGAACGTCGGACCGGCGAAGCACGACCACCTCGATGTCGCGCTTGTAGGCGACCGCGACGAGCTCTCGGCCCAACAGGGTCATCCGCTCCGAACGGGAGGACACCGACGGTTCAAAGGCCTCCAGCACCAAGGTTCGCGGACGAAAGACCTCGAACACCCGTATGGCCTTCTGAAGGATCGCCTCATTGTCTGCGGCGCTAACCCAGACCATGCGCCACGCCCAGGGATTGAACGGCCCGTCATAGACGATCCAGGCGAAGCCATCGCGCATCGGGTAAAGCCCGAGCACGAGATTGGGGGGATGGACGGCGGTCATGCGTCGTCGGTCTCAGGTCGGGCCCGGGAGATCATGGCGAGGAGGAGTTCGCGCTTGCGGCCGGCGCTATGGTCCGAACGCCCGTCCAGTTCGCCCCAGAGGATGTTTCCCCGCGCGATCACTTGGTCTTCGATCTCTCCGTAGAGGTCTGGAAGCATCTCCTTCAGCCCCACGCCGAAGATGATCTCATAGGCGAGCAGGATGCTGAGTGGCGGGGTTTTTCCGCGCTGTTCGTAGCGCGAGATTGTACTGTGCGAACGTCGACCGATGAGGCGGGCCAGTTCCTCCTGGGACAGGCCCCATCGCAGGCGATGTGTGAGCATAGAGCGGTGGTGTGATGGGTAAGGCGAGCTCCGGTTGAGGAGAGCTTTCCGATTGTCTCAATCCGCGGTCACGCGCCACAGGGGGGCATTCCGACCTAAATCTCGACAGCCACCGCTGTGCGCGTCTCGCACCAAACGTGCGCGCAACACACAATTCATGAGACCGCGGATCCCGGAAAAGACAAGGTCTCGGGTGGGGATACCGCCGGCGCAATCTGCACCGCCAAAGCCTTCAGCCTCGGCCACTGGTCACGCGATACCCTGTAGACGCCGCCTGTCTTTCGTGTGGTCAGCCCCAGACGGTCCCGCAGCATTCCGCCCACCCAGCGATCGGACATAGGCCGGCCGAGTAGCGTCGAGGCCTCCGCATTGAAGGCACGGGTCGCGTCCCTGACCGCCACGCCTAGTGCTGGCGCCTGGTCGAACAGGCCGCTCATCACCCGAATCAGAAGCGTTTCGGAATCGATCGAGGCGCTCTCTGGACGGGCGCCGGTCATCAGGGCGTAACGGACCCGCTCCAGCGTCTTGGGCTCGTCGATCAGGGAGAGCAGAGCGAGCGCCGTCTGATTGAGCCGAGGCTCAACCCCGACCAGGGCGCGGGTCGGATCGGGCGCGACCGTGTCGAGCGCGGCGAACCGCCAGGACAGGAGACGGTTGCGCAGCGACTGGGCTTCGTGCGCCAGACTTGGCGGCGCATGAATGGGCAGGTCGGGTCGCAGGGGATGGCGGCCGGTCTCCTCGGTCAGGAAACGGCTCTCCAGAGCGTCGTCCCGGAAGGAGCGGCGCATTGCGATCAGCTTGGGCCCATACACGGAGAAGGCTCGCGGGTTCAGCTCGCGGTCAGCGTTCGTCAGTGTGCGCAGCACAGGCACGCCCGCCACGGTCCCGTTGTTGAGGATCTTGGTCAGATCGGCCGTGGCGTCTGAAAACCGGAAGTCCGCCTCGTCGAGGACGAGCGTGCCGCGAAAGACGTCAAGGATGTGAAAGAGCGGCGAGACCGTCGAGGCGCCCGAGGCGAAGAAGGCCTTGTAGCAGAGCGAGCCCACGGCCAGGAGGGCCCGGGTCTTGCCGGTGCCGTAGTCGCCCCGGAAACGCAGCATCGGCAGTTCGTTGAAGCCGTCGTAAACCCAGGACAGCAGCACATAGTAGGGGGCGATGTCCTCGAACAGCGGCGACAGCTGGACGTGGCGACGAAGGAAGGCGCGGAGGTCGGCGATCAGGGACGCCTTGTCACCGAACGGATCGACGGCCGAGGGCAGGCGGACGCAGCCGCTGGTCAGGAGGTTGTTGGTCGCCGCATAGGGCCGGAGCCGCCGTCCATCCGGCAGGACGATCTCCCGCTCGATCGAGATCGAGCCGTCCGGACGCCTGACTGCGAAAGCCGTCGATCCGGCGTCGCGATCATACAGCAGTTCAACGATCGTCCCGTCCGGCAGGACCCGCGAGACGCCGGCGACGAGGGGAGGATCGGTGGAGGTCGCCATAGTATCACCATGCGGCTCGCTGTCCGTTCCGCGCAGGGGGTGGGTTGGTCCGCGCCACGGACGCTTGCCCCACCTCCCGCCTCGGACCGCGGACGCTCATTCTGGGAGCATGACCACACCCTCATCCGCCTCAAAATCTCCCCGGCGTCCAGGCGACCTGATCCTTAATCGCCTCCTGGCGGGCCGGACTCATCCGCCAGATCGGGAGGCCCTGCGCGAACGGCTCCAGGTCCACATTCGGCTGATGCTGCGCATCGCCGAGCGTCTGGACGAGGAGGAGCGCGCCGCTCGCGAGATCGCCGAGGGCGCCCTACAATAGGGCAAGCGCCTGACGCCTATGACCAAGACCTACTACGGCTACACCCGCGTCTCGACTGCCGGCCAGGGGCACGGGGCTTCGCTCGACGAACAGAAGGCCGCGATCGAGGCTTTCGCCCGCCGCCGCGACTTGAAGATCATTGGCTGGTATTCCGAGCTCCAGACCGCCGCCAAAACCGGCCGGCGACAGTTCTCGGCCATGCTGGTCGCCCTGAAGCACGGCCGGGCCTCAGGCGTCATCATCCACAAGATCGACCGCAGCGCCCGCAACCTCGCCGACTGGGCCCGGATCGGAGAACTGGTCGACGAGGGTGTCGAGGTCCGCTTCGCCCACGACGACCTCGACATCACAACCCGCGGCGGACGGCTAACCGCCGACATCCAGGCCGTCATCGCTGCCGACTTCATTCGCAACAACCGCGAAGAGGTGAAGAAGGGCATGTATGGTTGGTTGAAGCGCGGCTATTACCCCTTCGGCGCGCCTCAGGGCTATCTCGACCAAGGCTCGGGCCGGCTGAAGACCATCGATCCGGTGCTCGGCCCCCGGATCGTCCGTGCCTTCGACCTCTACGCCACCGGCCAGTACAGTCTGGAGACCCTCAGGCATCGTTTGGCCGAAGAAGGTTGGAGGCGAGCCGACGGCACGCCGCAGAGCGTCAATGTGCTCGCCACCCTCCTGCGCAATCCCTTCTACGCCGGGGTCATCCTGATCAAGCGCAACGGACAGAGGTTCGACGGCGGCCATGACCCGCTTGTCCCGATGGCCCGGTTCGAGCGGGTCCAGGCCGTGTTGGACGGCCGGGTCTTCGCCCGCCCGCTCGCCCATGGCTTCCGCTTTCGCCGCCTGATCCGCTGCGCAGGCTGCCCGCGCACACTCACCGGGGAGCTGCAGAAGGGCCGGGTCTATTACCGTTGCCACGGCTGCAAGGGCGTCTCCTTCGCCGAGACCTGGATCGAGGACCGGCTGAACGCGGCCCTTTCAGCTATCGCCTACACCGACGGGGAGATGAGGGACTTCAGGGACCTCGCCGAGACTCTGCGGGCCGACGACGGCGCGGCCGAGGCGCGGCGTCGCGCCGGCCTCGATCGCGACCTGGCTCTTGTCGCCGACCGGCTGGAACGGCTGACGGACGCTATGATCGACGGGGCGATCGATGGAGACAGTTTTTCGGAGCGGAAGTCGCGTCTTCTCGCCGATCGCCGGCGGCTCGAACAGGCCCGGATCGAGGACGCCGACAGGCTCGGATGGCGACGCGCGCTCGAAAGGTTCGAACGCTGGAATACCGCGCAACGAGGCTATGCTGCGGCGAACGCCGCTGAAAAACGCGAGATCCTCGTTTCGATGGGTTCGAACTTCGTAGCCGAGGGAAAAGACCTATTGTTTGCTTCGGATTTGCTCCCTCTCGGAGAGCTTCTGGACAGGGGCGTCCATGAGGGTGGACCGTCTCGGGGGATGGTTCGAACGGCTGGGACTTCGAACGAAAAGGGTGGGCTACCGCCCCACGCGGTCTGCCTGAACGATTTCGCGTCGCGGCGCATCCGACCGTCCGTGTCGCGCCGGGCCCTCGTAAAGGCCCTGATCGGCGACGCCGATCCTATTGTCCGCGACGCGGACCGTTTGGCCCCCGGTACGGACACTCCCGAAGCCCTCAAACTGGCGGCATGACCCCCGATCCGGTCGCGGCGATCGCCGAGACCACCTACCATCGCCGCTATGTCCGCTTCGGGCTCCGCCCGGCGGATCTCGCCAGCCATCTGTTCGTCATCGGCAAGACCGGGGTGGGCAAGTCGAGCCTCCTGGAGCTGATGGCGCTCGCGGACTTGGCGACCGATCGCGGCTTCGCGCTTATCGATCCGCACGGCGATCTCGCAGACCGGGTTCGGGCCGCGGCTCCGCCGGGCCGCCGTATCGTCCATCTGGATCCGACCGATCCCGAGGCACCCGTCGGCTACAATCCGCTCCGTCGGGTCCGGGACGACCTCATCCCGCTCGCGGCCTCCGGCCTGCTCGAAGCCTTTCGCAAACTCTGGCCCGACGCCTGGGGTGTCCGCATGGAGCATGTGCTCAGAAGTTCGCTCTACGCCCTTCTCGAACAGGATCAGGCGACCCTTCCAGACATCCTGCGGCTCTTCTCGGACAAGGTTTTCCGGCGTGGCGTCGCCGGCCGGCTGCGCAATCCGGTCGTCCGCGCCTTCTGGGTCTCGGAGTTCCCGGCCTACCAGCCGCGCTATCAGGCCGAGATGGTCGCCCCGATCCGCAACAAGCTCGGCGCCCTCCTGTCCGATCCGGCGCTCTACCGGCTCCTGGTCGCGCCCAAGGAAGACCTCTCGTTCCGCAGGTTGATGGACGAGGGCGCGGTCCTGATCGTCACCCTGGCCAAGGGCCGGATCGGCGAGGACAGCGCGGGCACCCTCGGCAGCCTCCTCGTCTCGACCCTGGGCCTGGCGGCCCTCAGTCGCGCGGACCTACCGCCCGCCTCGCGGCGGCCCTTCACCCTCTACGCCGACGAGTTCCAGACCTTCACCACCCTGGCCTTCGCCGGCCAGACGGCCGAGCTCAGGAAGATGGGCGTGGCTTTGGTCCTCGCCACCCAGCATCTCGAACAGATCCAGCCGGAGGTCCGCCACGCCATCCTCGGCAACGCCGGATCCCTGTTCGCCTTTCGGGTCGGCCCTGAGGACGCCGTCGCCCTGGCCGCAGAGTTCCAGCCCGTGTTCGGGGTTGAGGATCTGATCAACCTTCCCAACCGGCATTTCTACGCCCGGCTGATGATTGACGGCTCTCCGAGCCGTCCGTTCAGTGCGCGTACCCTCGAGCGTCCCGAAGGCTGAGCCGCAGGCAAGACTAAGGGACTCCGTCCCTCGCGCGCGCCAGGGTTCGCGGCTTCGCCGCCGGTCCGGCGGTATCCCCGGTCTTCCTTCGCTTCGCTCCGTGCAGACCGGGTGATCCCCCTCCGCCGGACCGCCCTGGCGCTTGCTACCCCAGGTCTCGCCGACGGGCAGGGGGGCAGGCGGAATTCCGCCTGCCCCCCTGCACCAAAGGAGACTTGGAAATGACTGCTCTTGCTCACACTCCGATCCAGTCCGGCATCGAAATCCTCGTGCCGCTCAACCGCCTCAAGCCATCGCCGCGCAACGCGCGGCGGACGCCGCACGCGCCTTCCGACATCGAGGCGCTCGCCGCTTCCATCGCGGTCAAAGGCGTGCTCCAGCCCCCCGTCGTCGAACCCGAACGCGACGCAGAAGGTGCCGAGACGGGGGCCTATCTGGTCACCATCGGCGAGGGACGACGGCAAGCGCTGCGGCTCCTCTCGAAGCGCCAACGCCTCGCCAAGGACGAACCCGTCCGCTGCCTTGTCGACGAGACCAACGACGCCTTCGAAATCAGTCTCGACGAGAACGTCACCCGGTTCGCCATGCACCCGGCCGACCAGTTCGAAGCCTTCCGTGACCTGGCAGGAAAGCAGGGCTGGAGCGCCGAGCAGATCGCCGTCCGTTTCGGCGTCACTGAGAAGCTTGTGCGCCAGAGGCTCCGCCTCGGCGTCGTCAGCTCCCGACTCCTCGCCGTCTATCGCGCGGGTGACCTCAGCCTCGACCAGCTGATGGCCTTCGCCCTCAGCGAGGACCCCGAGCGGCAGGAGCAGGTCTACGACGGCCTCGCCTACAACCGCTCTCCGTCCTTCATCCGCCGCGCGCTCACCGAACAGGAGGCTCCCGCGACCGATCCCCGCGCGATCCTCGTCGGGGCCGAAGCCTATCAGGCCGAGGGCGGTCGTATCCGGCGCGACCTGTTCGAGGACGACCGGGGCGGTTGGTTCTAGGACATCGTCTTGCTCGACCGTCTGGCGCTTGACCGGTTGAAGGTTGAGGCCGAACGCGTACGAGCCGAGGAGGGTTGGTCCTGGGCCGAGACCCATCTCGACTATCCGCACGACCACGGCCTCGCTCGCGCCTATCCGCGCGCGCCCGAGCACGACGAGGAGGCAACGGCCCGGTTGGCAGTCCTGTCCGAGGACTACGATGCCTTGATCGAGGCCCTGCCGCCGGACGAAGCTATCCCCGAAGACATGGAGACCCGGCTCAACGTCATCGAGGCCGAGCTCCGGGACGCTCACGCGCCCGTCTACGACCCCGAGACCGTGGCCCGCTCGGGTCTGTTCGCGCTGCTCGACCGGGACGGCGGGGTTCGCATCGAACGCGGCTTCCAGCGCCCTGAGGACATGGCTGAGGTTGAAGACAGCGAGGACGACGACAGCTCCGAAAACGGTCCCGGGACCAAGGGTCCGAAGTCCATTCCCGACCGGCTGGTCATGGAGCTGACGGCGCACAGGACAGCGGCGCTCAGGGACCTTCTCGGAAGTCGCCCGGAGGACGCGTTCCTCGCGGCGCTCCACGCCGTGGTTCTGCCGACCTATTGGACGGGAGAGAGGCGGTCTTGCCTGAACCTCAAGCTGGAGAGCCGGGACGTCTCCAACCTGATCGAGAACTGGGTGGAAACTCCGGCCGCCCGGTCGCTGGAGGCGCGTCACGCGAGCTGGGCCGCCCGCCTCCCGGAGGACCCAGCCGACCTCTGGGCCGCGCTCGTCGCCTTCAAACCCAAGGAGCGAATGGGGCTGTTCGCCCACTGCGTCTCCCTGAGCATCGAGGCGGTCCTGCCGAGCGCGGCGTGGCGTCGGGACGTCGGTGCAGAGACGCTCGCCGCCCACCTCGCACTCGACATGGGTCGCTACTGGTCGGCCACGCCGGAGCAGTATTTCGGGCGGGTCTCGAAGACCCACATCCTCGAAGTGGTGGAGGCCGAGAAGCCCGAGGCCGTAGTCCGGCTGAACGGCCTGAAGAAGGATGCGATGGCCCGCCACGCTTCTGACCTGCTTGCTCCGGAGGGGTGGTTGCCGCCACTCCTTAAGAGGGAGCCCTAACGAGGGGACGCGGGAGGGGCTTCGCGCCCCTCCCGAACGTCTCTCACCTCCCCAAGGTCCCGGATCCTCCGCCGCCCAGGTTGGCGGATTGATCGCGGGTCGAGACCGGGATCACAACCTCAGGCCGTCGTGGCGCGTACTTAGGCCGCCCGGTCCCTTCCTCGATTTGCCGTGTGATCCTCGAAGATCAGTGGTATTATCAGCTCAAGCCATGCTGACCCAGCCCGCTCCAGTCAACGAGCCTCCCACCGCAAAGACGGCTGGCGTCGTGCAATCTCAGGCGGTCAAGAAGGGAGGCGTTTCACGCCCCCCGGCCGTCCCGCCGTCGATGGTTTCGGAACGCATCCCTTGGCTCAACGATATGATTGACAAGCAGTACCGGCTCTATGCGTGGAACGATGCGCGGGTCCAGGTGCTGGCAACCATCAACGGCCTGCTGATCACCGCTCTTACCTTCCTGTTCAAGGATGGACCGAGAACGACCTTTAGCCTGGCCTGCCTCGTGACCGCGCTCATCGCTCTCTGCGCCGGTCTTTTGATCTGCCTGTGGTTTCTCAGAGATTTTCCCAACAGCAGAAGAAGTCAGGCGCCGGGCTCGCCCAACGTCCGTTCGTTAAACGGAATTACGGCTTACGCAGACTGGGAAGCGTATGAAACGGCGCTTCTGACGATGTCTGCCGAAAGGTATTTCAAAGACTCCGCCCGGCAAATCTACGGCATGGCGATCAACAATGTCCGTTGTCACGCCACGATGCGCCAAGGAAGCATCTTGACGATGCTCGGCGCCATTATTCTGGTCATCGGCGCGGCCCTCCAAATGGCGCCGACACCGCCGGCGACGGCGATTGCACCTTCCGCGCCGAGCATAGCTGTGTCGCTAGCGAAGGGCGGTCCGCACGCGCAAACGCCGGTCGCCGCTCCGCCTGCGAGCCCGGCACGCGAAGTCACGGAGACTGAACCATGAACGCCGATCAGATGTCATGCCTTGTCGGCGGCAGGGCCTTCACCCCTCGTGGCGCAGGCAAGGAAGTCATCTCTCTCGACCCATTCACGGGCTCCGAACACTGGCACGCCACCGGGGCGGGGATCGAAGAGGTTGATGCTGCTGTTCAAGCTGCACGGGCAGCGTTTCGGGGCTGGAGTACAACGCCACCTGAAGTGCGAAGCGAGTGTCTGGAGCGGTTCGCGATCCGCGTTCGGGAACGGGCCGATGAGCTGGCGCAGTTGATATCGCGTGAGAACGGAAAGCCTCTCTGGGATGCTCGGGTCGAGGTGAATAGTTTGGCCTCGAAGGTCGATGCGACGGTCGAAGCATTCAGGACGCGCGCCGGAGAGTCCTCGCGCGAGGTCCGGGGCATGATCTCGCGTACCCGGTTCCTGCCTCACGGCGTGATGGTGGTTTTGGGCCCGTTCAATTTTCCGATGAGCATGGGCAACAGCCACATCATGCCGGCGCTGTTGGCCGGCAACACCGTGGTGTTTAAGCCCAGTGAACTGACGCCTCTCTCTGGTCTGGTTATGTCGACGATCTGGCAGGAGGCGGGTCTGCCCCCGGGCGTCCTGAACTGTCTGTCGGGCGGTCGGGATGTCGGCGAGGCGCTCGTCACCCACGGCGACATCGACGGCGTGCTGTTCGTCGGCAGTCATTCGGGCGGGATCGGCATCTTACGCGCCCTGGTCGAACATCCCGAAAAGATCGTGGCCTTGGAGATGGGCGGGAACAGCCCGCTCGTCGTCTGGGACTACGACGACCTTGATGTCGCCGCTCACATCGCGCTGCAGTCCTCAATGGTCACTGCGGGTCAACGGTGCTCTGCGGCGCGACGTCTAATCGTTCCGGAAGGCGATACGCGTCTGCTGCCGCGGCTGGCCGAAATTTTGAACAAGCTGCGAATCGGTCACCACGCCGATACGCCTGAGCCCTACTACGGCCCGGTGATCCGACCGCGAGCGGCGGAAGTAGCGCTGACGAGGTACGAGGCGCTTGCGGCGGCTGGCGCTAAGACCTGGGTCGCGCCCGCCAAAGGAGGACCTTGGGGCACGCTGGTCTCGCCTGGTCTTGTGGATGTCACAGGTTGTCCAGCCGATCACGATGAAGAGATATTCGGGCCGGTTTTGAAGGTCTACACCGCTGCGACCCTTGAGGAAGCCATCGCGCTCTCGAACCAGACGCGGTTCGGCTTGGCGGCGGGGATCGTCACCCGTAGCGCCGACAACTACGAGCGGTACCTTCGCGAAGTACGGGCGGGCATCGTCAACTGGAACCAGCAACTCACCGGCGCCACGATGTTCGCCCCGTTTGGCGGCGTCAAACAGAGCGGCAATTTCCGGTCCGCCGGCTTCATGTCGACCGACTATTGCTCTTACCCGATCGCGGCATTCGAGGTCGACCGGCCCACTCTCCCGGAGACGCTATCACCTGGACTGAACCTCTGAACGGGCCTCCGTCATGTTCGGATCCGGCGCCGACCTTGGGTGGTCGTGCGTTTTACGAGGTCGCCGACAAATTGCTCGCGCGTAAGACTGGCACACAGTTGGCGCTGTCGTTTCACTGCTGCGCCGAGCCGGTGCGCCAGCCACCTGCTTGGGCGACGTCTCCCCCGCTTGCGACGTTTGAGACCTTTTTCAAGATTTGCCTCGACATCTTCAGCGAGGCCTTGAGCGGCCAGCAAGGTGCAGAGGTCTATCGATGGCTGATGAACGACACGCCGGTCTCGTTGCGCCGTGCGTTCCATCGGAGCCTGCCCGAGGCCGTCTATCGGCGCCCGCAGTTCTTTCGGACCGACGAAGGCGCGGACGGCCGGGTCGTCGAAATCCAGTGTCCGGGGTCGGGTTGGGGAGACTTGCAGCTTCTGAAGGATCTCTACATCGCCTCCGGGCGTGCCGAAGATCGCCTCGAGGCCTATCGACCGGCAGAGGCCTTCGTCAGGGAGGTGATCGCCCTGACAGGATCGGATCATCCGAGCGTGCTCCATCTTCTAGACAACGCCTCGGCTCCAGCCTCCATCCGCTATCACATGGCCACCACGGCGCCGCCGCTTCGCTACTGGGGCTACTCGGCAGACGTCGACAACGCGCGATGCGATCTGGTGCGAAGCCACTCCGTGTTCGGACTCGTGGCGGAGAACCGCTTCAAGCAAAGGCTTCGACAAGCAGCGGCCGGCGAGGCCATTTTCGACCTGCCGCCGATCATTCTGTTCGATCAGAAGGCCCCCCTCGCACTGCCGTTCTGGGAGATGACGCGAGATCGGTTTCCTGAGGCTGTGCGCGAACTCTTGGCCTATACCTACCCCTTGGCACTGGACGGATTCAGAACCCCCGAGGGCGATTGGCTGTCGTTGGAAGACTTGGTGAATTTACCCGCTTCGAAGCGCCGATACTTCGTGAAATATGCCGGGTCGGACGTTTCCGTGAACTGGGGTAGCCAATCGGTTTGGCGCACAGCCGACAACGGCTTTGCCAAGAAGCTCGACGACATCCGCGCGGAAATGAAATCAGGGCGTCCATGGATCATTCAGGCTGACGTCGGTTCTCGGACGCTCGCCTCAACCCTTTTGCGCGAAGCGGATGAGCCGACGAGCGAGACTCGGTTTGTCAAATATTCGAGATTCTACGGCCCGACGCAGTCTCTAGGCGCCAAAGCCATGTTCGCCGCCACGCCGAAGGTCCACGGCCAGTCGATAACGACGGTGGGTCTGGTTCTGTGAACATTCGACACAAGTATCTGCCCAACCTGTCGGACCTTCAGGAAAACGGCTTCCTCGTATGGCCGTTGAAGTCGGGTTTAGGACGCCTCGCAGTCGAGGCGGTTCAAGATTTTTACGACCAACCCTTGGCTGATCGCGCCGCCCTGGTCCCTGACGGGTTCGATCCAATGGGTTACACGCCGTCCGAAGCCGAGACTGACGATCTTCTTGCAATGAGGAGTAAGGTCCCAGCCTCGTTCACAGGCCAACGACGCCGCGGCTATGCATCGTTCGACTTCCTCGCGACTCCGGCCTCGATCGCGCCGAGCGGGTTGGTAGGGTCCCCAATGTCTCTCGGCGACGTTGGCCTGCAGCGTAGGGTCGCCGGTGTAACCGCTTCGCTCCGACAGCTTGCCAGTCATATCGCGTTTGCGCTCTGGGACGCGATTTCCGCCGAGTTCGGTGCGCCCGGGTGGCCCCGCTCGGCACTGTCAGGCCAGACCTGTTCTATTACCAGATTGCTCCGGTACCGGCCGGGCGAATTGGAAATTAGCAAGGCTCACACCGACTATGAGTTCATCGCCCTCATCATCAGTGACGAACCGGGGTTGGAAGTTCGGAATCATCGTGACGATTGGAGCTCTGTTGATGCCCCATCCGGCTGCGTCATCGTTCTGCCAGGAGATATGATGGGGCTGGCAACAGACGGCGCGATCGGCGCATCGGTTCATCGGGTCAGATGTAACGGCCGGCTGCGCCATGCCTTCATCCAGTTTCAGGGCCTCGCCTATCAGACGGCGCTCGACCATCCCGCCATGACCACGTTCGGAAACCACCTGTGCGGCATGCTCGTGCGTGGAGCGCCCCGTCTCGCCGCCGCCCATGCCGCAGGCCTTCTTCCCCTTTCTTTCCAACCGCCCCTGCACAATCCGGTCGGTGTCAAAGCGCATGTCTTCTGAGTTGCAGGCCAACTCGCCAGGTTGAGACGGGCGGCGACGCATGCGTCAGCGCGATCGCGTGGAGAGTCTCCTCATCGTGCTCCTGGTCCTAGCCACCGCCGCGATGTTCGGACTGACCATCTGGTCCTGGCTGTCGCCTTAAAGGAGGGGCGGTGTGGGCGCTGCACAAGTCAACCGTGGGCTACTGCTCATCCAGCCTGCGACGGTCGCACGACGATTTGGCCAAACGAGCAAATCAGATCCAACCCCCGCTTCCTGCCGTTGAATCGAGAAGCGGGAGACGATGGCCTTCTGCGGCGGTATCGGACTCATTCGACGAATGTTAGGTTGCGGCCTCCTGCCGAGGTCTCGCGTGTACGCAAAATCGCTATCCATCTACGATTTCAAGTGCTTCCAGAAGGCGAAGCTCGATCTACAATACCCTGGCCGTCGTAGCGCTGGCGCTTCGGAAATCTCCAACATCAACTTGATCCTGGGGGACAACGGCGGCGGAAAGTCGTCAGTTTTGCGGGGCCTCGCGATTGCCGTGCTAGCCCCTGCCTTAATGCGCTCCGGTTTCGTTCCTTACCGGCTCGTGCGCAGGCAGGCGCCTGGAACGCCGCCCATCAAGGAGTGCTTACTCAAGGTCAAAGGGCAGCCTGATCGCCACGAGCGGCACGCAGGACTGAAAGGCGACGTTGAGCTATTGGCCAGGCTGGAGGCGCCTGAACGCGGCAATCTCGATAAGCTGACACTCAAACGGACTCCCAATTCCCCAATCGAGCCACTACTCGATGAGGACTACTCGTCTGCGTTTTTTGTCGTCGGCTATGGCGCGACCCGTCGTGTTGAAACGAGCGATTTTTCCGAAAGCAGTGCGCGGCGCTCCAGAGGCTTGAGGTATCAGAGGATCGCGGGATTATTCGAAGATCATGTCGCGCTGCGGCCTCTCACGACGTGGCTGACCCGGTTGGAGCGCCGACCTGAGCGCTTTACCGAGGCGGTGAATCTCATGGGCAGCGTGTTGCCGGACAGCGTGCAGTTCGCAGGTGAATTTTTGGCGGAGGACGAGCAATTCCTCTTCAACTTTGAGGGCGTGCCCACGCCTTTCAGCGCGCTCTCCGATGGCTACAAGGCCTTCATTGGTTGGGTCGGTGATCTTATTGGCCACCTGGTTGATGTTGCTCCAGATCGCACGAAGCTCTCGGATATTTCCGGCATCGTACTGGTCGATGAAATCGACCTTCATCTTCATCCCGCCTGGCAACGGGAGGTCGTGCCCCGTTTATCCAGTGCTTTTCCAAAGCTTCAGTTTGTTTTCAGTTCTCACAGCCCTCTCGTGGCGAGCAGCGTTAAGCGGGAGAATATTTTCATTACGGACAGAGACGGCAATGGTACCGCCATTGTCGATCAGATCGACGAGCATGTTTACGGCCAGAGTGTCGAACATGTTCTGTTGTCGTCCTATTTCGGTCTGACCACGACCCGAGCTTCGGCATTTCAAACCGAGTCAGAGGCTCTGTTCCGTCGGGCTGCAAATGGAGAAGCATCGGCGGCTTTGGAGTTCCTCAAAAAGGTCACGGCGCCATCAGGATCGGCGGGAACGAGCGGGCCTGAATGATCCGCTATCCTTACGACGCAACCGAGGTGGAGAAAGCCATCGCGCGCCTGGATCGTCGTTGGAAAGCCAAAGCTGCTGAACGCACCGAAAAACTGATCAAAAAGGCTAGGTACGCGGAGCGTTCAGCCATCTGGAGCACCGTAAAACCGGTCTTCATGAAGCTGCAGCATGAGAAATGCATCTTCTGTGAGCAAAGGTTTGAGGGGGGGCTATACGGACCCGTCGCTTGGGATCTGGAGCACTTCAGGCCCAAATCCAACGTCGCAATATGGCCCGATCCAGGACGTCACCCCGAGCTCGCCTATGAGGTCGACCTCGGCCAGGCGTCGGATGCTGGCTACTACTGGCTCGCCTACGAGCTTCAGAACTATGCGGCGTCCTGCAAGGTCTGCAACACGATCTTCAAACTTAACTTCTTCCCGGTCACGCAACCTCGCGCTCAAGCCACCGCAACAGCGGACCTTCTGGCTGCGGAAGAAGCTCTGCTCTGCTATCCGCTAGGCGACACGGATGAGGATCCGGAAGATCTGGTTACCTTCATCCTGACCACTGCCGTTCCTCGACACAATTCAGGAGCAAAGGCTCTTCGGGGACAGGTCATCATTGATTTTCTCGGGCTCAACAAACGAGACGGCATCCATGTCATCCGCGCGCAAATGATCGCAGCAGCCGGTAATTTGCTCGCCGAGCGAGACCGGGGCGGCGCGTCTCAAGCCGTCCTAGACGGGATTGAAGAGCTCAAGGAAGCAAACGTCCCTCACGCTTCCTGCGTCCGAGCTTTTCTTGGTCTTTGGGATAGTGATCGCGCGACCGCCACCCGGGGGTATGAACTCTGTCGCTTCTTTGGTTTCGACCCGACGAAGGCTCCACCTAGCCTGTAGCTGCGGATGAAGGAGGTGCCATGCCGGGTACAACAGCAAAGGATACCGAACCAACTTGGTCAGATCGGTTTGGCGGCAAGCTTGTGCTGGTCTTGCTCGACAACAAATTCTCTCCTTCAATCAAGGCCGCGCGTAGCCTCTGGGGACTACAGAGGGATCTTGTTTACACGACGGGAGCCTGCGGAGACCGGATCACGGTGCCGGCCGGGTTTGTCAGTGATCTGGCGTCCATCCCCCGATGGTGCTGGATCATCCTGCCGCCTGATGGGCCGTGGGCTAAGGCTGCAATCGTTCATGATTTTCTCTACGCCACATCAGGAAGCGGCCATTGGAAAAAGCGGCACGACGGGCGAACTCGTTTGACCCCGTACGGTCGGAGGGAGGCCGACGACGTCTTTCGCGAGGCACTCGCCAATCGCGGCGTCGATCCACTGCGGCGCACGATCCTCTGGGCCGCCGTTCGGCTCGGAGGCGCCAACGGCTGGGGCGCGGATGATTCCCGCCAGCGCGAGGTGACGGATCAGGACGAGGCCTTCCTGACCGAGCCTTGAAGGCTCGACAATCGACCCGGGCGTCTAGCCGACCATCCGGGCAAGTCTATCGGAAAGCGCGGCCTTAAGGGCCAGAAGCGGATGGTGAGTGGTCAGCTCTAGACTGTCATCCAGAATGATCTGGATCTCATCGAGCGCTTTGGGGATGGTTAGCCAAGGCGCATCGGGAACCAGGCCGCAGACCCGCCGCTCGATTTCGGCGGCGAGCGCGGCCCGGCGGGCCTCGCTCATCAGTTCGGGTCGCTCGAAGAAGATGAGCCTCTGTGCGATCCGACGAAGTCGTGGGTCTTGGAATGTCGCGGCATGAGCGACACGCTCATCCCAAGGCAGGGTATGAAACGTCCGGCAGCGAGCAGCGTCAGGGTCAGTGACGAAGTCGTTGTAGATTTGAGTCTCTACGTAGGGCGACGGCGGCCAAACGGGTTCGCTTTCGACTGCCGCGGCGTTCAGGCGTCGGAGAAACTCCGGATCGCTTCTCACGCTCTGAGCCAGCTCCAGTATCGTGGGTTCTGACTGGCCGTCCGGAAGATGCGATTCTATTTCCCAGATCTCTGTCAGGATCGGAGAAGCATTGATTTTCAGCTTCCATACCGCCCTTTCGTCCCGGATTGCACCGATCAACTCTGTGTGGTTTAGGCCTCGAAGCCGCTCTACGTCATGACCGAGATCAAGTACGAAGTGTGCGTTTGGATCATTTGAGCTGACGCCGATCCGGCTCGCGCATCGATAATCGGCAGCCCCCCCGGCTGTCTCGAACACCCCGAACGCCTCCTGATCGCGGATGAAATTTAGCGTTGCGCTTTTGTTGGCGAACCGCATGAAGCTGGACCAGAGTTCCGGGTTCGCTTCGCGGATAAGTCGGCACAAAGCGAGCGTGGTCCGGGCGTCTGACATCGCCTCGTGAGGACGTCCAGGATCTATGCCGTTTGCCTTTGCCAAGCCCGTCAGAGCAAATGCGCGCCGGCCTTGCTCGTTGGTCGGTACCTTCAAGGCCTGAGGACTGAGTATTGCGGCCGCGCGCGCGAGCTTTATGACGTCGCCGCGCGTGTTGCCCGGCGCGTTGGTGACGTAGATCGGCTGCTTGAGGCACATATAAAATGCCTGCCGCAAAAATTCTTCGTCGAACTTTATGGAGTTGAAGCCCAGGAACATCGCGGGCGACCACTGGGTCAAGGTATCGTGGACTTTGCAGGTCAGATCGAAATGACTGGGTCGCTCAGGATCGGAGATGTCCTCCAGACGGGCTCCCGTGATGTCCAGCGCGGACGGGGACGGTACGAGGTTCGGGAGAAGCCGGCCACGGAGTTCGACCTCTTCGATAGGATTGAGCTCCTCGTCAGTGCGGATCGCCGCGAACTGCAGGATCTGATCAAAGCGCGGGTGAAGACCGGTCGTCTCCAGATCGTAGATGACGAAGCCACCCACCTGATGTCGCCTAGGACCGCTGAAGCCGGAACTGCAGCGCTGTCGAACTGACGCGGAACTTCCGCGCTGCCGCAGCGACCGCCTCTTCATCTTCCAGATCGACATTTCGACCACCGAGAACCACGTCTAGCAGTCCTTCGGGCATAAGCAGCTCAGCAGCGAAATTGTTCGCCTCGATCTCAGACTCGTCCGTACCTTCAGACGTCAGCGAGTCGCGGCGCAGAATTCCCTTGTCGACGTGAACGCCGTCCGTCTCCAGCTTTTCACGATGCAGGATGTGATGGGCCAACTCATGAGCAAGGGTGAAGCGTTGACGTGAGGCTGTATGCAGCGAGTTGATCCCAATCATCGGCTTGCCGTCTTTGATGAATGCCATGCCCGACAGTTCACCGTCGAACGGCGCATACTGCACGGTTACGCCCAGACCCCGAGCGATACGATCGATGGGGACCGGCACGGACTGCACACCGAAGCGAGCGACCAACTCTCTCGCCTTTTGGCGAGCTTGTTCCTTGCGAGCCATTCCTACCGCGTTCCTACGGTACGAATGAAATGCTCGAGCTGTGCGCGCTGCTGGTCGCTGACGTTGCTTCCGTAGAACACCACCGGCTCGCTCTCATCGGAGAAGACGAAGGTCGAGGGCGCCAGATCCAGGATCGATTCACAATCAAGCGCCGTCGCCAAGCGATAGAGGTGATGGAGCATGACTTTCTGTCGTCCCGTTTCGATATTGGCCAAAGACGCGCGTGTAAGCCCAATTTTGGCCGCCACCTCGGCCTGAGTCAGCTTCTTGTCGGTTCGCCGCTTTGCCACCGCGAGGCCGAGCAGCCTGTATATTTCCATGTCGGACATGTGAACAAACAGACAACGTTAGCTGGAGTGTGTCAATCGGGCTGACACTGAGCGTGTACACTGCAAACATTACCGATATTTAATGATGCCATGAATCGACTCTTGGGCAGGGGTGTGGCTGAATGCTTGAGCCATCCCGGCACAAGGAACCACCACGATGCAGACCACCGCTTCCCCGGAGGATGTCGCCCTCGATCGAGCCGATGCCGGCGGCTACCGGATCGAGATCAGTGACGAGACATTCGAAGTTCGTCTCGTTCGCCTCGATGACCGCAAGGTCGTCGGACTTCAGATCGCGGAAGCCGCCGGCAAGCGCCCGATCGAAGACTTCGCGGTCCTGCGGCATTTGAAGACGGGCGAAATCGAATCCCTTCGGCCGACTGAGCCGGTCGATCTCACCGAGTCGGGCGTGGAGCGGTTCTTCATCGTGCGCGGGAGCAGCAACCACCGGTTCACGGTGGAGGGCCTGGCCATGGAGTGGCCGCGCGACAAGCTCGCCGCACGTCACATTAAGTTCCTCGCCGGCGCTAAGGACGACCAGATTCTGATCCTTGACGGCGACGACGGTGACCGGGTGCTCGACGACGATGAAGAGGTCGATCTATCGGCCGCTGGCGTCGAGCGTTTCAAGCTTCGGACGATCCGCAAGACCGTCACGGTCTTCTACAAGGAGGCTCCGTATGACCTCGAGCGTCGCGCCTACACCACGGAGGAGTTGCTCGGCGTCTTCTCAGTGCCGAGCGGATACAAACTCGATCTGATCGAGAACGACGGTGAATTCCGCGAGCTGAAGGCGGGCGAACAGGTCAAGGTTCGCGAGGGGATGGAGTTTTCGTCGCACCCGCCGGTCGGGCAGTCGTCGTGAGGGATCCCGCGACCGAAATTCGCGGCCTGCGCCGAATCTGTCGCCGGGCTGAGCTTTGGGAAGATGGCGGGCAACCGCTCGTCCACCTGCCCGAGTTGAAGGTCGAGCATCAGGGAGCAATGGTCACGGTCAACGCCCTCCTCGCTCCTCGGACACACAGCGGCTATCCCACGAGGCTGTTCTTTTCTCGGGCGTTTCCCGCTCGAGGGCGGAACTGGACCGCACACAACATCATGGGCTCCCTCTGGCACGCCATGTCCTGGAACGGCGTCATGCCTTCCTTGCCCTGGGACGAGATCCTCGGCGCTCACCTGAGGCCCTTGCGATGAAAGTGACCCTGAAAATTCGCGGCGAGGTCCTTGATGAAATCCGCCGGGACCTGATCCGGCCCCACGCTTTCGCTCACGAGCGCGTGGGGTTCCTGACGGCAGGGGCCGTCGGCATGGGGGAGGATTTGATGATGCTTGTTCGCGACTATCAACCCGTGGCCGATGAGGACTACGAGTTCGATCCTCGCGTCGGTGCCCGGATCGGCTCCAACGCCATGCGCAAGGCCGTCCAGTCGGCCTATCGGCCGGCGGCGACGCTCCTGCATGTCCACACGCACGGAGGACGAGGCCGCCCCGCGTTCAGCCACGTGGATCTCGCGAGCGCGGCGGATTTCGTTCCGGGCTTCTTTGAAACCACGCCTCGCATGCCGCACGGATTGCTGGTTCTTAGCGATGATGACGCCAGCGGCATTCTCTGGACCGACGGCAAGCGAACGCGCTCCGAAATCGATCTTTTCATTCGCACGGATGCGCCGCTGAAGCGGACTTGGGGGACACAATGAGCTGGCTGGACAGACAGAGTTTCCTGGGCGTCGACAGCGATGCCGTCCTTGCCGGCCTGACCGTCGGTCTCGTCGGCCTCGGAGGCGGCAATTCCCATGTCGCGCAACAGCTCGCCCATCTGGGCGTCGGCGGATATGTGCTCGTCGATGACGATCTGATCTCACTCACGAACCTGAACCGATTGGTGGGCGCGACCTTCGCGGACATCATCGCCAAGCGGTCCAAGCTCGAAATCTCGAAACGGGTGATCCTCGGTGTGAACCCGCAGGCTCGGATCTCCGGCCATCAGGCGAGATGGCAGGTCGTCGGGGACGCTCTGAAGGGCTGCGACCTCATCATCGGAGGGGTCGACAACATCCGCTCCAAGGATGAGCTGGAAGCCTTCTGTCGCCGGTTCATGATCCCCTACATCGACATGGGTATGGACGTTCACCAGCTGGCCGCCACGGGCGAATACCTGGTCGCAGGTCAGGTTGTTCTTTCCTCGCCGGGCGAGCCCTGTCTCAGGTGTCTCGGCGTGATTACCGACGAGGCGCTGGAAGCCGAGGCGAAACGATACGGCGATGCAGGAAGCAAGCCCCAGGTTGTCTGGCCGAATGGCGTTCTGGCCTCCACCGCCGTCGGTCTGCTCGTCCAGATGGTGACGCCTTGGCATCGCGCGCCGATCAGAAGTGCCTACCTGGCCTACGATGCGAACCTGGGAACAGTGGCACCCTCCGACCGGCTCCGTCGACGGCTCGGAAAGACCTGCCCGCACTATCCGCCCAAGGCGGTCGGCGATCCGGGGTTTGATATCCGCCGCTTCCTGGAAGCGCAGGATGCGGCGATCACGGCGAAGACGGAGCCTACGATTGAACCCGTTCGGCGCTTAAACTGGTTCGACACCCTCACGCGGTGGTTCAAGGCTCTGTACTGACGCATCACTGCGGCGTGGATCACGAACGGGTCTGTGCCCGCTGCTTTCGAGCGAGCGGTCACCGGGTTCGGGGACGCGGACGAAACGTGGTTGCTGGCGGTTCAGTCCATCGCCTCGGGTCGCGAGCGGGAGCTTCACGAAAAGAGTGGATTTCGGCCGCGTCAATCATAAGTTGATTGCGGCTGGGCAATCACAGACCCCGGTCTGGGCTCAGCGGAAAACATAAGCCGGAAAGGCGACGGGGATGGATTTGGTTTTTGGCGCATGGGTTCAAGGCTCTGCGAGCCCCGATCATGGCGGAAGCGCGCAGGGTGCCCTGGGCCAGCCCGTCGTCGGCACCGTTGGGCTCGTTGAGATCCTTGAGACCGTACTCGGTCTAGGCGGGCCGGCGCGGCCACAGGTAGTGCGGGTCGCTGCCTTTCAGGCTGCGCTCGAAACGTTGGATGGGCGCTACTTCTGGGCCGAGTCGTTCGCCATGGACCCGTGGTCGACAGCGCGGACCTTGCTCGCTTGGCGGGATGAGCTGATCGGATTGGGCTGGAGGCCGGATCGGGACTGGTGCGAGGTTCGCCTAGCCCATCTCGCGGCCGCCTGCCGACAGATGGTCGATGTGCCCCCTGGTCTCCCGGACAGGCTCGCGAACCTCCTCCAGTCTTTGGAAGGACGAGCGACGCCGCCTCTCACGCGGATTAGGCTGATTGATCCCATCCATCTCCTGGTTTCGCCCCTGCGACGACTGATCCAGCGCCTGCAGGCGCTCGGTTGCGTGATCGAGGCCGTGCCGCTCGCAGCCAGCGCGCCGGCGAACACCGCCCTGGGCAAACTCCAGCGCTGGATGCTCGGCTCCGCCGATCTGCTCTCGGGGCCCGACGAAACCCTCACTCTGGTGACGGCCACCAGCGAGCCGCTCGCGGCGGAAGTTTTCGGTCAATGGATCGCCGCCCAGACCGACCCCGGACTGGTTCTCGTGGCGCAGGGAGGAGACACCGCGCTCCTGGACCATGGCTTGACAGGGACAGGGCAGCCCCAGGCCGGGCGCAGCCAGTCTTCGGCCCATCGGGGTTCGCTGCAACTCCTGTTGCTGGCCTTCAAGGGCGCATGGTCGCCGTTCGATCCTCACGCCCTGATGGAGCTCCTAGTCTTTCCCGATTCTCCCATCTCACCGCGCGCCGCCCGCAGGCTCGCGTCGGCTCTGGAAGAAGCGCCGGGTCGGGGTGGGGATCCCTGGAACTCGGCCTGGGTCGAAGTGGCGCAGACAGAGCGAGACCGGGCGGCCGGCGATGCGGACAAGCTGGCCGATATCGAGCCCAAGCTATCGCAGTGGCGGGCATGGGCCGAGCCGGCTTTGGCCGATCCCATAAGCGGCATGCCTCTGGCCCAGGCGTTACTGATCTGCGACCGGGTTGCGACTTGGGCGGTCCTTCGCTTCGCGGCTACAGGAGATGTCCTGCACGCAGCCACGGCCGCCCTCGCAGGAGAGGTTCGCGCGGCCTTGGCCGCCTTGAACTACGAACGCCTCCCCCGGCTCCTGGTCGAACGGGTCATCGATCAGGCCCTGGATGCGGGGCAAGCCAATCCGGGCGTCCGACCCGAGGCAGCCAACTGGCGATCCGTCACCCACCCGGGCGCTGTCTGGGCTCCCGTCGGTTCAGTGGCCTGGTGGAGGTTCGAAAGCACTGCTGAGGGAACTCAGCGTGCGCCCTGGACAGAGGCCGAACGCACCGAACTGGAACGAGCGGATTGTCCCGCGGACCAAGTTGCGCTCTCGGCTCGGGCGGCGAGCGTTGCCTGGGAGCGGGCGATCCTGAATGCGCGTACCAGAGTGATCCTGGTCGCCGCCGGGCTCGATCGTCAGTCTGAAGGCAACCTTCATCCCCTGGCTCACAGGTTGAAACCCGCACTTGACGTCCTGTCGACGCGAATCGAGCTGGAAAGCGCTCTCTACGCTCCCGAGGTCCGAATGGCGGGCGTCACGATCCCGCGCCATCCGGTCCAGGATCGAGCATTGCCGGTGCCGAAGATTTCCTGGAATACGCCGCCCGCCTTCACCACGAGGCTGAACAGTGTGACGGAGTCGGCGACGTCTCTCGAGAGCCTCCTAGCCTGCCAGCTCATGTGGGCGCTCCGGCATGTCGCCAGACTGAGACCCGGCAGGGTCAAATCCATTCCGGACGCAAATCAGCTGCTGGGCAATCTGGCTCACGCCGTGGCGCGCGACGTGTTTCCACCGGGTCCGCCCCCGACGCCGGCGGAGGCGCAGCGACGAACCGTCGAACTCCTCGAGGGCCGCATCGACCAGTTGGCGGCGCCGTTGCGCCACCCTCAGTTCGCCGAAGATCTCAACCATGCTCGCCGGCGCCTGCCCGGGGCCATGGCCGCGCTGGCCCAGTCTTTGATCGCGAACAACCTTCAGGTCGAAGCGATGGAGCAACAGGTCAGCGGGACATTTGAATCTCTTCTGGCTATGCGGGGAGCGGTGGATCTGGTGGCTCGCGACGCGGCCGGCCAGCCGGTTATCGTGGATCTCAAATGGACCCGGCGGGAGAAAACCCGCATCGATGAACTGGAGGCCGGGTCCGCGATCCAGTTGGCGGCGTACGGGGCCATGATCGCTGGCGATGCGCCCTATCGCGCCGGCTATTTCCTGCTCAACCAGCGCCAGTTCGCTACTCTGGCCGGGAACGGATTGATCGGTCGACTGGTCGAGGGTCAGCGCAGCTTCACTCAAACCTGGGACGCGGTCGTCGGCGACTGGAGGATCTGGCGCGCGTCCGCGGATGCAGGCCTGATCCTGGCGACCGGCGTCGACGGCGTCGCCGACGCCTTGCCGGTCGACCTCGGCGCTGCACGCGAAGTCCGCTGTGACCGATGCGACTACTCCACCCTCTGCCGTCAAAAGGGGCTGGCATGACTGCCGAATTTATCCAGAACCAGATCGACACCACCATCGCCAGCGCGGGGACCGGAAAGACCTACCGTCTCGTTCGCAGCATCGTCGAAGCGGTCGAAGGGGGGATGGAGCCGCACCGGGTTCTCGCGACGACCTTCACGAAGAAGGCCGCCGCCGAACTGGCGGGGCGTATTCGGGCGAGCCTGATCGAACGAGGCCGGCCCGAGCTGGGCGCAGCCATGCTCTCGGCACGGATCGGCACAATCAACTCCGTCTGTGGGAGTCTGATCTCGGAATTCGCCTTCGAACTTGGCCGGTCGCCGGTGGTCGAAGTGATCGCTGAGGAACGGCAGCGGCCCATCTTCGATCGGGCGGCAGGCCCGATCATCGAAGCAGCTGGATCCGCAATTTCACAGACCGCTGAGCGGTTCGGCATGGTCGCGCGCGGCTATCCGACGTCCCGTGGGACTGTGCGGGGTTGGCAGGACGATCTGAAGCGCGCTGTCGATCTGGCCCGATCGAACGGGATTAGGCCCGACCGTATGGCGCGTTGCGCCCGCCGCTCCGCAGACAGCCTGATCGCTATTCTCCCGGCGAATGGGGCGGGGGAGACGCCCGCCGCTCTCGACGCGTCGCTTCTGGCGGCATTGGAGGCCTGTGAACAGGACCTGCAGCGAAACAGGGCTGTCCTGAAGGGCGGCACGCGCGAGAAGGATGTGCCGCTTGTCGAGAAGGCGCTGCGCATCCTGCGATCGGGAGACCCTCTGGGATGGGACGACTGGGCGCGACTGTGCAAGCTGGGCGCGACCAAGACCGACGCTCCACTGTTTGCGGGCGTGATCGCGGCGGCGGCGGTGCATCCCCGCCATCCTGCGCTCAAGCAAGACCTTCGAACCTACATCGAGATGATGTTCGAGTGCGCCGCCCAATGCATGGCGGCTTACGCGGACTACAAGCAAGCCCGGGGATTGCTCGATTTCATCGATCAGGAAAAGTTAGCCCTCCAGATCATCGCCGATCCCGTCAATGCGGCTCGCCTACGTGAGCTGATCGGCGCGGTCTTCGTCGACGAGTTCCAAGATTCCAGTCCGATCCAGATCGCCATCTTCACGGCGCTTTCGCGGATCGCTGGCCGCAATCTTTGGGTCGGCGATCCTAAGCAGTCGATCTATGGTTTCAGGGACGCCGATCCCGAACTGACCAGTACGGCCTCGGCTGCGATCACGGCCGCGACGGGCGGCGAGACCGGCTACCTGAGGCGATCCTACCGGTCGCGACCTCAACTCGCGGAGTTCGTGAACGCGGCGATCGCACCGAACATGCTGCGCGTCGGAATGAGCGACGCTGAGATCACGTTTGACGGCTGCGAGCGCGTTGAGCAGACGGCCATGCCGCCGGCGCTTTCCGTCTGGGACATGTCGGGCAAGAACAAAGGCATCCGCACGGAGATGCTGGCGTCACGAGTTGCGGGCCTGTTGGAGGAGGCCGAGGCTTGGCCCGTGTCGGCACGAGACGGATCAATCCGGTCGTGTCGCGGCGGCGACATCGCCGTCCTGTGCAAATCGAACGGCATGGTAGGAGACCTCGCAGCTGCGCTGGCGGCCAAGGGCGTTCGCGTCGCCGTGGAACGCGAGGGATTGCTGCATCAGCCCGAAATCGAATTTACCTTGGCTGCCTTTCGTTGGATCGCGGACGCCTCAGATACATTGGCGCTAGCCGAAATGGCCCGTTTGGCCAACGATGATGAGGCTTGGTTCGGTGCGGTCTTCGACGATACGGCGCGAGATCGATTGATCGCGTTGCTGCCCTTCTCGACGGCTCTTGCCGAGATCCGTGAACGGTCTCCGCAATTGACCCCGGCCGAGGTGTTCGACGCCCTCCTGCATGCCGCCGGCGTCCTGGCAACAGTCGTCGCTTGGGGAGCTTCCGAACAGCGGCTTCAGAATCTCGAAGCGGTCCGTTCCATGATCGTGGACTATCAGGCGGAACAGCACGCCGAGAGACAGGCCGTCACTTTGACCGGCGTCTGTGAGTGGTTGTCCACGCGCCCGAACGCCCGCCAGCCTCAGAGCCGCCATCCCGACGCGGTCAACATCCTCACCTATCACGGCGCCAAGGGGCTGGAGTGGCCCATCGTCATCCTGACCGAGCTGGACAGCGAGGCGAAGGGCTCGCCCTTCGGCTTAACGGCGGAGGACGAGACCCCGCCGGATTGGGCCGATCCGCTGGCGGCGCGCGTCCTGCGCTACTGGCCCTGGCCTTACGGCGATCAGCAGAAGAACGTCGGCCTAGATGTCTCCGCCCCTCTATCGCTTGAAGGCGTCAAAGCTCTCGCCCAGGAACGACTAGAACGGACTCGGGTCCTCTATGTGGGCCTTACCCGCGCACGTGATCACCTGGGATTGTCATCGACCGGTGGGTCGTTAGCTTGGCTCGATGAACTACGTGACGATGCCGATCGCCCGCTGGTTTCGCTGGCTGGCAATGCGGTGAGCGTTGGAGGTGCGCCGTTCCCCAATCGGAATGCGCCGAACCGGTCCGAAGCCTCCGACGCGGTCCGATCCCCCCAGGAGTATGCCCGCCCCGTAACCGCGTCGGCCGTGCACCTTCCGCTCAGGCTCCGGCCGAGTGACGGCGCTGTTGCAGCGGACGACATCCACATCGTCGCTACTACGGATCTAGGACCGCGCATCACGTTGGTTGGAAATCCCGACCTCCAACTTCTAGGCGAAGCCATTCACCGCTTCCTCGCGGCAGACGTGCCAACATGGGCGGGGGCGGACAGGGAGGGGCTCGCCGCTGAAATCCTCTCCCGATGGGGAGCGCCCCATTTGTCCCCTGCTGATCTGGTTGTGATCAGCGATCGGCTGGGGACATTCCTTTCCGATCGTTTTGGTGAGGCCGCCAGACACAAGGAATGGCCCGTCCACGCCGAAGAAGGGTTGCAAGTGATCGCGGGCCGTCTCGACCTTCTTGTGGATTTAGGCGACGGCTATGCAATCATCGACCACAAGAGCTTTCCGGGATCGATGGCGATGGACGCGGATCGGCTTAGCGCATTCGCAGGCCAAGTTCTAATGTACGCTCGAGCCCTCGAAAGGGTCACGGGTCGAACTCGGTTCGAGTACTGGATCCATCAACCGATCGCCGGTGTCATGAGCCGAGTGGATACGAGCCCAAGTCCATGTCCTTGACTACGCTGGAGCCGACGGTTGTGAGGTCTCAACCTGCGCGCTAGCTTTCGCTTCATACTGCCGTGGGGGAATGCTGGTGGACTTCGACTTCTCTCGCTTCTCCCCCCGTTCGTTCGAGCGGTTTGCACAGTCTTTGGCAAAACGCGCCCTCGGCGAGGGCGTCATGGTCTACGGCGATGGGCCCGATGGCGGGCGAGAAGCGGTTTTTGACGGTACGTCTCACTTTCCTAGCATCACGGCCCCTTGGAGCGGTCACAGTGTCGTACAGGTCAAGTTCCGCCAGACTTCCGGCACCACGGCGGCGGACGCCGACTGGCTGGCTGGTGAATTGCGCGCGGAGCTCGAGGCGTACATCGACATCTCAAAAATGCGGCGGCGCCCTACAAACTATCTGCTGATTACCAATGCCAAGCTGTCTCCCGTCCCCGCGACGCGAAAGGGTGCAGGCGGCATCGCCAAGATCGATGCGATCTTTGAGGAGTATCGCGAGGCGGTGGGCTTCGAGGATTACCGCATCTGGCACTACGACGAACTGTGCATCCGACTTGCCGACGCCGAAGAGTTGCGTCGAGCCTACTCCGCTTGGGTTACGCCAAGCGACGTCATTGAAGACGTCATTGCAAATCTGAAACTGTCCCGATTGGATTTCGGCGCGGTGATGCATCGCTACTTGCAAAAGGAGATCCGCAGCCAGAGATCGACCCGATTGCAGCAGGCGGGCCATGGTGGTGGCGATAGCGGCACCAACCTCGAGGAAGTCTTCATCGACTTGCCTTTTGAGCAGCCTGGGTCCGAGCCGGAGGCGCGCTCTGAGGGACTCCTGCTTGCCAATCTGCTATCGCTCACACGGGCCAAGTTGTCGCCGAGCGCTCTATCCCACAACGTTCGGCCACGTCCGGACCGCCTGCTTCTCCTTGGTGGGCCAGGGCAGGGCAAATCGACCATCTCTCAACTCTTTGGCCAAATCTTAAGGGCATCCCTGCTGAAGGCGGAAGCGCAACGGCCCCTTTCGGTTGAGGTGTCTGACGCCGTGAAGTCCGTCATGGGCCAGATCCGTGCGTCCGGCCTCTCAGACGAAATCCCGCGTCGGTTCCCGTTGAGGATCGACCTTCCGGTTTATGCTGACGCCCTCGATGCGGCTGCTCTTGAAGGACATGGTCTGTCCCTGTTGACGTTCATCCGGGACCACATTTCAACTGTCGCCAACGCCTCCGACCTACCTCTCGATGATCTTCGATCGTGGATGGGCGGCCACCCTCTCGTCGTCCTCTTGGATGGACTCGACGAAGTCCCTCCGAGCGCGAATCGAGGCAGCGTTATCCTCGCGATCAACGACCTTTGGGATGAATTCGCCGCAGTCGACGCGGACGTGTTGATGGTCGTGACCTCGAGACCTCAAGGTTACAACGACGATCTGGACCCAGCACTCTACGCGAAGTTGGAGATGACGCCTCTCCAGCCCCATCACGCCCTGGCTTATGCAGAGCGGCTCGCGGTAAGACGACTGCTTGATCCCGTTGATCAGGCCCGCGTTTTGGAACGGATGAGGGAGGCGATCGATACACCGACTACGGCGCGACTGTTGATCAGCCCGCTGCAGGTCGCGATCATGCTGGCGCTGATTGATCAGCGCGGCGAGGCACCAAGCGACCGCTGGACCCTGTTTCACAAGTACTACAACGTCGTCCTGGAACGCGAACAGCAGAAGCCGGGCGTTGCGGGCCGGACCGTGAAGACTTGGAGCCGCGCGATTACAGCGCTTCACGAAAGTATCGGCTTCACCCTGCATCTCCAAGCTGAGTCAGGCGGCAGCTCGGACGCCTATGTCACGAAGGCGCAGCTCGCTGCCCAGATCAAGGATGAATTGGAGCTCGAAGGATATGAGGGGCACCTCTTGGACAGGGCGACCGAAGAGCTCATGGACGCGACGACGGACCGGCTCGTCCTGCTCGTCGAGCGCGCTGACGAGCGCTACTCCTTCGAGGTGCGGTCTCTGCAGGAGTTCATGGCAGCCGCACATTTGATGAGCGGTTTGGAAATCAAGGTACAGGATCGGCTTCGCGAAATTGCGAGTAAAAGCCACTGGCGACACGTTTTTCAGATCGCCGCCAGCAAGTGCTTCTCCTCCAACGACACGCTCCATTATCGGGATACTATTCTCCAGATCTGTCGGGATCTCGACTTGGCTAGTGACGCGGACCGAATGCTGAAAAGCGGCGCACGGTTGGCGCTTGCGCTTCTTGAGGACGGACTAGCCCACGATTCGCCGCTCTGGCGCTTTCGCCTGTTGGCGCAAGCGCTTGAGATTGTGCATTTTGGGAGCAGCTCCCACCAAGTGAATCTTCTCGAAGAAGCTCAGCGTGCACCTCAGGTCACGCAGCCGTTTCTGACGTCGCAACTGGATGCGGGCAGTTACCGAACCCGCACCGGTGCATGGGCGTTCTTGATCAGGTTGGCCGGCAACGGGTGTGATTGGGCACTCGATCTTGCTCAGGCTTGCTGGCCTCCGATGCGTGATCGCCGGCTCGATGTCATTGCCCTCGGGATTCGCCCGCCTTCTGAGACGCCCTTAGATGATTTGTTTGCCGCAGTGATCGCCGAGCACAACATCGTCGAGCTGCAGGAACGTCTCGACAACGTCGATTTCACGGCGGGCCAGACCGCTCTTGAAGCGCTCAGCTCGGCCTACCCGTGGCTCCAACTCCTTGAATACCCGCAGAAAGATCATCGTCTTCGCATTCCGCTCCACGGCAGAGAAGGAAAGACGCCCCTCATGATCCAGGCGATGAGCCTAGTGTCGACTGCCATGAGCGAGCTTTACCAAGATGTGCCCGAAACGGCTGGGTGGCGGGCCGCTCAAGTCGCGAAATGCTTTGCACAGACGCCTTCCGCCGCCGATCTGGCCGTCGCGCTGCGCGCGATCGAACGCGACGACTTGCTCCCTGCCTGTAGAGCGATCTCGATCCACATGCCGTGGCCGCTCTATGCCGCCTTGCAAAGGGCTATGTCGGGTGAAGCTCTCGCTGCGCTCGCGTGGGAAGCGAATGAGGGCCGCTTCGGCGATACCGAAGACTGGCTCAGCGCGGAACGGCGATGGAAGAACATGGGGCTTTTCGAAAAGGATTTCTGGACGCTCGCGACCAAAGGCCTGACGCCCGACATCAATTTTGATGGTGCCCCCAACCCGACCGGACTGTCGATCACGGTTGGCGAGAAAGTTGAATGGGATTGGCTGGCAGAACTCATGAGCGCCTTCGAGGCGTCAACGCCATTCTCACATGCCGCTTTGCGTTGGATCATCGAGTTTGCGGTCGAACACTATCCGCCACGGGCCCCGTTTGATCCCGCTACCGCGCAGCTTCTTATCGGAGATGACGATGAAGTTTGGGTCCAGCCGCACCTAGTCACCTTCTTTTCCAAAGCGGCTCAAGCGGACCATGTCGTTCTTGAGCGGGTGGCGAGAAAGGCCACTGTGGGCCGCCTCTCAAACATGGCCGGCAGCAGGGAGAGGGGACGCTCGATCCCACAGTCCTTGTTGGGGGCCCTAGAGCTCTATCCGGCGCTAATCGTCCTGTTCATGAACCTTCAAGGTGCTGACGCCCTAGATATTCCTGGCGTGCCGGAGGCGGCCGCGCGCTTGGTCGATCACAAGGCTCCCCGTGTTGCGGCCATGGCCAATGTAATGACCCTTGTTGCGAGCCGGGGTGATGAGGGCGATCTTCGTTCCGTCCTGAGCTCCCCGCTTAACAGCATCGCGTTGATGCATTTGATGGATGCTCTTGCGGCTGAAGCGTTGCCCCCGACTGTCGCGCTAGGCGTCGCAACGGAGATTGCGCAGGAGGTTGCCGGAAATCACTCCGACGCCTTCGACCGGGCCCTCGCCTTGGTTTCGCGCTTCGCCGATCAACGCCGTAGCGATCTGACGGAGCCAGGCTGTGCCGAGCGTCTGGCCTTACGTAGCTCGCTGTGCCGACCGCAACGCCCTGATTGAAGTTTGCAGTCAGGGGAATCGCCCGGGTGTCGCTGCGGGCCAGCTTGTTCCCAAGGGGCATTCGCGTCCTGCTGACTGACTGTCAGTGAAGCGGCACCGGCTGGCAATCTCAAGACGAGCGCCATCCGGGTGGCGGACGAACCAGCCGATCAATCTCCCCGGCCAGTTTGATGAGGCGATCCGCATTGCGTTTGCGTTGGAGCCGCCCTCTGGATGGTGCAGCCGTCGCGAACCGAGAAAGCTGGCAAACACCGAAGTCAGGTTTTGTGAGCCAAATCGGAGCCAAAAGGCACATCGATTTGCCTAAGTGTTGGAGCGGGCGGCGGGAATCGAACCCGCACGAAAAGCTTGGGAAGCTTTCAGGCTACCACTACATCACGCCCGCGGAAGCTCGCGGCAACCTAGCGGAATACGCGAGGGGCTCAAGCGCCGACCGCGCGACCGCCGAATTATTCAGTCGTGTGACAAACGGTCCGGACAAGGAATCCTTGTCTTCAATCTGATGCAAAGTATTCGCTGCGAATGTTTGGCGAATAAATCTCCGTCTTCGGATCGACTGTAATAATCGCGCGATTTTCTGTCATTTGAGCTTTGCATTGAAGTCCTAAAGGCGGCGTCGGGATCGCCAAATCGTGTCGGAACGACGCGCGGCGATCAGCCCGTTTCCAACCCGAGGGGATCTCGATGCTTCGTCTGACCAAGGTTTTGATGGCCGGTGCGGCCGTGATGGCGCTGGCCGCCTGCGGCTCCGCCGAAGTGGCGTCCCCCGGCGAGGGCGATTTCGGCTCCGGCGGCGGCACGGGCGGCGGCGGCGGAACCAACCCGCCGGCTCCGGGCACCCCGGCCGCCGACTGCCCCACGGGCCTGACCAACGTCGGCACCGTCGCCGGCGGCACCCTTCGCGCCTGCCAGTTGCCCGAGACGATCTCGGGTTCCCTGACCCTCTCGGTCCGCGCCGGCACCATCTACGCCATCTCCGGCCGCACCCAGGTCGGCACCGACCGCGGCGCCGATCCGGCCGCTCCGGTCGCCGGCAGCGTCCAGGGCATCCTGACCATCGATCCGGGCGTGAAGATCTTCGCCTCGGGCGGTTCGGACTATCTGCTGATCAACCGCGGCTCGCAGATCTTCGCTGAAGGCACCGCGACCCAGCCGATCATCTTCACCAGCCGTCAGAACATCGAAGGCTCGACCAACCTGAGCTCGCAGGGCCAGTGGGGCGGCCTTGTCATCGCCGGTCGCGCGCCGACCGCCGTCTGCCCGGCGGGCGTCAACGCCCCGAGCGCCTCGTGCGTCGGTCAGGTCGAAGGCACCAGCGCCAACTACGGCGGCAACACCCTGGCCGACAACTCGGGTCGCCTGCGCTACGTGCAGGTCAACTACTCGGGCTTCGAACTGTCGCCGAACAATGAACTGCAGGCCCTGACCCTGGCCGGCGTCGGCTCGGGAACGACCGTCGAGTTCTTCCAGTCCTACAACTCGTCGGACGACGGGATCGAAATCTTCGGCGGCACCGTCAACCTGCGCAACATCGTCATCAACGGCGCGGACGATGACGGTCTGGACACCGACACCGGCTGGCGCGGTGGAGCCCAGTTCGGCATCATCACCCAGAAGCCGACGGCCGTGACCAACGGCTCGCGTGGTTTCGAGTGGTCGGCCGCCCCGTCGGGAACCACCTTCTACGCCCAGCCCAAGGTCTCGAACTTCACCATCGTCGGCCGTAACGCCGCCGTGGCCGCCGACGCCCTGCTGACGCTGAACACCGGCACCCAGCCGACGATCATCAACACGGTCGTCACCAACCCCTCGACCTCGGCCGCGGCCTGCCTGGACATCGACGACGCCCAGACGGTCACCAACGGTCCGATCTTCCGCTCGGTCTTCTTCGCCTGCTCGCGTCCGTACGAAGACGACGCGAACATCAACGCCATCGCTACGGCTGCCGTCTTCACCTCGGCCAGCAACACCAACAACACGGCCGCCGGCGCCTCGACGATGACGGCTCCGGCCGGCGCGACGATGACCAACAACGGCCTGAACTTCATCAACGGCGCCAACGAGACGGCCGTTGTGGCGACCAACGGAAACGCCCTGTATCCGTTCTTCACCTCGGTGACCTACATCGGCGCCGTGCGGAACACCGCCGACACCTGGTACCTCGGCTGGACCTGCGGTCTGGCGGCCGGTTCGACCTGCTGATGACGGAGACCCGGGCGGTCCATGCGGATCGCCCGGGCTTCGCTCTCTTTCGTTGAACCCCCTTCAAGGCGCAGATCATGAAGACGCTCTCCCTGACCCTGAGCGGGGTCCTGCTGGCCACCAGCGCGTTGATCGCGCCGGGGCTCGCCTACGCTCAAACCACCCCGGCCGAAGGTCCCGCCCAAGTCGAGGCTCCTGCTGACCCGCAGGACGAATCGACCCAGGTCGACGAGATTGTCGTCCTCGGGCGCTACATCCCCGAACCGAACCGCGAGAGCCCGGAAGTCGCAGCCTTCCTGACCTCGGAAGACCTGGCGCGAACCGGCGATTCCAACGCCGCCGAGGCCCTGACCCGCGTGACCGGCCTGTCGATCGTCGAAGGCCGCTTCATCTACGTCCGCGGCCTGGGCGAGCGCTACTCCTCGGCCCTGCTGAACGGTTCGCCCCTGCCCAGCCCCGAGCCGCTGCAGCGCGTGATCCCGCTGGACCTGTTCCCGTCGGACATCCTGGCGGGCGTGACGGTCCAGAAGACCTACTCGGCCAACTATCCGGGCGAGTTCGGCGGCGGTCTGATCGACCTGCAGACGATTTCGACCCCGTCGGAGCCTTTCTTCACGTTCAAGGCCTCGCTGGGCGGCAACACCGAAACGACGGCCCGGAACGGCCTGATCTATTTCGGCGCCCGCACGGACTTCCTCGGCTTCGACGACGGCACCCGTGAAATTCCAGGTCCGATCGACCTCGCCTTCGGGTCGGGCAAGCGGATCAACGCCAACAACTACACCGCCACCGAACTGCGCCGCATGGGCCAGTCGCTGATCAACGCTCCGTTGCGCCTGCTGCAGCGTGAGGAAAGCCCGGTCAACTTCGGCCTCGGCATGACCGGCGGCGCGTCCATGGACACCGAGATCGGTACTGTCGGCGCCGTCTTCGTGGCCGGGTACGACAATGCCTGGAAGTCCCGCGAGGGCGTCCGCCAGACCGGCCGTCTCGACGCCGGCCGCCTGGTCGTGGCCAACGATTTCGGCTTCCAGTCGACCCAGAACGACATCGGCCTGAACTTCCTGGGCGGTCTCAGCCTCGTCAATGGCGACCACGAGATCAAGTGGACCAACCTCTATGTCCGCAACGTCACCAAGGAAGCCCGCAGCCAGGAAGGCTTCGACGACGCCGCAGGCTCGACCCGTCGCACGGACCTGACCGCCTGGTATGTTCGCCAGCTGCTGTCGACCCAGCTGACCGGCGAGCATTTCTTCGGCGAGGCCTGGGAGCTGAACTGGCGCGCCGCCTATGCGCAAACCTCGCGTGATGCGCCATACGAGACCCAGTTCGGCTACGGCAAGAACGCGGCCGGCGCCTATATCCACTCGATCCAGTCGAACTCGATCGCCTTCAGCGAGCTCAACGACGACGTCGTGTCGGGCGGGGCGGACCTTTCCTACATCCTGCCGCTGTCGGATGCTCGCGAAGCCAAGTTCACGGTCGGCGTCGCCGGCTACGACAACAACCGCGACTCGGCCGAGCGGCGGCTGCGCTTCAACGCGATCAACACGCTTTCGGCCGACCAGCTGGAATCGCGCGTCGACTATCTGTTCTCGGACTTCAACATCGGCCCCTACCTCCAGATCGAGGAAGTGACCGGGTCGAACGGCGCCGCCGCCTACGAAGGCCAGCTGACGGTCAACGCCGTCTACGGTCAGGTCGAGGCCGAGGTCCTGCCGCTGGTCAACCTGACCGTTGGCGTCCGCTACGAGGACGGCGACCAGACCGTCAATCCGACCGACCTGTTCGGCGGCGTGACCGGCCTGCCGCGCACCACGATCGCAGAGCAGTACGTCCTGCCCGCCGCGACCGTGACGTGGAACTTCGCCGAGGACATGCAGCTCCGTCTGGCCGCGTCGAAGACCATCGGCCGTCCCCAGTTCCGCGAACTGGCCCCGCAGCAGTACCGCGACATCGAGACGGATCGGACCTTCATCGGCAACCAGTTCCTGGTCGATACCGAGATCACGAACCTGGACGCCCGTTTCGAGTGGTACTTCGCCCGCCAGCAGTTCATCACGGCCGGCGTCTTCTACAAGGACCTCGACAAGCCGGTTGAATCCAGCGTTGTGGATCAGGGCTCGAACATCTCCCAGACCTTCCTGAACGCGCCCCGCGCGCGGATCATGGGCGCCGAGATCGAGGCCAAGAAATACTTCGAGTTCCCCGAGAACGGCATGGATTTCATCGCCAACAAGCGCTGGCTGATCCAGGCCAACTACACCTTCTCGGATTCGGAAGTGACCGTCGAATCCGGCGACACCGTCCTGACGCAGAGCGGCTTGGGCGTGCCGGAAAACGCGGCCTTCTACGTCGTCGACGGCAGCCGTCTGCAAGGCCAGTCGGATCACGTCGCCAACCTGCAGCTGGGTTGGGAAGACGATGCGGCCCGCTCTCAGGCGACCTTCATCGTCAACTACGTCTCGGAGCGGACCTCGGCCCGGAACATCGCCGGCAACCCCGACCTGATCCAGGACCCGGGGACCTTCCTGGACTTCGTGTACCGCAAGGACTTCGACGTCCTGGGCCGCGAACTGGGTCTGGCCGTCGAACTGCGGAACCTGCTCGGCACCGACTACCAGGAGTATTCGGAGAAGGGCGGCACGAAGATCAACGTCAACTCCTATGACCTCGGCCAGGGCGCCTCGATCAGCCTGACCGCCCGTTTCTAAAGCCGGCGTACGATTTCAAAGACCGGGGCCGTCCACCGCAAGGTGGGCGGCCCTTCTTCGTTCAGTCCGCCCGGTAGACGACCTCGCCGTCGACGACCGTCAGGACTGCGTGGCCCTTGGGGATGTCGGCTTCGGGCACGGTCATCAGGTCGATGTCGAAGGCGGTGAAGTCGGCGCGCTTGCCGACCTCGATCGTGCCGAGCTCGTCCTCGCGGAACGAGGCGAAGGCCGGCCAGAGGGTGAACATCTTCAGGGCCGTGGCGCGGTCAACCGCCTCGTTCGGGCGCCAGTCGGGGCCCTGGAATCCTTCGAGGTCGCGCCGGGCGACGGCGGCGTAGAACTCGATCAGGGGATCGCCGCGCTCGACCGGCGCGTCGGAGCCGCCGACCACGACGACGCCGAGATCGACCAAGCTGTGCCAGGCATAGGCGCCGTCCAGACGGGCGTCGCCGAGGCGGGCCGGGGCGAAGTGGAAGTCGCCGATGGCGTGACTGGGCTGCATCGAGGCGATGACGTGCAGGTCGCGGAACATCGGCTCGTCTTCGGGGCGCAGGATCTGGGCGTGCTCGACGCGCCACCGGGGTTCGGCGATGCCGCGTTCGGCGGCGGGCACGGCGGCCATGGCGTTGCGGTACCAGTTCAGCACCTCGGTATTGCCCCGGTCGCCGATGGCGTGGGTGGCGACCTGGATGCCGGCGCGCAGGGCGTTCTCGTAGAGCGGGATCATCTCCTCGCCGTTGGTCTGCATCAGACCCGAGGTGTGGGGCGCATCGGAGTAGGGGGCATGAAGCGCGGCGCCGCGCGATCCGAGGGCGCCGTCGACGTAGTATTTGATGGCGCGGGTGATGATCCGGCCGTCGGCGACGCTGCGGGGGCCCGAGGCGATCAGGGCCGCGCCGCCGTCGGGGGTGACCGAGTTGTAGACACGCAGCGGCGCCTCGCCGGCCTCGGCCATCTGTTCCAGCAGGGGGATGTCGGACCAGGGCGCGCTCATGAAATGGACGCCGGTCCAGCCGTATCGCGCCTCGACCCGGAAGCCGGCGCGATAGGCGTTACGCTTCGCCTCGGGATCGGCCTGGGGCATCAGGGGGGCGAGCAGGGCGACGGCGGCGTCGACGATGAAGCCGGTGGGTCGGCCGTTGGGTCCCTTGGCGATCTCGCCGCCCGAAGGCGCGACGGTCGAGGTGGTGATGTTGGCGGCGGTCAGCGCGGCAGAGGACGCCGTCATGGCGTGACCATCGGCGCGTTCCAGCAGGACGATGCGGCCCGGGGCGGCGGCGTCGAGATCGGCGGCGGTCAGGAAGCGGGCGCCGTTGGCGCTCTCGGGCCAGCGTGTCTCGATCCATCCACGACCGATGATCGGGCCGTCGGGGTGGGCTTCGGCCCAGGCGGTGAGCCGGGCCATGGCGTCGACGACGGAGGTCGAGCCCTCGAGGTTCAGTGTCAGCTCGCGCCAGCCGATCCCGTCGAGGTGGGCGTGGCCGTCTGTGAAGCCGGGGAACAGAGTGGCGCCGTCGAGGTCGATGACGGTCAGGCCTTCGGCCGAGGGGGCGTCGGCGGCCGACCCGACCCAGGCGATGCGGCCGTCGCGGGCGATGACGACGTCGGCGGTGGGGGCCGCGTCATTGCCGGTGCGGATCGTCCCGCCCCGGATCAGCAGCTCCTGAGCCTGTGCCGGAAGCGCGAGAGCGGTGAAGGCGGCGGCGGTCAGAAGCGATCGAAACATGGGGTCACCGGACTGGCGGAAATCGGACCGGGAGTTGCGGGGATCGACGCGCGAAGGTCAAGGTTTGTCGCCGCCGCGACCGGTACGGACCCAAAAACACCGTCCGAAGCGTCAGGGATGAATTTGTCCGGACTCCGGAAATTGGAGTCCAGATAGTCCACAGAGTCCATCGGGCCGCGGTAGTGCTGGCGATGTCAAAGACCGGAACCAGTGTCTCACGGTTTTCGGGAGCGGTCGGGATAAGCCGTCTGAATAATCCCGGACGTTGAAATCACGGGCGGATTCGGGGGATGTGTTGATGGGTACGGCGCGCGTTTCCCTTTCCCCTTGCGGGTCGACGAAGGGTCGCATGCGATCCGCCGCCGCCCCATATCCAGCTCATGAAACTGTTCACCATCGGATACGAGGGCGCGACCCAGCCTGACGTCATCGGCAGGCTCAAGGCCGCCGGTGTCCAGACCCTGGTCGATGTGCGGGCGATCGCGGCGTCACGCCGGGCGGGGTTTTCGAAGACCCTTCTGGGCGAGAGCCTGAAGGCCGAGGGGATCGACTATCTGCACCTGCGCGCGCTGGGCACGCCCAAGGCCGGGCGGGATGCGGCGAAGAAGGGCTATATCCGCGAGATGCGGGCGATCTTCGCCGATCATCTGGCCGAGCCGGCGTCGCAGCTTCAGCTGGCGCAGTTGAAGGCGCTGGCGGGGGAGAAACGGGTGGCGATGCTATGCTTCGAGGCGGATCACGCGGGATGTCACCGGGCGGTGCTTGCGGAACAGTTGGCGGCCGAGGACGGGTTCGAGGTGGTGAACTTGTAAACGCTTCTCCCTCCCCGTTCGGGGAGGGGCGTCGCGAAGCGACGGGGTGGGAGCGGCCGACGACCCAGATACGGACCTGAGACAGTCAGCGCGGCTGCCCCCACCCGGTCTACGCTGCGCTCCGACCACCCTCCCCCGGAGGGGGAGGGAGAAGGTTTAGCCCGCCGGCGCCGCAGAAATGCCCACCACCCCATCGACCGAGCCCGTGGTGACCGGGTGATACCCCGGCCGCGCCTGGGCGTAGATGCGGGTCGCGATCGGCCGGCCCCACGTCCCTTGCGCCCACAGGGAGGTGTAGAGCGGCAGGACGAATTTGCGGCGGCCCTGCGAGGTCAGGAAGCGTTCCAGCGTCGGCACGGCCGGCTGGTAGCGGTGGGCGACGGCGATCTGGAGCCACTGGAACAGGACCTCGGCATTGCCCTCGGCGCGCAGATTCAGGGTGGTTTCGAGGTCGGCCAGCTGGGCGGGCGTCAGCCAGGGCCGCGTGGCGGCGGCGCCTTCGGGACGCCAGGCGAGGAAATGCTGGCGCTCCTGGGTCGACCAGCCCGACCACGGGATGGCCGAGGCCGGGCCCTTGTCGGCGAAGAAAGCCCTGGCGGACGTATCGACGGCGGTCAGGGCCGTGGAGACGGGAGCGACGGCGTTCGACGGCAGGCCGGGCTGATAGACCCAGTTGTCGAGTTGCAGCTCACGCTCCAGCGCCGCGTCGCCGCGCACGAGGTTGGCGCGGATGTCGATCAGGAAGCCGGCGGCGGTCATCGGCTGGAAGGCGTGGCGTTCGAAATAGCCCTTGAGCCAGGCGTCGAAGCGCTCGCGACCGACGATCCGCTCGATGGTGCGCAGGAAGGCGGCGCCCTTCTCGTACGGAATGTCGTTCAGACCGTCGTCGGGATCGCGGCCTTCCAGATCCATGTGAAGGCGGGTGTCGAGCGGCGGCATGTCGGCGAGCGAAGACTGCAGGTCGTTCCAGCCGAGGACCTGAAGCATCAGGGCGCGGTCGCGGCCGTAGACCGCCTCCATGATACGGTTCTCGAAATAGGTCGTCGTGCCTTCGTTGAGCCAGATGTCGGCCCAGGTGGCGTTGGTGACGAGGTTGCCCGACCAGGAGTGGGCCAGTTCGTGTGCGACCAGCGAGACCAGCGACTTGTCGCCGGCCACCACGGTCGGGGTGGCGAAGGTCAGGCGGGGGTTCTCCATCCCGCCGAACGGGAAGGACGGCGGCAGGATCAGCAGGTCATAGCGGCCCCAGCGATAGGGGCCGTAGAGGGCCTCGGCCGCGTCGACCAGCTGGCCCATTTCGGAGAACTCGGCCTTGGCGGCGTCGAGGCGGCTGGGCTCGGTCCAGACGCCGACGCGACCGCCCTCGGAGGCGAAGGCCAGGTCGCCGACCGCCAGCGCGATCAGATAGGGCGGGACCGGGTTGGTCATGCGGAAGCGGTAGGCGTGCATCTTGCCGCCCGGGCCATCGGCGGCGCGTTCGCCCTCAGGGGTCAGCATCTCTGCCGACATGACGGCGTGCAGGGCCTCGGGGACGGTAATCTTGGCCGAATAAGTCTGACGGATGCCGGGGCTGTCCTGGGTCGGGACCCAGGTGCGGGTCAGGATGGCCTGGCCCTGTGAGAACAGGAAGGGCTGCTGGCCGCCCGCCGTCTGGGCCGGGGTCAGCCACTGCAGGGCGGCGGCGTCCGGACGGGTGGAATAGGTGACCACGATCTTCTGCACCTTGCCGGCCGCGAAGGCGGGGACGGTGACGGTCAGGGCCTGGCCCTTGATCGGGTCCTCGGCGCCGAGGGCGAACTGGAGTGGATTGCCCTTCTCGTCGGTGACCGAACGGATTTCGAGGTTCTTGACGTCGAGGATGACCTGGGTCGCGCCCGGCTCTCCGGTGACGTCGAGGGTCGCCGTGCCGCTGAGAGTCTTCGCCGCGAAGTCGGCGGTCAGGTCCAGGGCGACGTGCTTGACCCGGGCGATGGCGGGCTGGGCGTACGAGTGGATGTCCGGTTCGTAGGTGATCGGGGCCGTGGCCGAGGCGGGCAGGGGCGGCATGTCGGACTTCACGTCGGACTGGCCGCAGGCGGCGACGGCGGCGAGCAGGGCGGCGGTGGAAACCATGGCGATCAGGCGGGCGCGGGACATCGAGACGTACTCCGAAAAGTCTGGCGCGGAGGGAGCCTCGAAAGTGCGGCGAGATCAAGGGGCGGCGAACGCCCCGGCGCTTATTCCGCCGGGACGGGCGCTGCGTTGCGGGCGACGAACAGCCTTCCGCGCTCGGCCATCAGGACGAACAACAGGGCGACGACCCCGCAGGAGGTGATGCCGAGGGTCATCGGGACGACCGTGCCGTCGAACGCCTGGCCGATGGCGAAGCCGGTGAGCGAGCCGATGATGGTCGAGATGAACCCCTGGGCGGACGACGCGGTGCCGGCGATATGACCCATCGGCTCCATCGCCATGGCGCCGAAATTCCCGGCCAGCAGGCCGAAGCAGAACATGGTGCAGGCCTGAAGAATGCCGAAGGTCCAGATGGTCTCATGGCCGCTGAGGGTCACCAGCAGGTGGATCGCGCCGAAGGCTATGAAGCCGAGCAGGGCGGTGTGCCCGATCATCCGCGATCCCAGCGTCTCGACCAGTTTGGCGTTGACGATGGAGGCGATGGCGATGCCGCCGGCGATCAGGGCGAAGACGGTTGTGAACAGGCCCGGCGCCTCGAACACGTCGAAGAAGATCTGCTGCGACGAGTTGATGAAGGCGAACAGGGCGCCCGTGATCGCCGTCATGGCCAGGGTGTAGCCGATGGAGGTGCGGTTTGTAACGGCCTCGCGGAAGGCCATAGCGATGCGTCTGGCCTCGATCGGCAGGCGATCCCGGGGATGCAGGGTCTCGGGCAGGCGGATGCCCGCCCAGATCATCAGGGCGACGCCGGCGAAGGCGAGGACGCCGAAGATCGCCTCCCACGGGGCCACCAGAAGGATGGCCTGGCCGAGCGAGGGGGCGATGACGGGCACGCCGAGGAAGACGAGGAAGCTGAGGCTCATCACCCGCGCCATGGTCCGGCCGGAGAAGCGGTCGCGGACGATGGAGACGGCCAGCACCCGGGTTGCGGCGGAGCCGAGGCCCTGACCGACGCGGGCGAGGATCAGGGTCTCGAACGTCGGGGCCAGCATGGCGACGATGCTGAAGGCGACATAGACGCCGACGCCTATCATCAGGATGGGTTTACGGCCGAAGCGGTCGGCAAGCGGACCGTACAAGATCTGCATCGCGCCGAAGCCGAGAAGATAGGCGGTGATGACCCACTGACGGCTGTTCTCATTGGTCACGCCCAAGGCGTTTCCGATGTCGGGCAGGGCCGGCAGCATGGAGTCGATGGCGAGCGCATTGAGCGCCATCATCAAGGCGATCATGCAGACGAACTCGGGGAAGCCCGGGCCCTTTGCGGCGGAAGGAGCGGCGCTGGGGGAAGTCATCGCGTCCAGATGCGCGTTGAGGCGCCGCACCGCAACCGTCGGGCCTGTAACTTTTCGCAACTGCGAGATGACAGCCGCTAGGCCGGCGTTACGGCATGAACTGGATCGTGCGGGCGAACCTGTGGTCGGCCGCCGACCGGTCCGTCGTCGCGTCGGCCATCAGGGCGATGGCGGCTTCGCCGAAGCCCATGCCTGGATGGGTCTCTTCCATGACGGCGCAGTCGCCGACGTGGCCATCGGCGAAGGCCGTGCACTCCAGGGTAACGGCGACGCTCTGGAGCATCGGCGCCGGCGCGGGTTCGACCGCCATCGTCGTCGCGGGCTCGACCATGAGGGCCGCGCGCGTGAGCGTTGCGGATCCGACCGTGGGGTCGATGAACAGGGCGAGGGCGAGGGTCAGAGCGATCATGGGACGGGCCTTTGGACTGCCGGATTAATGATCGACGAACCCGAGCGTTCCAGCTGTGCCGCAGACGACAACGGACCTATCGTCGATGTGACCCGTTCGGCACACTGGACGACGCGGACAACAGGGCGACCCATGGCGAAACGACCGGCGACGGCGAAGAAGACCCTGTCGGCGGCGAACCTGAAGGCGCTCGGGGACGAGCGGCTGGCCGATCTGCTGATGGAGATGGCCGGGGAGGACGCCGGCTGGAAGCGGCGTCTGCGCATGGAGCTGGCGGCCGAGGTCGGGGCGGCGGACCTGGCGCTGGAGCTCGACAAGCGGCTGAATACCCTGGCGGGAAGCCGGACGCGGGTGTCGTGGCGGAAGCGGCCGGAGCTGCTGGCCGATCTGGCGACCGTGAGGCGGATCATCGTGGAGCGGCTGGCGGCCATGGATGCGCGGCTGGGGCTGGACCGGCTGGTGGCGTGGTTCGATCTCTATCCGGGGCTGGCGTCGCGGGTGAAGGATCCGAAGGGCGAACTGGCCCTGCTGTTCGACGGAGCGTCGAACGAACTGGCGGCGACGGCGTCTCTGGCCGGGCCCGACGTCGCGGCGCCGATCCTGATCGAGGCGCTGAACACCCGGCTGTCGGAATGGGGATCGTGGATCGGGCGCGGGGCGTCGGGGCTCAGCACCCCTCTGGCGCGGGCGCTTCTGGTCGGGATTATAGAGGGGCGGCCGCGACCGACGGGGCGGCTGGCGCTGGTGGTGCAGAAACTGGCGGACCGGGCGGGGGACCTCGACACCTGGATCGCGTCCCTGCCGGACGAGGACCGGATCAAGCCGGAGATCGGGGCCGAGATCGCGCGTCGTCTGGCCGAGGCCGGGCGGGCTGGTGAGGCGCGGGCGGCGCTGGAGGCGTCACGGCCGAGGCTCGTCGAAGCGGCGCGCTGGGGGCGGCGCGAGCCGGAGCCCCCTCCGCCGCCGCCGGAAAACTGGCTTACCGCCGAGGTCGCCGTGCTGGAGGCCGAGGGCGACGTGAAGGGCGCCAGCGACGCGCGCTGGATGCTGTTCGAACGGACCCTGGCCGAGGCGCCGCTGCGGGCCGAGATCGCGAAGCTGGCGGACTTCGAGGACGTCGTGGCGCTGGATCGGGCCTTCGCCCATGCCGCGGGTTATGCCGATGCGACGGCGGGTCTGCGGTTCCTGATGAACTGGCCGGCGCTGCGCGAGGCGGGGGAGATGGTCGTGGCGCGAGCGGGGGATTTGCGCGGCTCGGCTGACGAGGTTCCGTTGTGGGCGTCGCGTCTGGAGGGACGGCATCCGGCGGCGGCGCTGGTATTGGTGCGGTCGCGGGCGGTCGCGCTGACGCGGCTGGTGCTGAGCCGCGGGGGCGAGGAGGTCGAACATCTGGTCCAGCAGGCCGCGGCGCTGGCGGAACAGATCGGCGACGAGGGGCAGGACGGGTTTCTGCTGGCGCTAGAAGAGGCGGCGCGGCCGGTCAGGCGGGGGTGGCGCTGACAGATGTTCGGAAGTCGGCTTTCGGGAAATGTCGCCGACCGGGCGGACGCAGGCCCTTGGTCGGGATAGGGCGAGGACAAGTTGCGCGTTTCCGGTCCACCGCGCTGCCCGGCCCGGCCGTCCCGAAGAGGCGGTCGGGCCATTTCCATTCAGAGCGTCGCCGTCTCTGAAAATGGTGCCCCCGGTCGGACTCGAACCGACACTCCTCGCGGAACCGGATTTTGAGTCCGGCGCGTCTACCAATTCCACCACAGGGGCCTGCGGACGGACTTCTTAGTGGGCTATCGCGCGTCGCGCTACTTGAGCCCGGTCTTTTTTGGTGGCTACCGCTCGCGACGCGGTCGCTCGCTGCATGAGCCAGATTCTCGCGCCCACCCCTTGCGTTCCATCGTGGTGTAACGCATCTGCGCTGGCATGACCGAGCCTCTCCCCGATCTCGCCATCGTCTACGAGCATCCCGAATGGTTCGAGCCGCTGTTCGCGGCGCTCGATCGGCACGGGGTCAGCTATGTGAAGGTCCCGCTGGCGGGGAGCACCTTCGATCCCGCCGGGTCGCCGGCGCCGGGGACGGTGGTCTTTTCCCGGGTGGCGATGTCGTCCTTCCTGAGGGAGCCCGAGCATCCGATCTTTTACGCCCAGAGTCTGTTTGAGCACTGGCAGGGGCAGGGGACGCGAGTGGTCAACGCCTCGGCGCTGAACATCGACACCTCCAAGGCGCGGCAGATGTCGCTGATCGCCCGTCTGGGCCTGAAGGGTCCGGCGACGCGGGTCGCGCACCGGCAGGCGGACATTCCGGGCGCGGCCGAGGGGCTGAGGTATCCGGTGCTGGTCAAGGCCGACATCGGCGGGGCCGGGGCGGGCATCACCCGCTATGAGGACGCCGGGAAGCTGGCCGAGGCGGCGGGCGAGAAATGGTGTCCGGTCGGGGTCAACGGCATCTCCCTGATCCAGGAATACGCGCCGCGCCGGGGCGGCAAGATCACGCGCGTCGAGACGCTGAACGGCAAATATCTGTACGCCATCGACATTGAGAGTCCGGGCGACGCCTTCGACCTTTGCCCGGCCGACGCCTGTCTGGTGCGGCCGGGGGCGCCGACCCTGACCATGACGAAGACCACGCCGCCGCCCGAGATCATCGAGGCGGTCGAGCGGCTGGCCGTTGCGGGCGAACTGGAGGTCGGAGGGATAGAATATCTGATCGACGACCGGGACGGATCGATCCTGTTCTACGACATCAACGGCCTGTCGAACTTCGTAGCCAAACCGGTCGAGGTGCTGGGCTTCGACCCGCACGACGATCTGGTCGAATGGCTCAAGGGCATCGTGGCCGAAGAGAAGGCGAAGCGCGCCAGGGGAGCCGCAGTATGAGGTACGGATACTGGGCGCCGGTCTTCGGCGGGTGGCTGAGGAATATCGCCGACGAGCGCGAGGCGTCGTGGGAGAACGCGTCGCGGCTGGTCAAACGGTCCGAAGCCCTGGGCTATGACCTGACCCTGATCGCCGAGCTGAACCTGAACGACATCAAGGGGATCGAGGCGCCGGCGCTGGACGCCTGGTCAACGGCGGCGGCTCTGGCGGCGGTGACCCAGACGATCGAGCTGATGGTCGCGGTCCGTCCGAACTTCCACCAGCCGGCCCTGTTCGCCAAACAGGCGGCCAATATCGACCGGATCTCGAACGGGCGGCTGGCGCTGAACGTGGTGTCGTCGTGGTGGGCCAAGGAGGCGGAATCCTATGGCCTTCAGTTCGACCAGCATGACGATCGCTATGGCCGGACGGCGGAATGGCTGACGGTGCTGGAACGTCTGTGGACGGAGAAGCGGGTCGATTTCGAGGGCAAATACTACACGTTGAATGACGCCATCGTGGAGCCGAAGCCGACGTCGTCGCCTGAACGGCCGCGTCCTGTCATCTATGCGGGCGGGGAGTCCGAGGCGGCCAAGACCCTGATCGCGAAACACTGCGACGCCTATGTGATGCACGGCGACGAACCCGAGCATATCGCCGCCAAGATCGCCGACATGCGCGAGCGTCGCGAAAGCTTCGGCCTGCCGCCGATGCAGTACGGCATGGCCGGCTATGCGATCGTGCGCGACACCGAGGCCGAGGCCGAACGCGAGCTGGAGCGGATCACGACCATCCCGGGGTTAGCCGAGGGGACGCCGCCCGCGGGCTTCGCCAACTTCGACCAGTGGCTGTCGGGCACCGAACTGGAGCGGGAGCTGAAAATCCGCGAATACAGCGTCTCCAACCGCGGCCTGCGTCCCGGTTTCGCCGGCACGCCGGAGAGCATCCGCGCCCGGATGGAAGAGTTCGAGGCCGTGGGTCTGGACCTGGTCCTGCTGCAGATGTCGCCGCAGGAGGAAGAGATGGAACGCTTCTCGGCCCAGGTGATCGGGCCGACCTGACCGTTCAGTGACGGGGAATGCGGGTGCCGGTCGGAGGATTGGGCGGCTCGGCCATCCGGAATTGGGTCCGGTAGACGATGAACCGGGTCGGCATCGGCTCGTCGGGGCTGGCGACCATCTGGACGCGGCCTCGTCGCGTCGCGCGCAAAGCCGCATCGCCGAACCCTCCGTCCAGAGGATGCTGAGATTCCACCATGCAATCGCGCAGGCGACCGTCGGGCAGGGTCAGGCAGGAGACGACGGCGAAGCCGCAGGTGTAGGTAGGCCCCGAGGGATAGGTCGGCCGGGGTTGCTCCGCCCAGGTCACACCACCGGGCAGGCCTTCGGAGTCGAGAGCGTCGATCTCCGCGTCCCGAGGGTCGGTAAGCGGCTTCTCACAGGCTTCCAGCGTCCGGTCGATCGCGGCCGCGGAGGCTGGCAGGTCGAAGATATAGCGAAGATTGGCCCCGCCCGGCCCGCCGCCGATCACCCTGATCTGCATCCGCCCTCCATCACGCAGGGACCGGGCGAAGCGCGCGGGCAGATCGCTGACGGCGACCTGCGGGTTGGTGGTTACGGTCCACCGCTGCTCGCTGACGGGTTCGTCCCTGAACTGGACGAAGAGCGCCCGACTTTCCGCACCCTCGGCGGCCGGCGGAAGGCCCGCCAGAAGGGCATCGTAGCGTCCGGCGGAACAGCGCACGCCGATGGACACGCCGCTGTCGAATGCCAGCGTCGCCGCCGTCAAGTCCTGACCTGGATCCGCAAGGGTATCCCAGTCCAAGCCTGTGTCCTGAGCCGAGGCCGGTGCGGCCAGCAACAGGGCCAGCGCGAGGGTCAGGGGAGGACGGGTCCGGACGCTCATTGGCTCATCTCATCACATAGTTGACGCGGAAGCCGATCATGCGGGGCGCGTACTGGCCCGAAGCCTCTCCGGGGCTGACGATGCGAGCGTCGTCGGTGGCGCGGAGGGCGTTGCGGCCGAAGCCGCCGTCGGTCGGGAACTCGGATTCGACCTCGCACTGATGGACGCCGCCGTCGGGCTGGACCACGCAGGTCACGACCGCATAGCCCTCGGCGTAGTTGTTGCGAGGATAGGTCGGGCGTGGGGCGCGTGCCCAGGTCACGCCGTCGGGCAGGCCGCTCTCGGTGATCTCGGGCAGCAGGGCGTCGCGGGGGTCCTCGAGCAAACGACCGCAGGCGGTCAGGGTCTCGTCGATCGCGGTCGACGAGGCCGGCAAGACCAGATTGTGACGCAGGTTGCGGCCCTCCCCACCGCCGCCCGGGATGACGATGCTGACCGGACCGCCCTCGCGCAGTTCGCGGGCCAGTCGCGCCGGATAGTCGGCCAGGGCGACCGTTCTGTCGGTCGTCACACTCCAGCGGGAGTCATCGGGCTCATCGTCGCCGACTGTGATCGTCAGGGTGCGGATGCGCGTGTTGCGCGAGGCTTCGGGCAGGCCGCCGATGATCGCGCCATAGACGCCGTCCACGCAGCGGAAGCCGATGGTCAGGCCGGTCGTCGTGGGCACGAAGGCGAAGACCGACTTGTTTTCCGGCTGGCGGATGACCTCCCAGTCGTCGGTCACGTCCTGGGCCAGGGCGGCGCCGGAGCCGGCGACAAGGAAGAGGGTGATGAGGGCCTTGGAACGCATACGCTTACTCTCGACTGCAAAGGATCAGGCGGCGGCCTCGACATGGCTGTCGGTTCCGCCGGCGAGGACGCGACGGGCGCGGATGAACATCTCGATTCGCTGCACGACGATCATGCCGACGACGAACAGCAGGAAGGCGTCGGCGATGGCCAGGGCATTCAGATGCCAGGCGGCGGCATGGGGTTCCAGCACCGAGCGCAGGGCGCTTCGGCCCAGGAACAGGCCGATGATCAGGATGAGGCCGAGGGGGGAGGCCTGGGCCTTCAGCGTGCCGTCTGCGTGGCGTTCGATGGTCGTCATCTTGCCGCGCCACCAGCCGGCCGCGCAGCCGAGCAGGAGTCCGAGGGCGAGAATGCCCCATGCGGCGACGTCGAACGGGGTGTGATCGGCGCCCGGCTCCATGCTGGTGCCCCACAGGGCAAGACCCATCAGGGGGACGATGATCGCGGGGGTGACCCACATCCATTTCGGCCGCAGCGTCCGGGGCGCGCGGTTCCGCAGGAGGATGATCGGCAGCATGATCAGGATGACGATCAGCGGTGCGTACTGTTGCGGCGTCATGGATCGTTCCCCTCCAGGTTCGGCGAACGCTACTCCAGAGGGTGAAAGCACGGCAAGCGGCCGCCGTCGTTTCCTTTTCCCCTTGCGGGAGAAGGTGGCAGCCGAAGGCTGACGGATGAGGGGTCACACCGATAACTGAAGTCGGCGGAAAAGCGTGAGCTGTGAGGTCAGCGTGACCCCTCATCCGACCTCGCTCCGCTCGGCCACCTTCTCCCGCAAGGGGAGAAGGGCTATTCAGGCCGGCTGCACGACCTGTTCGATGGCCCCGAAGATCGAGTGGTGTCTGTCGTCCAGCATCTCGATGCGGACGGTGTCGCCATGCTTCAGGAACGGCGTGGTCGCGGCGCCCGTATTGATCGTCTCGACCGTTCGGATCTCGGCGATGCAGGAGTAGCCGTGGCCCCCGTCGGACACCGGCTTGCCGGGGCCGCCGTCGGCGCCCTTGTTGGACACCGTGCCCGAGCCGACCACCGTGCCGGCGACGAGGCTGCGCGTCTTCGCCAGATGGGCGATGAGGACGCCGAAGTCGAAGGTCATGTCGATGCCGGCGTCGGCCGAGCCGAATTCCTTCCCGTTCAACTGGACCGATAGGGCGCCCGAGAGCTTGCCGTCTTTCCAGCGGTCCCCGAGCGCGTCAGGCGTGACGAAGACGGGCGACAGGGTCGAGGCGGGCTTGGACTGGACGAAGCCGAAGCCCTTGCCCAGTTCGCCGGGGATCAGGTTACGCAGGGAGACGTCGTTGACGAGGCCGACGAGGCGGATGTGGCCGCGCGCCTCTTCCGGCGTCACGCCCTGGGGCACGTCGCCGGTGACGACCACGATCTCGGCCTCGAGGTCGCAGCCCCAGCTTTCGTCGGCCAGCGGGATCGGGTCGCGGGCGCCCATGAACTGGTCGGAGCCGCCCTGGTACATCAGGGGGTCGGTCCAGAAGCTGGCGGGCATCTCGGCGCCGCGCGCTTTACGCACCAGTTCGACGTGGTTCACATAGGCCGAGCCGTCCGCCCACTGATAGGCGCGCGGCAGGGGGGCGGCGGCGTCGCGTTCGTGGAAGCGTCCGCGGGGCACGGCCTCGTGGTCGAGGCTTTCGGCCAGGGCGCGCAGCCTGGGCTCGCAACGCTCCCAGTCGTCGAGCGCGGCCTGCAGCGTCGGGGCGATCAGGAAGGCATCGGTGAACCAGGCGAGGTCCGAGGAGACGACCACGAGGCGACCGTCGCGGCCGTGCTTGAGCGAGGCGAGTTTCATGCCTCAGGTCTAGGCCGGATCGAGCCGGAGGTGAACCGCTCACGTCGCCTGATCGACGATCACCTGGACCGGGATTGATCCCAGACGCGACCGTCGGGCGCGCGCAGGGCCGCCGGGGACGGGCGGCGCGACAGGGCGCGACGGGCCTCGCGCAGTTCGCGGATCCGCTCCGGACCGCGCGACCAGTGGTCGTAGAAGGCGCGGACGGCCTTCGACAGGGCCTCGATCTGTTCGGGGCCGGTCATGGGCCGGGTCTCGGGTTTCGGCTCGGGCTTCGGCTTGTCGGGCTTGTGGCCGTCGTCGTGCCCGGCTTGAGGCGGAGGCGTCGCGCCGCCGACGAAGATCTGGTTCACCGTCACGGGCGGGATGCCTGCGGGCGGGGCCGGGTGATGATCGTGGCTCTTGTCTTCGACCCTGGGCGTTTCCTTGATCTCGCCCTTGAGCGCCGCGTCCAGATCCCGGACCGGGCCGTTGACCCCCTTGCCGACCTCCAGCACCGGGCCGAGGTGGTCGTCGATGGCGGTGCGCAGGGCCTTGGCGCGCGACTTCAGCTCGTCGGAGGAGGCGGCCATGGCGGCCATGGAGGCGTTCAGGACGGCCTTGTGGATGTCGTCGGGCGCCCGGTCGGCGTCACTGCCCCCCGACTGTTCGGCGTGCCAGCGGCCGAGGAAAAACATCCCCGCCGCGAGGGCCAGCAACAGCAGAAACAGGATCAGGGCCAGAAGCGGCGGCAGGCCGAGGAACAGGGTCTCGTCCCGGGGCGTGAAGACCGCGTCGGCCGCTTCGAAATCCGATGGATACATGCCCATTCCCTGCAATCGCCGAACGCCGTGCGATCATGCCGCAGGCGCGAACGCCTGACCACGGAAAAGGTTAACGGCGGACTGTGAAGGTTGTGGGTTTCAGGGGGCGTGGAGGATGGCCCGGGTTTCGACGCCCTCGCGGGCGGCGGCGTCGCGGACCTCGACCTCGACGATGATCGCGCCCTTGGGCTCCAGCGCCCACAGATAGCGACGCTCGACCTCGACCGTGCGGCCGGACGGGGCGAAGCCTTCGAAACTGTCGCCCCAAGGGGTGATCCGCTTGAGTTCGGGCCAGGTCAGGGAACAGGCTGAGTTCAGCTCCTCCTGGGCCATCACGGTCAGTTCGTCGGTCACAGGTCCTCATCTTCATAGATCGCGACCGTGGGAGTTGGATCATCAGCCGAGACCCGGCCACGATACATGCCGGAGGTCGACATCGCGAAGGCGGGCAGACCCCTTGCATCCATGACGATCACGCCGCCCTTGCCCCCGAGCGTTTCCGCGTCAGCGATTTCTTCACGCGCCGCGACCTGGACGTCAGGCAGGTGGTCGGCGAAACACACGGAGTCGCCACCGCAGTCGATAAGGCCGGGGCGATTGTTGTCCCGCAATGCGGCCATCCGCGCGCAAATGTCCCGCGCCACCGTAGCGCGGATGAAATACTCCCCATCCCCCGTGGCCGAGACCGCGCAGCCGTCGCGGTTGGAGGCGTAGGTGCCGGCGCCGATCACCGGCACGTCGCCGACCCGGCCCCAGCGCTTGCCGGTCGTGCCGCCGGTCGAGGTGCCGGCCGCGAGGTGCCCCTGACTATCGAGGGCGACGGCGCCGACGGTGCCGAACTTGCGCTCGTTCAGGGGCGGGGCCGGCTCCAGCGAGGCCATGCCGGCGGGCGGGGCGCCGGCCGGGCGTTCGGGGATCGGCAGGTCGTTGTCGGTGAGAAACTTCACCAGCGCCTGCCAGCGGCGTTCGGTGAAGAAGAAGGACGGGTCGACCTGTTCGAGGCCCTGCGAGGCCGCGAAGGCGTCGGCGCCGGAGCCGATCAGCATGACGTGGGGCGACTGCTCCATCACCGCGCGGGCGGCGGCGATGGGGTGGCGGGTGGTGGTCAGGCCCGCGACCGCGCCGGCGGTCAGGTCCGATCCGTTCATGACGGCGGCGTCCAGTTCGTTGCGGCCGGCGGCGGTGAAGACCGCGCCCCGCCCGGCGTTGAACAGCGGGTCGTCCTCCATCAGCTGGATCGCGGCCTGGACGGCGTCGAGCGCCTCGCCGCCGTTGCGCAGGACGTCGGCGCCGGCTTCCAGCGCCCGGGTCAGGGCGGCGCGATAGGCGGCGTCCTGTTCGGGCGACAGGTTGGCGCGCTCGATCACGCCGGCCCCGCCGTGAATGGCGAAAGACCACTCTGGTCGGTCCTGGGCGGCGGCCGGGGAGGCCACGGCGATAGCGGCGATGAGGGCGGGAAGCAGTTTCATGAGAGGCACCGTATCAATGCGTCTCCTCCCTGTCGCGTAGCGATGGGGAGGTGGCTCGAAGCGAAGCGGAGAGACGGAGGGGTTCTTGATGGCGGCCAGACCCCCTCCGTCAGCTCGCGAAGAGCTCGCCGCCACCTCCCCATTCGCCAAGCGGCGAACAGGGAGGAGAAGCTTGTTAAGGTTCCCGCTTGTGGTGCGACCATTTCCAGACGCGATAGGCGACGATCGGGGCGAAGCCGCCGATGAGGGCGCCGGCCAGGACGGGCCAGAAGCCCATCTGGAGCCACTGTCCGATCAGGCCGCCGACCAGGGCCGCGAGAACGGGGCCCAGGAACGGCAGCCAGGAGGGAGGCGCGATCTTAATTGGCGTCGACCTTGATGACCCCGCGACGGATCTGGTCCAGCTCGATGGAATCGAACAGGGCCTGGAAGTTTCCGTTTCCGAACCCTTCGTTGCCCTTGCGCTGGATGATCTCGAAGAAGATCGGACCGAAGGTGTCCTGGGTGAAGATCTGCAGCAGCAGGCCTTCCTCGTCCGAACCGTCGATCAGGATGCGGTTCTTGCGCATGCGTTCGACGTCGTGCCCGTGGTTGGGCAGGCGTTTGTCGATCAGCTCGAAATAGGTTTCGATCGTATCCTGGAACTGGACGCCGCGCTCGCGCATTGCCTCGACGGTGGCGAAGATGTCGTCGGTGGCCAGGGCGATGTGTTGGATGCCCTCGCCGTTGTAGCGACGCAGGAACTCCTCGATCTGGGAGTTGTCGTCCTGGCTCTCGTTCAGGGGGATGCGGATGGCGCGGTCGGGCGCGATCATGGCCTGAGAGAAGAGACCCGTCGCCTTGCCCTTGATGTCGAAATACTTTTGCTCCTCGAAGGCGAAGACGTCGCCGTAGAAGCCGGACCAGGTCCGCATCTGGCCGCGCTTCACATTGTGGGTCAGGTGATCCAGCAGGTGCAGGCCGACGTTGTTCTTGCGCTCGGCCTCTTCCCAGCCCTCGATCTCGTCCCAGCCGTCATAGAGGGAGCCGGTCTCGCCGTAGGCGTCGACGATGTAGAGCAGCGAGCCGCCGATGCCGCGCAGCACATAGGCGCCCTCGCCCAGCGCCCCGCCGTTGTGCATGTCGGCCGGATGGGCGCCGCGCGCGACGGCCTCGTCATAGGCCTTCTTCGCATCGTTGACCCGGAAGGCCATGCCGTTCGCGGACGGGCCGTGGTCGCGGGCGAACTCGCCGGCGTGACCTTCGGGCTTCGCATGGACCAGGAAGGTGATGTCGCCCTGCTTCATGCGGACGACGCCATTCTTCGGGTTCACGTGGGTCTGGACGAAGCCCATGACCTCGATCTGTTTGATCATCGACTGGGGGTCGGGGCCGGTGAACTCGACGAATTCGAAGCCGTCGACGCCCAGAGGGTTCTCGTAGGCGGGGGTGGTGGCGTCGGCCGTATGGGCCGTCAGGTCGTCCATGGAGCGTCTCCTGAAACTTGCGGGGCCAGTCTCGCCGGCCGATTGGCGCGGAACCTAGTGGCGCAGGACCCACAAGCCAAGCCGATGACGCGCAGACGTGATCCAGCCCCTATCCGAGGGCCAGCCGACCGGTCCATTCCGCGCCCAGCATCAATCCGACCGCCAGTGCGGCGAGGAGACCCAGCCAGGCCGTCGCCACTCCGGCCCCTGCGAGCACGAACAGGCCGTCACGCTGGATCAGCCCCACGGACAAAAGGGCCAGGGCGATGGACGGGATGGTGTTGGTGAAGGGCAGGACGATGGTCAGGGTGGCCAGGATCATGAAGATCGCCGCCAGCTTCTCGCCGCCACCGGTGGCGAAGCCGAGCAGGCGCGGGCGCGACAGGCGGTCGACCCAGCCGAGCTTGCTCCCGGCGAAATCGGCCATGGCCTTCAGCCAGGCGCCCCTGGCCCGCAGGTTCAGAATCCAGCGCGGCAACCACGGCTCCTCGCGTCCGATCAGCAACTGGGCGGCGATCAGGATGATGATGACGCCGACGGCCTGGGGCACGCCGTAGAGGCCGGGAACCAGACAGGGGATGGACAGCAGCAGGATCAGCAGTCCGTAGGCGCGCTCGTCCAGCCGGTCCCGGATCTCGCTCAGGGTCAGGCCGTGATCGCCGCCGTCGTCGGCGAGGCGACGCAGCAGACGGGCCAGATCCTGGGTGACGTCGTCCTGATGACCGGAGGCGGGCGTGGGCATGAGGCTCCTTGGGCGAGGCCGGGCGGCGGGCCGAGGTGACGCGATGCCGCAGGGATGCTAACGCCGCCGGACCGGTCGTCGTGGCGCGACCCCGTGGGACCTTCATGCTGCGCAAACTCTACGACTGGGTCTTCGAACAGGCGCGCAAGCCCTATGCCGAGAAGACGATGGCGGTGGTGTCCTTCGCCGAGGCCTCTTTTTTCCCCATTCCGCCCGACGTGATGCTGGCGCCGATGATCCTGTCGCGGCCGGATCGGGCTTACCGCTATGCGGCGATCTGTTCGCTGGCGTCCCTGCTGGGGGCGTTGCTCGGTTATGCGATCGGTCTTTTCCTGGAGCCCGTCGCCGTCCGGCTGTTGGAGGTCTTCGGCCACGGCATGGAGATGAGCGTCTATCAGTCGTGGTTCGCCTCGAACGGCTTCCTCGTCATCCTGGGCAAGGGGCTGACGCCGATTCCGTTCAAGCTGGTGACCATCGCGGCGGGTCTGGCGCATTTCCACCTGGGCCTGTTCGTCCTGGCCGTGGCCATCACCCGGTCGGGTCGGTTCTTCCTCGAGGCATGGATCCTCAAGACCTGGGGGCCGGCGATGCTGCATATCGTCGAGAAGCGGCTGGCCCTGTCGTTCGTGATCGCCTTGGTCCTGCTGGTCGGCGGCTTCCTTGCGCTGAAGCTTCTCTAGGCCACATCGACGGACGCCTCCGGCGCAGCTAAGACTGTCGTCATGAGAAGCGCTTATCGTCTCCTGACCCGTTGGTGGACCGCCTTCGCCCTGGCGATCTCGCTGGCGATGCTGGGCGCGGCCCATGCGTTCGAGCGGTTCGCCGGTCTCAGCCCCTGCAATCTCTGCCTCAAGCAGCGCGAGGTGTTCTGGGGCGCGGTGGCCATCTCGCTGGTCGCCACGATCTGGACCGTGATCAGCCAGGCGCGCCGGGGCACGCCGCGCATCGCCGCCTTCCTGTTGTTCGCCGTCTTCGCTACGGGCGCCATCACCGCCGGCTTCCACGCCGGGGGTGAGCTGAAGTGGTGGGCGCTGCCGGCGCTGTGCGCAGGCGGCGGCGCAGGGGCCGATCTCGAGGGACTGACCTCGCTGGCCCTGGGCACTGGTCCGGCGATCCGGATCGCCATGTGCGACGCGGTGACGTGGAGCTTCCTCGGCCTGTCGATGGCAGGATGGAACGCGCTTATCTCCGCCGCGCTTGCAGGGTTCAGCCTGCTCGCCGCCAAGAGGCCCAAGGATGCCCGCGCTCCACGAAACTGAGCCCCTAGCAACCGAGACCCGTCGCACGCCCCTGCCCCGTCCTGGGCGGGGCGCGATGCGCGCGCGCATGGCCGAGATTCTGCGCGTCGATCACGCCGGCGAGTTCGCGGCGGTCAAGATCTACGAGGCGCAGGCGAGGATTTTCGACGGCGTGCGCGGCAAGGAGGCGATCACCGCCGACATGGTCGAGATGAAGGCCGGGGAAGCCGTGCACAAGGCGCGCTTCGACGCCCTGCTGAACGAACACGGCGTGCGGCCCACGGCCATGCTGCCGCTCTGGTCGCTCGCGGCGACGGGATTGGGAGCGGCGACGGCCCTGATGGGCGAGAAGGCGGCCCACGCCTGCACCGAGGCCGTCGAGAGCGTGATCGAGGAACACTACGCCGATCAGATCGCCGAACTGGCCGATCGCGAGCCCGAGCTGGCGGCCGAGCTGACTAAGTTCCGCGAGGAAGAGCTGGAGCACCATGACCATGCCGTGGCCCACGGCAGCCGCGAGGCGCCGGCCTATCGGCTGCTGAGCGCGGTGATCAAGGCGGGCTGCCGGGTGGCGATCAAGGTCAGCGAACGGGTGTGACTTTCGTCATCTTCCGGCAAGCCGCGTCTTCGCGGCGCAGGCCGGGGGACCCAGCGGCGCGCGAGAGCGCGAAACTGCCACGAACACAGGCGGTCAACAGCTTGCCTGAACAGATCGCCTTCGGCGCCGCTGGGTCCCCCGGTCTCGCTGCGCTCGCCGGAGGATGACGAAAGAAATTACCGCCTCACATCGAACGCCAGCAACAGCGTCTTCTGGACGAAGTTGCCGTTGTCGTCGCTGAGCAGATAGAGGCGCGTCCCCGTGGCCGTGGGGACCGCCGCGATCCCTTCGAAATTGTCGGTCGAGGCCGGGGGCCGCAGGTGGATCAGCGGCGCCGACAGGGTTCCGTCCGGGGCCATGTGACGAACGCGGGCCTGCATGTTCAGGGGCGGGACGAACAGGCGCTGGACGACGAACCAGCCGCCCGCCGGATCGATGTCCGCGCCGGTGGTCAGGAAGCCGTCGTCGTAGGATGCCGGGGCGTTGGGAAGCGGGTCGCAACTGTCCGCGTCGCACAGCCAGGCGCCGCCGGCCTCGCCGAGCGCGAGCCATTTGCCGTAGGGTGCGGGGGCCAGACCCTCGATGCCCTGATTGTCCTCGAACGGGTGAAGGGGCGTGGAAACCAGCACCGGCCGTGAGTTCGCCCCGGCGCCATAGGACCAGATGCGGTGGTCGCGCTCGAAGCTGATCAGGACACGACCGTCGGGGAGGAGGGCGAGGCCTTCGGCGTCGGCATTGGCCTTGGGCGTCAGGACCGCGCCGTCGGTGCCGGTCAGGGGGCGGTTGATGGCGCTGTCGGCCGAGGTCAGGCGACCGTTGCGATCGAGCCGGATCGTGAAGCGGACCAGATCACCGAAGTCGGCGACGGCCCAGGCGCGGTCGCCGTCGATCTTGAGGTCCGACAGGCCGTGCAGGTTCGGACCGCGCAGGACCAGGCCGCCGGCCCAGCTGACGCCGGGCGCGAGGGTCGCGCCGCCGAGGCCCAGCGGAACATGACGGGCCTCCATGCGGATCGCACGGTCGGGACCGGCGATCGACCCGGGCGTGGCGGTGGCGATGGCTGCACAGGCCGCCAGACCCATGAGGGCCAGCGAGGTCGCCGCGCGGAGGACGAGGCGCATCACGCCGCGCGCTTGAGGCGGCGGGAACCCTTCTGCGCCTGTTTCGGAGCCGCATCGAACAGTTCGGCCAGCTTTTCGATCATGACCCCGCCCAGTTGCTCGACGTCGACGATGGTCACGGCGCGGCGGTACCAGCGGGTCACGTCGTGGCCGATGCCGATGGCGATCAGCTCGACCGGCGACCGGGTCTCGATCTCCTCGATCACCTTGCGCAGATGTTTGTCGAGATACAGGGCGGCGTTGGCGGACTGGGTCGAGTCGTCGACCGGGGAGCCGTCGGAGATGACCATCAGGATCTGGCGCGATTCCGGCCGCGCCTTCAGCCGGTCGTGGGCCCAGGTCAGGGCCTCGCCGTCGATGTTTTCCTTCAGCAGCCCCTCGCGCATCATCAGGCCGAGGTTCTTCTTGGCCCGGCGCCACGGCGCGTCGGCGGCCTTGTAGATGATGTGGCGCAGGTCGTTCAGGCGACCCGGCATCGACGGCTTGCCGGCCGTGATCCAGGCCTCGCGCGCCTGTCCGCCCTTCCAGGCGCGGGTGGTGAAGCCGAGGATCTCGACCTTGACGCCGCAGCGCTCGAGCGTCCGCGCGAGGATGTCGGCGCAGACCGCCGCGACCATGATCGGCCGTCCGCGCATCGACCCGGAATTGTCGAGCAACAGGGTCACGACGGTGTCCCGGAACGGGCTCTCACTTTCCATCTTGAACGACAGCGGACTGGTCGGATCGGTGATGACGCGGGTCAGGCGGGCGGTGTCGAGGACGCCCTCCTCGAGGTCGAAGGACCAGGACCGGTTCTGCTGCGCCATCAGTCGACGCTGCAGCTTGTTGGCCAGGCGGGCGACGACCGAGGACAGGATGGTCAGCTGCTGATCCAGCAGCGACCGGAGCCGGTCCAGTTCCATCGGGTCGCACAGGTCGGCGGCGTCGACGACCTCGTCGAAGGCGGCGGTGAAGACCCTGTAGACATCGACCTGACGGCCGTCGTCGGCGTTCTCCTGACGGTTCGGCAGCGCGCCCTCGGCCACGTCGGGGCCGTCGTCGGCGGCGTCGCCGTCGCGCTCGGCGGGCGAGCCGTCGGGGCGGGCGTCGCGGTCCTGTTCGGAGGTCGGGTCCTCGGAGGCGCCGTCCATCGACTGGCCGCCCTCGCCGCCGCTCTCGTCCTCCTCGTCGTCCTGATCCTCGCTGGCTTCGGGCTCCTGCGGATCGGGCTCCTCGTCGCCCTGATCCTCGGAGGCGTCGTCGCCCCGACCGTCCCCGGGATCGAGGTCGAGGGCGCGCAGCACGTCCTTCAGCGCCTTGCCGAAGGCGGCCTGGTCGCCGGCGGTCGCGGCGAGCCTGTCGAGCTGGACATGCGCCTTGCCTTCGATGTCGGCGCGCACGAGGTCGAGCATGGCGCCGGCGCCGTCGGGCGCGCGCTGGCCGGTGACCCGTTCGCGCAGCAGCAGGGCGACGGCCTCGCCGACGGGGACGCGATCGGCCTCTGTGACCCTGAGGGCGCCCATCTTCTCCAGACGGGTCAGGAGGGCGGCGTTCATGTTGTTGCGGACGCCGGCGAGCGAGGTCGAGCCGTGGGCCTCGACGCGGGCCTGTTCGACGGCCTCGAACACCTCGGCGGCGCGGCTGTCGACGGGGCGCAGCGTCGAGTGGATCGACGGGTCGTGGTTGGCCAGACGCAGGGCGAGCCGGTCGGCCTGCCCCCGGATGGTGGCGCTGTCGCCATCGCTGGGCGTGCGCGGGGGATGGGGCAGGGTCAGGACCCCGCCGGTCAGCTTGGGGCCGTCCGAGCCGAACACGACCTCAAGCTCCGACTGTTCCGCGAGCGCACGGGCCGCATGGGCGAGCGCGCGCTTGAAGACCTCGGCGGGGGTGTCGGCGGGGGGCATGGTTTGTAACTAGGGGCTCAGGCGAGGAGAGGCCAGAGCAGAGCGCATCCCTCTCCCGTTGGGAGAGGACTTGAGCGTCCAGAAGCGAAGCGATTGGGAACGCGAAAGGGTGAGGGTCGTGCCTTACCGGTGAGGCCGAACCCTCATCCGTCCGCTTCGCGGCCACCTTCTCCCACTGGGAGAAGGAAGATGATCAGAGTTCCACGCCCGTCGTCCGCATGATCTCGGCGCGCAGCTCCGGCAGGCCCGCGCCCTTTTCGGCCGAGGTCACGATCACAGCCGGGAAGGCCGCCGGCCGCTTTGCGATGGCTTTCAGCGTCGCCGCCGCCACCGTGTCGCGCTCGTGCGCCTTGATCTTGTCGGCCTTGGTGAGGACGATCTGATAGCTGACGGCGGCGAGGTCCAGCGCGTCGAGGGCCTCGGTGTCGACCGACTTCAGCCCGTGGCGGGCGTCGATCAGCAGATAGACCCGCTTCAGCGTCACCCGGCCGCGCAGATAGTCCCGGCCCAGGTTCTGGAACTGGCGCACGGTCGTCTTCGACGCCTTGGCCCAGCCGTAGCCGGGCAAGTCGACCAGACGCATCTTTCCGTCCAGATCGAAGAAGTTGACCTCGCGCGTCCGGCCCGGCTCGTTGGAGGCGCGGGCCAGTTTGTGCATGCCCACGAGGCCGTTGATCAGGCTGGACTTGCCGACGTTGGACCGCCCGGCGAAGGCGATCTCGGGCAGGTCCGGCTCGGGCAGCTGTTCGATCTTGGCGGCGCCCATGACGAAGGTCGCGGGGCGCTGGAACAGGACCCGCGCAGCCTCGATCTCTTCGTCGGTATAGTCGGTCAAGACGCCGTCTTTTTGAGTTTCGAGAAGAAGTCGTCGATCGGGTTCTCGGCCTTGAAGCGGTGCATGATGAAATACTGCTGGGCGATCGAGAGGATGTTGTTCCACGCCCAGTAGACCAGCAGGCCCGCCGGGAAGCCGGCCATGATGAAGGTGAACACGATCGGCATGAAGGCGAAGATCTGGCGCTGGACCGGATCCGGCGCGGGCGGGTTCATCGCCTGCTGCAGCCACATGGTGAAGCCATAGATGATCGCCAGAACGCTGAGCGCCAGGGTGAAGCCGCCGCCGGTGTGGTGCGACAGCAGCCCGCCGATCAGGGGTGCCGACGACGGATCCCAGGGGATCAGGCCGAACAGGGTCCAGATATTGGTCGGGTCGGGCGCCGACAGGTCGCGGATCCAGCCGAAGAAGGGCGCGTGCCGCATCTCGATCGTGACGTAGAGCACCTTGTACAGGGCGTAGAAGACCGGGATCTGGACCAGGATGGGCAGGCAGCCCGCCAGCGGATTGATCTTCTCCTTCTGGTACAGCTCCATCGTGGCCTTCTGCTGGGCCTGCGGGTCGTCCTTGTGCTGTTCCTTGATCTTTTCCATCTGCGGCTGGAGTTTCCGCATCTTGGACAGGCTCTCGTAGCTCTTGTTCGCCAGCGGGAACATGATGAGCTTGATGGTCAGGGTCAGCAGCAGGATGGCGACGCCGAAGTTGCCGACCAGGCCGTTGAAGAACTCGACCAGCAGGAAGATCGGGCGCGTCAGGAAGAACAGGAAGCCCCAGTCGATCGCGTAGATGAAGCGCGGCAGGTCGTACTGTTTCTCGTAGGCGGACAGGATCTCGTTGCGCTTGGCGCCGGCGAACAGGTGCTGGACCTCGGTGATCTGGCGACCCGGATTGATCGTCCGCGCCTCGCCCAGCATGCGGGCCTCATGGATGTTGTAGTGGTCCGCGTCGGTGACGACGAACTCGGCCTTCACCGGCTCGGTCTGCGGCGGGATCAGGGCCGCCATCCAGTATTTGTCGGTCATGCCGAGCCAGCCGCCGGTGGACTCGAACTCCTCGCGCGGCTTCTTGGCCCAGTCGCCGTATTTCAGCTGGGTCGTGGCGTAGCCGTCGCCCTTGGAGAAGGTGCCGATGGCGCCCTCGTGCAGAATCTGGGTCTTGCCCAGAGCCGGCGGCACGCCCTGGCGCTCGATGCGGCCATAGGGAGCGATGACGACCGGCGCGGTTCCCAGGTTGGCGACCGTGTCGGTGACCGTAAACATATACTGGGCGTCGATCGCGATCTGGCGCGTGAAGCGCAGGCCCTGGCCATTGTCCCAGGTCAGGGTGACCGGGGTCGTCGGGGTCAGGCTCGAGCCGCCCGTCAGACGCCAGACGGTGTTCGGGCCCGGAACGCCGCCGGTGATGTTCTGACCGGTCCAGCCGAACTGGGCGAAATAGGCGTGCTCCATACCTTGCGGGCGGAACAGCTCCTCATAGGGCGACGAAGGGTCGATGGTCTGGCGATAGTTCTTGAGGAACAGGTCGTCGATACGACCGCCCTGCAGCGACAGCGAGCCCTGCAGCGTCGGCGTCGAGACCGGGATGCGCGGGACCCGGCCCAACGCCTGGGTGCGGTCCGTAACGAAGGTCAGCGCGCCCGTCGCGGTGGAGCCGGGAACGGCTCCGGCCGTCCCGCCGGCCGGAGCCACGGTCTGTTCGGCGGCCGCCGCTTCCTGGGCGGCTTTACGGCGCTCCATCTGCGGGCCCATGACGAAGACCTGGTACAGGATCAGGATCGCCGCCGTGCACACGGCGAAGATCACCATGTTGCGCGTGTTCTCGTTCTTCATGCGGATCAGCGGTCCAGGTCTTTGGAAGGTGGGGGCGTCGTGTCGGGGGAAATAGCGGCCGGCCGGCTGGATATGGGTTCCCCGGCGGGGGTCGCGAGCCTTGTAAGCGCCGATTTCACATCGTCAAGCAAACGGTCCCACGGGCGATCGGGCGTGCCTTGCCGGGCGATGAAGACATAGTCGCTGCCCGGCACGCCATACTGGCCGACCATGGCCCGCGCGGCCTCGCGCAGACGGCGCTTGCAGCGGTTGCGAACGACGGCCCCGCCGACCTTGCGCGTGGCCGTGAAGCCGATCCGCATCGTCGCATCCCCGTCGGCGCGATCCAGTCGCTGCACGACCACGGCGCCGCGGGCCTGAGAAACGCCTTTCGCGGCCGCCAGAAACTGGGGCCGCGAGGTCAGGCGATGGATTGTGATGGCAATCGTCATCGGTCCCCCCGGATGGAGGGGGCAGGCCGCTTAAGCCGTCAGCTTCTTGCGGCCCTTGGCGCGACGCCGCGCAACGATCTTCTGTCCGTTCTTGGTGGCCATCCGCGAACGGAAGCCGTGACGGCGCTTGCGCACGAGTCGCGACGGCTGATAGGTCCGCTTCACGGTCGGCTCCAGAGGTTATGAGTTGCGCACAGGACGGACGTGTCCTCTGCGGGAAGGGCGGGCGTATAAGGGGCGAGGCTTCGGCTGTCAACGCCGGGGACGCCTCCGGCAGCCTCGAACGGCCGGGAGCGTTGGGGTGACTATGGACCGCATCAAACGATTTCTGCCCCTCGTGGCCCTGGCCTGCGTCATCGCCCTGATCTTCGGCATGGGCTGGAACCGCTATCTGTCGCTGGACACCCTGAGGCTACACGGCGGCGAACTGCGCGCCTTCACGGCCGAGAACTATGTGCTGGCCGTGCTGGTGCTGATGGCGGTCTTCGCCATCGCCACGGCCAGCGTGGTGCCGGGCGTCTTCTTCGTGACCATCACGGCCGGCTATCTGTTCGGGCCCTGGGTCGGCGGCATCTCGACCTCCATCGCCGCGACCGTCGGCGCGCTGATCGTCTATGCCGTGGCGCGGTCGGCCCTGGGTCAGGACCTGCGCAACAAGGCCGAGCGCGATCAGGGGATGCTCAAGAAGGTCTGCGCGGCCATCGACAAGGACACCTTCTGGTACGTGCTGGCGTCGCGGCTGGCCGTCGTGGTGCCCTTTCACATGATCAATATCGCCGCCGGGATCATGTCGGTGCGGCTGCTGCCCTACACCGTCGCGACGGTGATCGGCCTGTTGCCCGCCCACATCATCTATTGCTGGATCGGCGCCCGGCTGAACCAGCTTCTGGCCGAGAATCCCAATCCTGACATCCAGGCCCTGTTCGGCCAGTTCTGGGCGCCGATGGCCGGAGTCTTCGTCCTGGCCGTCGTGCTGCCCCTCGTGCTCAAGACGGTCCAGAAGCGACTGCCGGGAGCCGCGACGCCGTGAAGCCGCCCCGGGTCATGCCGCGCGATCTTTTCGACAGGCTGCGTCTGCCCGCGGACTGGCGCGAGCGGCTGACCCCTCACGCGCCCGACGGCCTGTCGTCGCGACTGCTGCTTCTGACCGTCCTGTTCACCCTGGCGGTGCAGGCCCTGATCCTCGGCCCCAATGCCGCGAGCTTCCATGAGCGCTGGCTGCTGGACCGGTTGCAGGCGGCGGAGCTGGCCTCGGTCGGGGTCGAGGCCCTGCCCTACAGCGCCGTGGACGACCAGACGGCCGAACAGTTGCTGCGCATCGGCGGGGTGTCGGCGGTGGCCATCAGCGATCAGGGGGTGATGCGCCAGCTGCTGCAGGCCCCGAACCTGGCCCGGGCGCCCGACTTCATCGACCTCCGCCGCCGCAGCCTTGGCGCGCGCCTGCTGGACCCGGTGCGGACCCTGTTCGGCCATCCCGACCGGTCGATCCGGGCCCGCGCGGCGCCGCGCTACCGCTCCGGCGACTTCATCGACGTGGTGGCGCCGGCCGAGCCGCTGAAGATCGAACTGCGGGCCTTCCTGCTGAACAGTCTGCTCGTCTCGATCCTGATTTCGGTGGTCGCGGGCGGCCTGCTGTATGCGGGTCTGTCCTTCCTCGTGCTGCAGCCGCTCCGGCGGGTGACCCGGTCGATCGAAGGCTTCGCCGCCGACCCCCAGACCGTCGCCCCGACGCCCTCGGATCGCCACGACGAGATCGGCCGGGTCGAGCGCGAACTGGCCGTCATGCAGGAAGAGGTGCGTCAGGCCCTGCGCTCCCGCTCGCGTCTGGTGGCGCTGGGCGAGGCGGTGGCCAAGATCAATCACGACCTGCGCAACATGCTGACCTCGGCCCAGATCGCGTCGGAGCGTCTGGCCGATTCCGCCGACCCCCAGGTGGCCAAGGCCCTGCCGCGTCTGGAGCGGGCCCTGGGACGCGCCGCCGCCCTGACCCGCAATGTGCTGGACTACGGCAAGTCGGAGGAGCCTGAGCCGGTTCTGGACCGGATCGTTCTGGCCGCAGCCGCGACCTCGGCCGCCGAGGACGCCGGGCTGGAGAGCCAGGGGGTGCGGCTGGTGAAGGCCATCCCGACGCGTTTCGCCGTTCAGGCCGACGCGGACCAGTTGCACCGGATCCTCGTGAATCTGATGAGGAACGCCCGTCAGGCCATCGAGGGCGACGCCACGCGCACGGCCCGCAAGAAGGGCGGCCCGCTGGGCTCCGTCATGATCGAGGCGACCAGTGAGGACGGCTGGTGCGTCATCCGCGTCGTCGACGACGGTCCCGGCATTCCGCCGCGTCTGTCCGGGCGGCTGTTCGAACCCTTCGTCAGCGGGGGCTCGGCCGACGGCACGGGGCTGGGCCTGACCATCTCGCGCGAGCTGGCGGCCAACCACGGCGGCGAGCTGCGCCTCGTCGAAACCGGTCCGACGGGCACGACCTTCGAACTGCGTCTGCCGGGCTGAGACCTATTCGGTTCGCGCCACGCCCTCGCGGCGGTCGTCGGCGCCGCCGTCCCAGTGACCACCTTGAGAATCCGGCCGCCAGAGTCCGCCGTGCAGGCCGGAGTTCTCCGATGTGTTGGGCTGGAGCACGATGCCGCGTTCCGCCAGTTGCTCCGTCAGCGTGGGTCCGAAGCGCGACGTGTCGGCGCCGAAGCCGGGCCCCCGGGCCACCAGATTGGGAAGGTCGAAGGCGGCCTGGACCGGCAGGCCCCAGACCAGGGTCCCGATCAGCCCCTTGGCGTTGTAGGCGAGGATGGAGGTGCCGCCGGGCGACCCCATGGCCCCGACGAGGCGACCCTGACGATCCAGGATGATGACCGGCGACATCGACGAGCGCGGCCGCTTGCCCGCCGCCACGGCGTTGGCGATGGGCGCTCCCTCAGCTGTCGTTGGCGAGAAGGAGAAGTCGGTCAGCTGGTTGTTGAGGAAGAAGCCGGCGACCATCCGGCCCGAGCCGAAGATGCTCTCGACCGTCGTCGTCATGGAGACGGCGTTCCCGGCCGCATCGACGATGACCATGTGGGAGGTGCCGGAGGGTTCGCGTGTGGCGTCCGGCGCGCGGAACACGCCGCCCGGGGGCGTCCCGGCCGTCGCGGCGCCGGTCAGGCCGGGAGCCAGGGCGGCGCGAGAGGCGACATAGCCCTCGTCCAGCAGACCGGCCACCGGCACGCCGACGAAGGCGGGGTCGGCGACATAGCGGTCGCGGTCGGCGTACATCAGACGCTGCAGCTGGGCGAACATGGTCCAGGCGTCGGCGCTCGTTTCGCCCCCGGCCAGCACGGGCGCCGCGGTAGGGCTTTCGGCCATGGCCATAAGCTGCAACAGGGCCACGCCGCTGGACGGCGGCGGCGGCACGCAGATGACATAGACCCGGAACGGACGGCACAGGGCGTCGCGGGCGATCGGGCGATAGGCGGCGAGGTCGGCCGCGCTGAGCGAACCGGGGCGCGGCTCGGCGTGGACGGTGTCGACGATGGCCTCGGCGATCGGACCGGTGCGCAGGGCGGCGATGCCGTCACGGGCAAGCGTCGCGACCGTCTCCGCATAGGCGGGGTTCCGCAGGGTGTCGCCTGCGACGTAGCGGGCGCCGTCCGGCCTGGTGAAATACTCGGTCGCCCAGCGGGTCCGCGCCTGTCCGCCGCCGGCGATGAAACCGGCCAGACGCGGGCTGACCGTGAAGCCGTCCCGGGCCAGTCGCTCTGCGTCGCCGAACAGGCTCGACCAGGCCAGGGTCCCGTGGGCCTCCTGCGCCATCGCCAGGGCCGCCACGGCGCCGGGCGCGCCGGTCGAGCGTCCGCTCAGCACCGCATCCATGAAGGGCAGAGGGACGCCGTTCTCGTAAAAGAGTTCGGGGGTGGCCGCTGCGGGGGCGGTTTCGCGCCCGTCGTAGGTCGTGACCTCCTGCGTGTCGGCGTCATAGACCATGATGAAGGCCCCGCCGCCGATGCCCGACGACTGGGGCTCGACGAGGCCGAGAACGGCCTGCACGGCCACCGCCGCGTCCACCGCCGACCCGCCCCGCCGCAGCACGGCCATTCCGGCCTCGACCGCCAGAGGATTGGCCGCGGCCACGAACGGACCGCGCGCCGGAGCGGCGGGGGGAGTCTCCACGGTCCGTGCCGGGGTGGGCGCGCCCCCGACCGTCGCGGTCTGGCAGCCGGCCAGGGACAGGGCCAGGGCGGCGACGAGCAGGGAACGGAACGGCGACTTCGACATGATCATCTTCGGGGCGGCCCGGAAAAGCACTGACGCGGAGAGGCGTTCCCCCGACCTAAGCCCCGCTGTCCGCCTCGCCAAGCACCGGTTTTACAATGGGGTCGAAAACCGGGTTGCGCCCGCGAAGACGACCCGCTAGATACCCGCCCTCGCCGTCAAGGCCTGTGCGCGCCCGTAGCTCAGCTGGATAGAGCATCAGACTACGAATCTGAGGGTCGGACGTTCGAATCGTTCCGGGCGCGCCATTTCTTCCCCCACCCCTGTAAACACTGCGGTTTCACCGTCTGGGGGACCGTCTTCGGACGATTGCTACACGACCCTGCTACACAATTCCCCCGATGATCTGGGATCAAGCTTCGGAAAACCCTCGGGAAAACAGCCGGGCAACTGCTACACGAACTATCTACACAAACGGCCTCGTATCGTGTGGCGCAGCGGTAGGCTCTACTACCGCCAGCGCGTGCCAACCTCTTTGCTTTCGATTGTCGGCAGGAGGGAAATCTGGGGGTCGTTAGGGACGGACAGCCCAACGGTCGCCCTGCGTCGTTCCCATAAAGTCGCTGCGCAGACAGGACCTCAGTACGGAACGGGAGGAGAAGTTTCGCCGCAAACGCCAAGATCGACGTCGGCAATAGCGCGCCGCAGCCGGGCACCGATCGGAATCGCATAAGTCTGGCCAGTGCGCATCTCGCGCGGGCCGGGAGCGCGGGTCAGGATGGCGACGATGCGCCAGGCGTCGTCCTGAAAGGCCAGAACCGGCCCGCCCGAGTTGCCGCTGGTCGCTTGGCAGCGGGTCGCCAGCACCCCATTGGCAAGCCGCGTCAAACGCCCGCAGTCGGGATCGACCCAGACAGCCGGCGCGGTTGGGTCGAACCGGTCGGCAGGATAGCCCGCCAAGGCATTTTCGATCCAGCCGGACGCGCCGCAACAGGCGTCCTCGGCCAGGCCGAGCGGGGTTATACTCTCGACCGGTCGGTCTAGCCGCAGCAGCGCCCAGTCGTCCAGCAAGCGCCCGCTGCGCCCCCACGCGGCCACGACTGCTGTCCGGGTGATCGCCTCGCCGGGATCGGTGGCTTCCCGAGAGATAGGGAGCGTGTGAAAGCGGATATCAATCCGCTGCTCGGCTGTTTCGCCGTCGAGGCGCGGGTCGCCCAGAACATGGCGAGCGGTCAGGACATGGCAGGTTGAAATCAGAACGCCCGTCCCGATGTCCGATACTCGTCGCACCGCATCCCCATGGCCGATGCTGTTGGTCGTCGTGACGAGGGCCGCGGCTCGCGCCGCTTCACGCAGGGTTGAAGACGACGGCAGGGCGTCGGCCCGGACGCGCCGATCTCGCGAAGAAACCGGTCCCGGATCGCCAACGGGCGCTGTCGGCGTGACCGTCGGAACCTGAATGCCCGGAGGGACCGCGTCCTGCGGGCGAAATGCCAAAGCCGTATCGGCGACAAGCGCCACGATGGCCACGATCAGACAGCCCAGAGCCGCCAACCGCGAAGGATGTGTGTGCGTCACCTGGATGCTCGAAACATCCGGACCGACTCGTGACCGGCGTTCGAAGTCTCGTCGATCATGCGGGGGGAGCGATCGACACCCTCTCGCCACGGGCCACGGCGACCTGAAGCCGGGCGCGATTGGTCTGATCCGCCGCAGATGCCATCGCCGCCGCGTCGCGTTGCGCGACGATCGCCTGCTGATGGCCGTTCACGGTCTGGAACGCATCGGTCGGCGCGACGATCCGGGCAAGATAGATGTTGGGATCGTCCAGATCCACGATCGGCACGGCCGTGGTCGCTGGTTGCGGCACCGATCCGCCGAAAGCCGATGCCGACGAGCCGAAAGCCGAGGACGACGAGCCGAAGGCACCCGACGACGCCGTCGTCGCGGCGAGAATGGCTGGCGGCACGACCTCGACGGAATAAGCTTCCGCCGAGCCGCGCAAGGAGGCCGCGCTGGTTCCTTCGACAAGGGCTTGGGCCTGAGCCATCGCCATCAGATCATCGTCAAAGTATTTAAGAACGTCCGAGAAGAGATTTCGGTCGTCGATCATCGCGTCCTGGATCATCGTCTGTTCGCGGGTCATCTGATCCAAGATTCTGCGGTCGTCGCGCGCCGCCCTCGCGCCCTCGCGTTCAATCGTCCGGCGGGCGCGATCGTCGGGTGCGGCGGCGCTGGCGGCGGCTCGGCCAGCCTCTCGGGCGGCGAACTCGGTGCGGGTCGCGATCAGCCGCTGTTCCCAGACGGCGATCTGGTTCTGGCGGCACTCGGAGGTGGCGTTGATCGAGTTCGTCAAGGCCTGGATACGGCCTGCATAGCCCCCTGCGTCGGCATCGATCATGCGAGCGATCTCGCGGTTGTCGTCCGTGATCTGCTGTTTGGCGGCGATATACTGGTTCATGCCACCGGCGACCCCGCCGATGACGGCGCCGACGATCATCGCGGTGCGTTGGGTGCCCGCCGACTGTCCCTGGCCCGCCGCGCTGCCCAAAAGTCCGCCCCCCAGAAGGCCGACGGCGACGCCTTGGATGACGCGGTTGCGGATCGTCTCCCGGTTCCGCTGGCGAATGTCGAAGAAGGGACGGCGCTGGCTTTCGCACACTGCGATCGCCTCGTTCCCGCGACTCTGAGCCACGGTCGGCGTCGCCATACCTCCGAGCGTGGCGGCGACCAACAGGCCCGCTATGACGTGCTTCGTCCTGTTCATCGGCATCCCGTCCAGCCCCCGACGCAAAACGACGTTGCGTCAGTCTCCACTCTAGGCTGAAGAAAAAAAGGCCGTCAATCGGAGCTTGACCGCACCGGCCCGCCTCCGCAGCATGGCTTGCGGAATTCGGGGGTTAGTGAGGCGCTAACGGCGATCGGAAGGGTCGCTAGAATCGATCCGCGACGTGTCGAACGAGGTGCTGGGGGCGCATGACCGACCAAATGGGCAGAGCGGGAAGACGAGGGGTCGGGAAGCCACGGGCGAGGGTGGCCCGCGCCGTTTCGCTGGCGATGCTGGCGTCCCTTGGACTCTCGGTCGCGCAGAGTCGCGCCCAGGTCCAGGGAGGCGAGGTCTACAGAGGGTTTGTCAGCACGGGCATCTGGGTCGAACTGGCCGACGATGGCAGGGACCAATACGAACTGGCGGTTCTCGACGGCCTGCCCGGCCAGCTTCCGCAGACGCGATTCATCACCCTGGTCGCGGATCGGAGTAGCGGCGACTGCATACTGGTTGGAGCGGGTGTCGAAACCGCCGTGTCTGTTTGTCCCGAGGGGGCAGGCTTCACTGCCGGCGTGACCATCGGCCAGGCCCAAGGTCAGGCGACATTCCAGGCCGTCGGCTGGTCCGGCAGTTTCGCCTGGGGCCGCGCAGCCGAAGGGGTGGGCGATGAACGCACGAGTTGCCAACTGGAAAGCCGAGCCGGCGCCTCATGGCTGATGGGCTCGCCGCTCGGGACGGCGCTGGCCGCCGTCGCGGCCGACGCCCAGAACCTGCCGTCGACCCAGACCGACACGTCCGCCGTCCTGGCGCGCCTCAGGGTCGATCGACTGCGAGCCTATGCGGTGCTGGCGCTTCGGCCCGACGAAGCGGCGGAGGCCGCGCGCATAGCGGATGCCGTGGCGGGGCGCCCGGTGTTGGGGCGGTCGGTGTCGCTGGCCCAGGCGACCCTGGATCAGAGCGCATTCACCGCCCGAGTCGTGAACAGCCCGGTCCGCGAGCACGCGCGACAGGAGCTCCGTCAGGTCGATCGGGCGCTGGCCGAAATCTATGATCCGACGGCCGCCGCCTCGCGCGCCTTTCTGATCGATCGTCTGAAGGACGATCGGTTGCCTTCCGCGTTGCGAGCCCTTGAATCGTCGCTGTCGGACGGGCGACCCGCCTTAATCGGCGACCTCATCGCCTTCGAGGGGCTGGCGGGCGAGCTGGATGCCTGCGTCCAGGCTGTCGCCCAGGTCGATGCCGGGGCCCGGTCTGCGGTCAGCGAGACCCTGTTCCAGCGTTCCGACGAACTGGTTGAGGCGATGCGGACATCGGTCGCCACGGCAGGCTCCTCTACGGCCGGGCGGGAAGCCCTTCAACAATGGGAGGGGAATGCTTCGGTCGTCGCGGTTCTGAGGCGCGCGGGTCGGCAGGAGGTCTTCGCGTCGCTGCGAAATCAGGTCGTGCAGATCGCCCAGGAAGAGGATCGGGCGCGACTGGATGGAGAGCGTCGCGCAGCCCAGCGCGCCGCGGCAGACAACATCGCTCCGACGACCCGGTCGGGACGCTTTCAGGCGGATCGCGTCGCCCGGTCGGTAGTGCGGATCCTGCACCCTGTCGGAAACATGATCGGGTCGGGAACGGGCTTCATTGTCGCTCCCGGCATCGTCGTCACCAATGTCCATGTGATCGAGGGCGGCGGCGCCGTCTATGCCGTGGTCAACGGCACGACTGACGCCCAGCGTATCCCCGGGACGGTCATTGCCCAGTTCCCGATCCACGACATCGCCATCCTGCGTATACCCGGGCTGACGGGCCGGACGATCGCCATCGCCGGCAACGAGCCGGCGCAAGGCTCGGACGTGTGGGCCCTGGGCTTTCCTGGTCTGGCGGATGATTTCCAGACGCAGGACGAGCAAACCGCCACGCTGACGACCGGGATCGTCTCCCGCGTCTATAGCGGAGTGACCATACAGAGCGACGGCGGGGGAGAGACGCGGCTGGTGCAACACACCGCGCAGATTGCGCCCGGCAGTTCCGGCGGCCCTCTGTTCGACGCCTGTCACCGCGTCGTCGGGGTGAACACCCAACTGGCGAGCCGAAACTCGAGTCAGGTGCTCAGCGCTGTCTCGAGCGGCATCCTGCCCGAGTTGTTGCGCCAGCAGGGTGTGACCCCGCAGGTGTCAAGCGGCGGCTGCTGAACGGCCGCCGGCTTTCGGTGCTCTATCGCCCGGTGGCCACATGGGGGATCGTGACGGCGGCGTAGAAGATCATCGCCTCCGTCTCGCCGACGCGGCTCACGGCGAACTGTTGCGCCCCCACGCCGATTGGCGTGATCGGCGCTGAGAAGATGATCGACTGGCCATCCTGCTGGTTCACCTGCCAGATGGTCAGGTCGAAGGAGGCGGTCAGGACGACACGACAGTTGGCGCCGTTGGCCTGACGCTGTTGCGTCAGTCGAACGACGCCTCGGACGAATGGTCCGGCGCCCCGAGCATCGCAATTGCCGCGTGTCGGCCAGACGTAGTACTGCCGCCCGGTCACGTCGTAGGTCGCCTGTTCGTTCGATCGTATAAGGAGATTATAGACGGTGACGACATCTCGGCCGCAAGGGTCGGTCGATAGGGTTTCGCGATGGACACCACGATAGGCGGCCTGAAAGTTCGCCCCCCGCATGTAGTCCTCGGCCAGTTCGCATGGCCCGACCCAAGCACTCTGCGAAAGCGCCGGCTGTGCGGTCAGCATGATAGCCGCCGTCAACATGGCGTAGACTGGGATTCGGGCGCCGATCATTGCACACACTGAATTCTGGCGACGACCATGCAGGTCGTACGATCGGAAGGGCATGTCGGAACGCCGGCCGGCGTACTGCTCCGATAGGTGGCGCGACGGCTTGAACATTGACGTCTCCCTTCAGTTTCTACGGCTAGGGCGACGCTCATCGTATTCGGAAACGTCACATTGGCCGACAGGTTGAGTGGACTGGACGCCGTCGGCGCCGGGCGAGGCGTCGTTGGTGTGGTGGCGTGGGGCTGCGGACGGCTGGCCGGCGTTGGCCGCGTCGTGCTGTTCGTTGCGGCCGGCGCGCTTTGCATGGCGGTTTCGCCCGCAGCCGCCTCTGCGTCCGTGAGGGCCAGGGATTCGGTGACGGCAAGCGCCGCAGCGGCGTCGCGCGCTGCGGTGGCCGCTGTCACGCGATTGAGCCCGTCTCTCGCCTGATTGCCGAGGTCGGGATCGTTACGAAGGCCTTGGTAGTATCGGACGGCTTCTTGCGTACGGGCGTCGAAGTTCGCGGCGGAGGGGTTGGTCTGTTCTAGAAGGCGAGCCAGTTGAAGTTTGGCAATCTGGTCGCCGGCTACGCTGGCTCGGCGCAGCCAGATCTCCGCGTCAGCAAGATCCACTGCCTTGCCCTGGCCCAACAGCGCCATCTCGCCCAGCGACCGAATGGCCGCCCTGTCATTCAGATCCGCTGCGTGGCCGAACCACGTCCGCGCCTTTGCGAAATCGTCGACCCGTCCCGCTTCGCCCATCAGCCTGTAGAAGGCGCCTAGCCGCTCCATCGCCTTCTCAAGCCCGGGCTTGTAGTTTTCCAGCGCCTCCTCGGACAGGCGCACGGTCGCGTAGTCGAACCGCTCCAGTGTGGGCGCCGGCGACCAGCGACCGTCCAGCTTGCAGTTGAGGGTGTATGTCGCCGGCTCCTTCGCAATCTTCAGGACACCGCCGTCGCGATCCCATCGGCAGCCATCGGGCGCGGGGGGTGGTGGCGCGAGCCATTTCGAGACGGTCGGATAGGTGTAGGCGACGCCTGCGCCTGCGAGCACGACGGCGGCCAAAACGACGATCCTGGTCAGGATTCCGCTCCGTCGAATGACCGTCTTGTCCAGAGGATGGCTCAGGATGGAGACCGTCTCCGGCCTTTGTGGCAGCGTCTTTGAGGTGGGAAGGGTGGGCTGGCCGGACGCGGCGCCCGAGAGGCCAGTCTGCACGGCAGCAGTCGTGACCCCGAGGCCGGGCCGGTCGATCGACCCCGCCCCGGCGGGCTGCGGCACGGGCGAGGCGAGCACAGGCGGGGTCGTGACCGCCGCCGATGAAGCCGGAGGCGCCTTGTCGTCGAAGTGAACCGTGTCGTCGCCGTCGGGATCCAGGCCCAGGGCCTCCAACCATTCGGAGATGGACGCGAAGCGATCTTCGATCCGAAGGCTCAATCCGCGCTCGATGACCCGTCGCATGTCATCCGACATCTCGGGCGGCCCAGGGGTCGCCCAGAGCGCGACACCGGGCGACCTGAGGCGCAGAAGGGGCGGGGGCGGGGCGGTTGCCGTTCCCAATCGGAACAGCAGCGCACTGGCCGCGTAGACGTCGGTCGCCGGGCCGAGCGGGACGCGCCCGGCGGCGTCGCGATACTCCAGCGGTTCGTAGAGTGAAAGCAGGTCGAAGCCTGCGCCGGTCCGAGCGTCCAGGAAGGTGCGGAAGTCGGGAAGCGGTGGTCCGACAACGATCCGCCCGGCTTGCACTCCGACGTTGTTCAATCTCAGTCCCAAGTGGGCCAGACCTGCGGAATGGAGGGGGCCCAGTGCTTGCGACAGGCTCCGAGCGAACGGATCGAGGACCCTCCGGCCAACCGGCCCAGCCGCCTTCAGCCGCTGATCAAGGGTCTCGCCGATTGCGGCGGTCTCCCAGCACCAGGTCTCGTCCAGAGGGCTCGCGTCCTGTGGCAGGCGCACCCGCTCAGTGGACAATCGGCTGTCAGTCCAGGCCGGGTTCCGAAAGGCTTCCGCCGCTTGGTCGAAGGCCGGTCGCGCATCAGTTCGGACACGAAAGATGTTGTCGGCGTCCGCCTCTACGGCCCCGGGTGGCGCGAGAACGTAGAGGGCATCGCGGTCGCTCCGATACTCCAGCAACGGACCCAGTCGAGCCACGAACCGAAACGCTCCGTCGCGAATGGTGTCAGGCGGGAACGCTGGCTTGGCCATGGTCAGAATCCGCACCGGGTCTGGTTGGCCGCGACCTGGCGCTCGATGCGTCGAACCTGCTCCGTCGAAGGATCGTCATTGGGCGTGAACACCACTTCGATGCTGCCGAGCTCTTGGATGGGGCCGTTCCACAATGGCTCGCGGCCCTGATTTCGCATCAGGGTGGCATGCACCACCTCGGTATCCTGGCTCAGGCCGCTACAGGCGAAGAAGGCGGGCCAACCCTCGGCCTCCGGCGTGCCTGGGGTTAACCGGACGATCGCAACCTGACGCCTGGCCGGTGCGTCTTCGGCAACGACGGGCCGGCCGGCGGACACTGCGGACCTCAGAACGATCGCGCCCATGATCGCGAACACGGCCGGTCCGACCCATCGGACAATGCGAGCCCTGTCGATCACGCGTCACCTCCTCGCATCCACGCGCGGACGGGGTCGCTGTCCAGAATGGTCTCGGCCACGGTGAGGGCCGGCGTGTTGCGCGTCCTGCGCTGAATATTGATCACGATCGTCAGAACACGGGCGGGATGGCCGGACTCATATCGGACGGCGGAGAGTGCGACGGCATGTCCGAACATGGACCCTCGCGCTGTCCCCCCCTGGAGGCGTCTTTGAACGCCGGTCACGACGCCGCCTTCCATCCGCACGCCGTCCGGAATGCAATCGCGTCGCGCCCGAGGGCAGTCGAAGGTCGCCATCTGGGTCACGACTGCCTCTTTCAGCGCATCGCCAGGCCCGGCGGCGATTACGCATTGCTGACGGTTATGGTCGCGCATGCGTGCGACCAGTTCGTCGTCCGACGGAACCGGCCCCGCCCCAAAGGTGAGGCGGCCGGCGGCAGCGTCCCAACGAACACCGCAACGGTTGTCAATGAGGGCGGTCAGCCGGGCATTGGCGGGGCTCTGCACGGCGCCGCTTTCCAACGACGGTGTGCCGGTCTTGGCATAGAGAACGACGTTCGATGGATAGCCAGCGTTTCTGAACCTGGCGCCGAGGGTCGCGGCAGTGCCGCCTGGACGAGCGACGGCATAGAGCCCTTGCATCCAGTGATCGCGCAATCCGGCCAGATCTTCAGAGTCATCGATATGATAGTCGAGCGGGACCGGCGCGGGGGTGTCCTTCGGCGTCAGCGTGAGGCGGCTGCGGACCTGACGGCCTGTGACGATGCGCGAGAAGACTTCCGCGACCTTGACGGTGGTCCAGGAGGATCGCGACCCGCCGAGAACACTCATCAGATAGCCGCTGGATAGTTCCGAGACGGCGTTCAGTCCCAGAGCTTCGGTTTGGGGTGCCACGCCGGCGAAGGCGTTGTTGCATGCACCGTTGGCCAGATCGCGCCAGACTTGGATGTCGTAGCCGCACGCAGCCCGGTCCGGCGCGATGTCGAACAGCGTCTGGAGAGACGTGGCCCAAGGCACCGACATCGCAGACGCCATGGTGGGGATGCGACCGAAGGCTCCCGTCTCGCTGTTTTCCAGAATGGCCAGCCGAGGCGTGTCGCGCCTGCTTCGGCCCAAGCTCCAGTCCTCGCAGAAGGCCCCGCAGGCGTAGGCCGGCCCGGGTTGTTCTCCGAGGCCGATCAGCATCAGCCCGAGCGCGTATCGATTGGACGAGATCGCGAGATAGCTAGGGAAATCCACAGGCGGCCCCGAATGGGTGTCGTAGAATTCGCTGCCGATATCGATGCCCATAATGGTCCGGCTGGCTCCGGGGCTGATACGGAACGCTGCGAGACGGGGCTGGCTGTCCAGAATGGCGATGGACAACGGCACCTTGGCGATGGAGCCGATGGGCATGAGGCTGAGGTTGTGGTTTCGCTCCAGCAGCGCCTCGCCGCCTCGGGTGCCGCGCTGGTCTTCGCTCAACTGGTCGGGATCGGAGGGATAGCTGGCCAGGGCCAGGATTTCGCCGGTGCGACCGTCCATGACGGTGACCGCGGCGCGGAAGGCATCGCCATCGCCCTGGAGATGCGACGCCTGCTCGACCAGGGCCGCCTGGGCGAGGTCCTGCATGTCCTGATCCAGCGTCAGGCGAAGCTGGGAGAGGCGGGATCGGACCATCGCTCGATCCAGGCCGCCGGCGATCGTTTCGAGGCCAGGATATGCCTCGCGTGCGAAGCTGGGGTCGCCGACGGCGATTGCGGCGACGCGGCGATCGACCAGCAGGCTCACCGACCCCTGCGGTCCCCGTACGCTCAGTTCCTCTCCCGGCTGCATGGTCACGGCACTCGCCTGCGCCGCATCGGCGCGAAGCCGCACACCGCCGACCAACACGGTGGTTTCCGAGGGCAGATCGCCAGCCCTTACGACCAGTTGATCGCCGACGAGTGAGAGCCGTGCCAGCGGGCGCCCTCCCTCGCAGATGCCGAGCGCGCGCCGCTCTCCGCCCGCCGAGGGCCAGCGGTTGTCGTCATTGATGTCGATGTCGCATCTGCGCGCTGCATCACCACTGGACGAGACGGCGATCACCCGTCGGTCGGCCAGTCGGCGCAGCTGGAAGCCGATTTCGGACCCGCCTCTGAAGAAGATCGGTCGCGCCCAGCCCTCGGACCGATCGAAGGGACGCGCCACCTTGTGCGCGTAGGGATCCAGTTCCAGGACGGCCCCGCCATCGTCGAGCCGCCACAGCGACGCGTCCTGCATGTCGCGGCGCAGGCGAGAGCTGTTCACATAGGTCAGCAGGGCCTCGTTTCGCGCCACCGGGCCAGCGAGCGAAACGATGCGCTTTCCGTCCGCGTCGGTCCCGACCGTCAGCCAGCCACGCTCTGCGAAGACCTCGCGCACAACGCGATCATAGCCCGACCCCTTGGCGATCAGCTGTTTGGGCGCACGGCCCTGCCAGGACAGGATGGACGGCGCCACGCCGATCAGCGCCACCATGATCAAAACAAGCAGCGCCGCCACGACGCCGGAGCGCGATATGCGCTGTGCGGACCCGGATTTTGCCCCCTTTGCCTTCAGCGGCATCCTATCCTTTGCCATGCCGTACCCCCCTTCGACCGAAGCCGACCAGCGCCATGCCGAACAGGACGAGGCCTTCCAGCAGATCGCTGTCGGACGTCGCTGCCAGCAGATAGATGTTTCGACCGGTGAAGGGCACCAACTGAAGGTTGGCCAGCACCATATACAGCGCCGTCCCGAACACGATCCACAGCGCCATCGACGCCGACGTCCATGTCGGATCCGGCAGCCGACCCTCCGGCCTCAATCGCTGGCAGATCAGCGGCAGCGTCAGCAGGACAATCAGCAGGGCGGCGGCGCCCAGGCGTCCGAATGGAGACATCAGGTGGATGGCGCTCAGGTTGTCGCTCAGCTGCACCGTCCGGAGGTCGCCCAGCAGGCTCGGTGACATGTAGCCGCGACCCAGCGGCGTGCCCGTGTAATCGCTGAGCGCGAGTGACCACTCCCGCTGGCTCTCGGCCTCGGTCGTGCCGGCCTCTGCGACTAGCGCCGGTGCGAACATTAGCGACAGACGCAGCCAGTTCTGGTTGTTGATGGTGCGTTCGTTGAGGCGTTCGATCGCCGTGGTGTCGCTTTCCTCCACACTGACGGCGTGGACGCTGTTGTTCCAGTCGCGGGCGACCCAGGCCCCGCCCCCAAGGCCGATCGCCAGCAGGATGGCCAGCACGACCACCGGGGCCGCCCACCATCGCCGCGTCCCGATCGCGCGGCCGAGCTGGTCCAGGAGCCGCAGGGTCGCCGGCAGCGTCCACCACCGGGTCGCTGTCTTTGTGTCTGGATTGAAGCGCCTACGCAGCCACGCGAACAGGGTAGCGAGAAGGGCCCGCCACCGGCTCACCGGTTTCGCCGCCTGTGTCCGAGGCAGGTCGCGCAACGCCCGGACAGCAAGAAATACAGACAGGATTAGCGCCATGATGATCGCGTAGCCGTTGTCGCGCACCCCGGCCGGAATGATGACCACAACCGCCGCCAGCAGTCCGGCAGAGGCGACCGGGAGACGCCAGTTCTGCGGGCTGGCGCGGGACGCACAGAGCAGCCGCGAGAAGCCGACGATCAGCAGCGGCGTATAGAGCACGCTGACGCCGAAGCGGAACGAGCCGTATTCGAAGCGCTCCTTGACCTGCAGCAGAAGGAAGAGAAGCAAGCGAACGAAACCCGTCAGCAAGAGCAGCCCAACGCCGGCTCTGCCATACCTCGCTGCCAATGCCGTCGCCCATTTCGGAAGACGCTCATCGGCCTGCTTGCTGATGCTTTTCCACAAGCGATCGAACTGGCCGCTGCACCACTCGACGGCCGACACCAGGCCGACCCGCAGCGGCGTACGGGCGGGGGTCTTGGTTTTTCGAGATCGTCCCGGCGTCGCGACTGCCGGGGCCACGGCGGTGTCCAGACGCCAAGCCAGTGCGGCGACGAACAGGACAAGCGTCGCCAAGGCGAACTTGCCTGGGTTGCCCCAAGCGAGGAACGATGCACCCGCCGCGACCGGAGGGGTCAGGGCAAGCAACACGTCCACCGTCGTCCAGGGCATTCCGCGTCGCAGCCAGAGGGTGAGTGCGACAGGGACGGCGGCATAGACGAGGGTCTCTGCCGCCAGCGCCGAGGGCCAGTCGAGCCGGGGGTCCAGGGCGTGACCGGCCACGGCGATCAGAACCCGGATCGCCAGCAACCACTGCACGACCGCAAGAATACAGAATCCCGCCGGATCTCGCTGTAGAATGCTGCGGCTCAGCGTCGCGAGCAGACCGCTGGACAGGATCACGACGAACACCAGCGTCCAGGGTGGCGCATACTGTCGAAGGGTGAAGTCGGCTTCGACCCGGTCGTCCGTGGTTGAGGCGGCGACAGCGGTGAAATCGCGGAAGGTGAACCCGGCGCAGCCCCCGATCGGCTGGGGAATCTGCATCCGGATCGCCGCCCCCAGACGACCCGAAATCAGAGGAAAGACGGCCGTGCCCTCGGTGAATCCCGCCTCGTCGGCTACCCGGCTGTCGGCTTCTGTCAGCACGTCGCCCTGACAGTGACCGGCCTGCTGCACCAGCGGCGACTTGAAGGCGAGAATGGCCATGCCTTCGGCTTGCGACACAGCGACGGCACGTCTGGCCTGAAGCCGGCCGCGCGCGCTGTCGTCGTCATTGACCGGAATTTCGAAGAAGCGTGGCTCCCAGACGGTGAAGGTCAGACCCTCGCCGACGGGCGTCGGCGCGCTGTCACGTTGGACACCCCGCCACCCGTTCTCGCCCGGCTGCACCGCCTGCGCGCCGACGTCGGCCAGCACCAGCCGCCAGCCGGTTGATGTGTGCAGGACATAGCTGTGCGACGGCCGCATCTCGCCCCTGATCCGCGCGCAGGCCCAGATATCGCAATCGCCCAGGCCGTCTCCCTCTGTCGTGGGCCGAGGCAGATAGTCGCGAAGTGGATAGATGCCCTGGCCGGGATCGCGCGGCCCAAACGTCACAAACAGGATTTTCCGGCCCGGCAGAGTGCGACCTGCGGCCCCGTTCGCAACGGTCACCAGGCCGTCGCCTTGCCATTCGGCCGACTGGAAGCGCTTTCCGTCGAAAATGAACCAGCCCCCGCCCTGGCGAGAGCAAGGTGCCGCGATGCAGACGCCGAAGCCGGGATCGAAAGGGATCGAATCCGGAAACACCTGTGCATCACCGACCTTGACCGACACCAGCGCCAAGGGGTCGGGCCGGGTGACGAGGGCCACCTCGGACGCCCCACTGTCCTCGACGGCAACGCTCTGGATGCGGGCGATGTCGGACGGCATGCCGGCGACGATCAGGTCGTCGAGCGGCTCGCGGGCCTCTCCGTCGTCGATCACGGCGTGACCGCCGACCCGGATGGGCAGCCGGTTCACATCGGCACTGATCTCACGCAGCGACAGGCTCATCTCGCCGAAGCGAAGGTCGGTCCAGCCGATGGCCAGGCAGGCGATCAAAAGCACCGGGGCCGCCAGCATCGCCGTCAAGGCGGAGCCGTCGCGCCAGCGGTTGAGCGCGATGAGGCCCAGGGCTGCGGTGAGCGTCAGAGCGATGCCGATGAAAATCAGCCCGCTTAACATTCAGCGTCCGCCAGCATGCTTGGGGGCGACCTGATCTCCGCGCAGCACCTTCTTGTTGGGGCGCGACCGACCAAGTCCCGCAACACGGAGCCAGACCCAGCCCAGCGCAACGAACAGAAGAACAGTCAAGGCCAGATTGACGATGACACCCGGGATCATGCCCAACTCGATGCTGGCAGGCGATGCCAGGGCGCGACGACCCCAGAAACCTCCGCATAGCGCCTCGTTGTTCCGGACTAGCGCCGCGCGGATTTCACGAAACCTAAGATCCGCATCCATGTCGCGACCCGCGCACATGTCCCTGGTCAGTGCGTCTGGATCGGTGGCCTGCTCGCGCGCCGCGTCGAACAGGGCCGTCGGGTCGCCCTTGGCGGCCAGGTTGGTCATGCCCAGGCGCTCGATCCATCGCGGATCCTTTTCCCCGGGCGGAGCGTGGACGGGCGGCCGCGCGGTCTGGGGCCCGATCGTGAGCGTCCCGCCCCAGATGAGGTAGAGGGCGACAAGGAAGACCGCCGTCGCTGCGGCTCTGATCCACGCGCTGCTCATGGCTTCAACAGGCTCGTCAGATCCCAGAACGGCCGGCGCGTCGCCGGAGCCTTGGCGGCGTTCTGCACCTTGCCGAGGTCGCGGATCAGTTCGACGACCCCGTCGAACTCCAGATGGTAGTCGATCCGGGTCTGGTTCGGCGGCATGTCGGAGAAGGCCGAAACGTAGCGGAAGGTGGTCGCGTCCGGGTGGAACCAGCCCGTCACATGCTTGAAGATTTCCGGCCGGATAATCGACAGGGCGTCACGACAGTTGAGCGGGGCTCCGGGACGGCTGAGATCGCCCAGCATGCGCTGGACCTCGGGCTGGCCGGCGAACAGGGTCTTGATCGCGACCCGCAGCGAGGGGGTGTTGCCCCGAACCAGGTCGATCTTGGATACCACCACGAACATCGGCTTGGCAGGCGGCTTCCGTTCGGGTGAGCCACAGTAATCGGCGAAGGCATAGCGATCGAAGCCGTCAGGGAGTTTGGGCGAGCCGAGCTTTTCCAGCAACGAGGTGAACAGTGCCATGGAGCCGATGCCGCCGGCGAACTCTGTGAGTTGATGCTCCTGCCCGGTAACCTGATCGATCAGGCGGGACAGCAGAACGTCCGACAGCGCCTTGTGCTCGGCCTTGAGGTTCGCCTGGACGGTCTTAGCCGACCTGATCGACCCCGGGTTCGCCGCCTGCTGTTTCTCGCGAACCTTCTTGGCGGCAGCCTTGAGCAGGGGTTCAAGCACCTTGATGCGGGCTTCGATGGCGTCGTCCGTCATCGCTTCAATGTCCGCAGCGACGACCGTCGCGGGGTTCTTGTGGCGATACTTCGCGGCTGCGGCTCCGAGGAGCAGTTGGTCGGCGGGAAGCAAGGTGACGAAGGCACCGGCCGCCAGCATCACATGTCGAAGCAGGGCGTCGTCGGAGCGGAGAAAGTTGTTCTCTACGGCTTGCCGGAAACGCTCTCCCGGAATGTCGATGATGACGAAATCGGCGGGCAGCTCGCGGTCGCCCAACATGGCCCTGTGAAAGCGGTGGTCGGTGAAGGTGAATGTGTTGGCCACCTCTTCATCCTGACGGGCCCTCGGTCGATCGTTGCAGTTGTAGCCCTCCACCGCTGAAAGCTGCTCCTTCAATCGATTGAGGAAGAACGTCTTTCCGGCCGTCGCGAACCCCAGCAGAACGATGATGAAGACCCCCTGTTTGCGGAGCCGATCAAGGTTCTGAGGGGTGATCTCCTCCTGTCCGGCGGCACTGGCGGGTTCGACGGGAGATTTCGTTCGGACATCGTCCTTCTCCGGCTGCTGAGGCAGGGCGGCGGCGGCTGGATGTGCTGCCTCCGCGTCGCTGGGCGCGGTATCGATCGACAGGATGTCCGCCGTTGTCATCGGCATGGCACCCACGGGTTCGGCGATCCGTCCGGCGGACACGCCTGCGGCTCGGGCGGATTCGTTCATGATCGGGCACACGTCACAGGGTTCGGACTCGCTCGGTCGAGGGTTGCCGCAGTCGGGACATCGGGTCATGCCGCCAGTCTGCCGATTTCGCGTGCGCGCAGGGCCATGGACACGACGCGCAGACACAGATCGCCGTCGCGCCTGAGGTCGGCCGGCGTCGCCCATTTCGAGTTGACGGTGCGGTTGAGCAGACGACAGAACAGGTCATCATCGTCGGCCGTCGCATCGACGAAGGATGGTTGGGCGAGGTCGAGATCCCGCTCCGACGGCGCTTCCTTCAGCAGCCTGTCCAGCGCCGTTCTCAACACGGGTTCATCGGGCGTCTGCCACGCCAAGGCGCAGCACAGGCGCGTGGCCAGGGCATAGGACGCGGCGTCCAGGTCGGGTGGCCGCACTACCGAGGCCAGGGCGCGGGCGGCGACCGCTGGCGCGAGATGAAGCAGATCCTCCGGCCGGCCGGAGATGGCCTGGGCCCAGTGGTCGATCAGAACCTGGTTGTCCGCGTTCAACGCCGATACGCCGAGGGCTTCGCTGACCTCGGGGATCGCCGCCAGCGCGGAGACGGTATCGATCCGGTCCAGAGTTGTGGCCGGCAGGGCGTCCAGAAGGCCTTGGACATAGTAGGCGCCGGCCTTTGAACCGCCGACGTTGTCGAACAGACGCGACAGGGCTTCGCCCACACCTTTCAGCACGGCGTCAGCGGTCTCGGCCTCCGCCTGGTCGGCCGTTTCGGCCGCCGCGACCAGCAGTTGCACCTGCTGGCTGGGTTTGGCGCCCACCCCTGCCAGAAGAACAACCTGAGCCGCCACCGCGCTCGGCTCGCCCTGGATCATCTGCCGAAGCCACTCGACTTTGCGTAACGGACTCCCGCCGTCCACTTCGGACGCCTGCCGGTTCAGCAGACTCCAGACGCGCCAGGCCAGCGGGGGTGGCGCAGGCGGCTCCACGGCATCGCGTAGCGACACGCGCTGATGCGTGGCATCGAACATGGCGGTCGATTGGTCCGCCGTGTGAAAGACCAGCCGGAAAGCTTTGGCGGGGTCCAAGCGACCGACCCGCATCAGGTTGGCTGTGGTTGTCCACCCTGAAATCCGCGCCCTTTGCTCAGCCGGCTGGATCGCATCCATGACCCAGCCCAGAGCCTCTTCGGGCTCGGCGATATCGGCTTCGATCGCCTGATCCTTCCAAGCCGCATCGGGCGGCGTGGTCGGAGCCGGCGGCTCCATGGTCAGGTCATCGAGATCCAGGCTGAACGCCGACTGCGCGAAGGTGTCGTCGCCCGCAGAGGGAATGGCCTTCAGCAGCCGATGCGAGGCCCAGCCGATCTGGGCGAGGACGGCGGCCGGGGCGATGACGACATTGGCGAACGCCATCGGCCCCAGTGCGCCCTCGCCCTGATAGGCGGCCCGCAGGACGGCGAACGCGTCCTGCTGGGGTGTCACGGGAAACATGAAGGCGATCGGGCGTCTGGCTCGCGTCAGCGCCCACCCGGTGAGGACCATGGCGATGTCGGCCAAGGCGGCGGAGGCATCGTCCGATAGCGCCGGTCCGGCCCTGCGTAGGATGCTGTAGTCACGACCGCGCGACCTCGGACCGATGACGGCCGTGGTCAGCTCGACGGTGTGCAGGTCGGACGATCGTGACGTCATCGGTCGCCGGGCCCGGCGGGTTGTTGCTGCGTGGGTGGGCCAGCTGGCACCTCCGCCTCGTCCGTCGGCGTCGGGATCGCAGCGGACTCGGCGATCACTGTGGAACTGGTCGAGCCCGTGGGAGCCACGGCCTCCGGCCCGGCGGGGTCCGAAAGGAACACTCCGATCAGGACGCCGCCCGCGAGCCCGAGCAGCAGGGCGACGGCAGCGGCGACGGCGATCGGCCAGTGGCGGGCCAAAAGATTTCCCTTCTCGCGCTCCCCCTGTGCGTGCAGCTTCTTGATGATCGCGTCGGCGACTTCCTGGCTTTGGGCCTCTTGAAAACGGTCGAGCCGTTCGTCTACGGCGTTCTTTACGGCCCGCTCAATCGAGGCGCTCATCGCGAGACCCAACGGACCTTTGGGTTCTGATTCCACCCGCTGCTGGGCGGCTTCGATGACGAACTCGGCCAAGCGTTCGCTCACCGTCTGGAGCGTCTCGTCCCGCTGAGTCTTTTTCGCCATATGCTTGTCCCCCGACATACCCTCGCACGTTGATAAGCCAAACGCGGGTATCCCGACAACGGAGAACTGCCTTTTAGGCCGTCTGGGACTCGCTGAGCTCGGACATCGCGTCTCTGCGGCTGTCTGAAACGCTGACGACGCGGCAGTTCGTGAGAAACCAACTATGCCGCCAATGACTTCCCGACCGTAGCTGACGCGCTCAGCTTGCATCTCGATCAGGCAGGCGTCGCGCCTTCATGTCGGCAGGGTTGGCGCTTTCAGCCACATCGGCCTCACCTTGGCAGTCGTGCTCGGCCAGCCGCCGCCACATGGCTTGCGACTCGGCGTTGATACCGGTCCAGGCCACGGCCGCGTCGATAGCCCGTGGGCTCCATTCCACTTCAGCTGCGAGGCAGGCTTTCATGAGCCATGCTTTCGACTGCGGCTCGGCACGCTCGGGAGGTGGTCGACGTGGAGGCGGGACGTTCGTTCGGCGCGGCCCGCAAGACGCGCAGGAAAGCGGTGGCGATCAGCATGGCTTGTCCTCCTGGACTGGGGCACTGTGCGTAGGGTGGTTATCGGCAGTCCGGCCGGGGCAAATCGCAGCCTCACAACGGCTGCGGGCTCCGTTTCTGACTTTAGCTGGCGAGCCCATCATTGCCCAAAGCGATACAGCCAGGATGAGACTCAGGAGGGCAAGGATCCCGCCAGCGGTGATGGCGGCCCCGCGCTCGAAATGAGAGCGGAGCCGCCGTGCAGCGTCGCTTACGCTACTCGGTAAGTGCCGGAGAACGCGACGGTACCGGGTCCGGTCACGAGCGTACCATTGTCGTAGCGGGTCAAGTAAAGCGTCGGAGCGCCCGCATACATCGTGGCAACGCCGGCTTGGCCGGTCGCGTCGATGTTTCGGGCGGCGGCGACATGGTTGTCCGCCGAGGCGAAGGGCATAGCAACCGTGATCGCGCCGGTCGCGGTTCCCATACCGCCTGCGGGGACACTAACCTGGCCGGAGTAGTGAACCAGACCTTCACTGGTCCGACGATAATTTACGACGGCAGCGGCGCTCACAAACGAACCAGACAAGGCAACTGGGATCGGATTGGTCGTGGTCCACGGGGTGACGTAACCGACGTTGTCCCGAATGCGCCCATTCTCGGTCTGGGGAGACAGGTTTTGCAGGCCGCCAGTGATATTTCCTCTGAGGTCGACCCCATTGACTTCGTAGTCCGAGCAGTTGCCGGCGATGATGACTCCGTAAGAGTGCCGCGGCCCGAAGCCATAACCCGCGCCAGAGCGGCCGCCCCGGATCCGGAAGCTTTGGGAGTCCGTTGAGGCAAGGAAACCCGCATGGCTTCCCACCGGGTCCCGACTATTGCTGAGAATTGAACAGTCGTCGAAATCGATATTCTTGCCCTGAGAGCCGCAGTCGAGGATCACGCCTTCCAGCTTGTTGTTGAGGAATCGCGAGCTGGAAAATTGGACGCCATCCACAAGCGTGTTCGACGTCCTGTCCGTTGAGATCGAACAGCCGACGACGTTGGTGGCGCTCCAGTTGCCGATAAGTTGGACGCCTTTGACCTTGGCTCCGTTGGTCGGGCGGATGTAGACGCCGGTGCCGCTCGCTGAGCTGTCGAAGGCATTGTTGATGCCGAAAATGAACGTGACCTCGCCCGAGGGGCCGTTCGGAACGATGCCCAGGCCGTTGCCGCAGTGGATCATGTCGTTGTCCGTCATCCAGACGGCATTCGACTGGTTGATGCGGATGCCCCACGACGGCTCGCTGCCCAAAGGATTGTCCGCCAAGACCTTGTTGATGAATGTGTCGTTCCCGCCGACAATGTCGATCACCGCGTTGTTTGCGCCAGGCGTCGTGTTCAGAATCTCGCCTGAACTGATCTCTGTGACGACAGTACCAACGCCGTTCTGGATCGGCATAAACTGGTTGGACATACTGAATCGGGTGAGCTTCTGGAACCTGCGTGAGTTCGCGAATTTCACAGTGACGCCGGACGGGCGATATGTGGGGCTCGTAAACCCGATATTGTCGCAGTAGGAGCAGTCAGCATTGAGGGTGATGGCGTCGTAGCCGCCGCCATTGACCTGAATGGTTGTGGACGATGGCCCCTCGCCGACGATACCGCCGCTGACCGTGATGGGGCCGGAGATCGCGTACACCCCGGCCGGAAAGAAGACCTCTCGTCCTGGGTTGCTTGTAAAGCAGGCCTGGATTGCGACGGTGCTGTCCGCCGCGCCCGTGGGGTCGACACCGGGATAGGAAGTGACATTGATGGGGCTGATCATCTTACTTCTCCAAGAACAGACGCAATGGTCTGCCCGGAGAGGGTGCGGGCGCCGGATGCCTGGGCGCGGACGAACGCCAGTATTTTTCATAAGATTCTGATCAGAAAGGCTTTAGTTCGGCCGCGTCTGTCACCTATATATTTATGTGCGACATTTTTGAACGCGGTTCGTTCAGCCTGAAGGGTTTGAGCGGTGTTTCACCCGGCCATTCGAGTTGCGCGTGTCGGACATGCGTTGGACGCTGCCACAGGTGCATCGAAAACCGTCGGACCGACCCTCCACGGGCTACTGGTGGTGCGAACCAAGCAGAGAGCGAGAGTCCATCAGAACCGCTCGGTCGCGCTCTGGTCGGTCATGCTGGACCACCATGCGACGGCCGTGTTCGGGCAACCGCATCAGACTACGAATCTGACGGCCAAACCCCGGTTCGTTACGGGCGCGCCACTTCTTCCCGATCAAGAAAATCCATGGCCATCGGCCGAGGCTGCGTCGGAGCCTTCGAGTTGTTCCTCGTCGAACCACCGTGGGGCCGCCATGGCTCTGATCGGTTCGAGGGCCGGGTGCTGCCGGCGGGGCGATAGGCGGGATGCGACGCGTTTGATCTCGACCAAATGCCGCGTCGCGGCAAGATCGTCAGAGGCCGCCTCAACCAGATCGCCCTTGTTGCCCTGGGCTCAGATGGCGAGGCGCGGCGGTTCCAGCGATGTTTCGAACGGAGCCTGGTCGTCCCGGACGATACGCAGAAGACCCAGCAAGAGAGCATCTGCTTCAGCGCCGCGCCCGGAGCGCTGCAGACCTGCGACGCGGCTTAGCGTGAGATGAAGGATCCGCATCTCGACAGGCCCGAGGTGCGAAAGCGCCTCTGCGAACAGAGCGGCGAACGGGTCGGCGTTCGATTTCGGAAAACGCGTCATGTGTCTGGAAGCTTTCGGAGACGGCGCAGGGGGAGGGCGACGCCCGCCGCGCGCGGTTTGAGGTCGAGAGACCGGACGCTCAGGCGGGTGTGTTGCGTTCACGAGCGAGTCGGGTGAGCGCGCGTCCTTCCCATGCCCCGAACAGGGCGATGGCCATCATGAACAGCCAGGAAAACCATCGAATGGAGACCATGGTCCACTGCAGACTGTCGATCCGCAGCAGGGCCAACAAATGGGTGGACAGCGCCATCAACTGGCAGCCGGCGGCGAAGATCAGCCACCAGCGATCCGCCCTGAGCGACATGGTCAGAAGAATGCCGAACAGGACGACCGATGACGCGGCGACGGCCCAGCGGAAGCCTCCGATCGTATAAGAGGTGATCAGGGGCGTGAGCAGGAGGACCGCGGCGAACAGGATGGCGCCGTAGCGTTCGACACGGCCTCCGCTGACCGCCAGCAAAAGCAGGGCGACGGCGGAGAACACATTGAAGGGCGCGAAGACGAAACCCTGCAAGCCGTCGCTCCCTATGCCGCGACGGTCAGGAAGCCGGTCGGCTTTCCGGTTGGAACCGGCTTGCTCTCGGTCGTGCCATCCATACGCCAGACCACGCCGTGATCCTGGGCGACGTCGAGCAGGCCGCCATGCGCGGCGATCGTGGCCATGCGCGCCGAGTTCAGGGCCGACAGACCGCCGACGATCTCGTTGAGGCTGTCCTGGCCGACGGCGGCGGAGAGCCTGGCGGTCTTGCGACCTTCGATCATCTGCGCGCCGAGACGAAACATCTCGGCGAGGGCGCTGTCGACCGCGTGTTCGGTGGTGCGCAGCTGGCGCGCAATCTGGATGCCGGCTTCGTGCTTGTTCGTCATGTGTTCGTCCCCTGAAGGCGATCTGCAAAGATGCGTCAGATCGCTCCGGGCGGCGCCAGTCGATTGCCGAGGTCCACGAGTGCGTTGACCAGGGCGATTCCGAGCAAGGCCGCGCCGACGAGGGCGAGGAAGGTCAGCACCACCCAACGCATTCGGCCCAGGGTTCCCGGTAGCGGCGGGAGATCGTGGCCGAAGAGTCGAGGACGTCGAAGGATCGGTTCAGGCGGCGACGGAGCGTCTGTCGCCGTCGCAGGAGGCGTGACGATCACCACCCCGGGTATGTCGATTGCGCCGTATAGCGGATGAACCGCCAGGCGACCCATCGCGTCACGACGGTCCGTCGCCCCGAGTCGCCGCATGGCCTCACGGATGTGATTGCTGACGGTGTCTGGCGAGATGCCGAGCGCGCGGGCGATCTCCTTGTCCGGGCTTGCGGCCCTTCGAAGGCATTCCAGCTGCATCGGCGAAAGCGCCCGGTCCATCACATAGTCTCCCAACCTCAGGCTTAAGTCTCCGAGGAGCTCTCCGCCATACGGTTAATTCCTCAGGCGAATGCGCCCGTCAGGCCTGGTGGCCGAGCCAGGTCTCGACGCCTCGGCTCTCGATGCCGTCAAGATGACGGGCGACGGCCTGTATGAACCGCTCATCGTTCCCCAGACGGGGTGAGATGATTTCGGTCAGGCTGGAGACGGCGCGGACGCTGTCTTCGGCCGTGTCGGCGCCCGCCAAGGCCGTGGCGAGGGTCGCGGCCATGGGGTCGTCGACCGTGAACCGCTCGCCGGTCTCGGTGACCCCCTCCTGCCATTTGATCCAGCCGGCGACGCCGAGGGCCAGGGCGTCGATGGGCTGATCGGCGTCGAGACGGGCGGCGATGGTGGCGAGCAGGCGCTGGGGCAGCTTCTGGGAACCGTCCATGGCGATCTGTCGGGTGCGGTGTTGCAGCGACGGATTGCTGAACCGGGCCATGAGGTCGCGGCGGTAGGCGGGGATGTCGAGACCGGGGGGCGGGTTCAGCGTGGTTCCGGCCTCGTCCCACAGGCGTTCTACGAAGGTCCTGAAGGCCGGGATCGCGACCACCTCGTGCACGAAGGCGTGGCCGGCGATCCCGCCCAGATAGGCGATGGAGGAATGGGCGCCGTTCAGCAGGCGCAGCTTGGCGTCCTCCCAGGGGGCGACCTCGGCGGTGAGCTGGACGCCAAGCGCGGCGAAGTCCGGGCGGGGGCCGGCGAACCGGTTCTCGATGACCCACTGGGTGAAGGGTTCGGTCTTGACCATGCCTTCGTCTCGGGCGCCGAGAAGAGCGGCCCGGGTGTCGATGTCCTCAGGCGTCGTGGCGGGGACGATGCGGTCGACCATGGTCTGGGGGAAGGCGCCCTCGGTCTCGATCCATTCGGCCAGGGCGGGATCGTGGACCTGCGCCATCGCCAGCACGGCCGAACGCACACGCGCGCCGTTGTGCGGGAGGTTGTCGCAGGAGACGACGGTGAAGGGCGCCACGCCGGCGCGTCGCCGTTCGGCCAGCGCCGCGACGAGGAAGCCCGGTGCGGTGCGGGGGGCCGACAGGTCCGCGAGGTCTGCGGCGACGTCGGGGTCTGCGGTCAGCAGGCCGCCCGAGGCGGGGTCCAGCCGGTAGCCCTTCTCGGTCACCGTGAGCGTGACGAGGTGGACGTCGGGCGAGGCCATGGCGGCGACCACGGCGGCGGGGTCTTCCGGGGCGACGAGGACGCCCTGGACCGCGCCGATGATGCGGGTGCGGTCGTCGACGCCGTCGCGGACGACGAGGCTGTAGAGCCCGTCCTGAGGGTTCAGCTGATCGCGCACGCCGGGCGACCGCAGCGACACGCCGAGCACGCCCCAGCGCAGGTCGCCCGAACGCAGGGCGTCGTCGAACACCACCGCCTGATGCGCCCGGTGGAAGGCGCCGATGCCGAGGTGGACCACGCCCGTCCTGACCGCCGCGCGGTCGTAGCCGGGGCGTTCGACTTCGGTCGGGAGGCCGGCGAGCGCAGCGTTCGAGAGGCGGCTCACAGCCTGTAGGCCGCCTTGACCAGATCATAGGTCAGGGCGCGGGCCAGTTCGTGGGCCTCGTCCTCTTCCATCCGGTGCTCGACGACCAGCCTGGCCAGCCAGCCGCAGTCCATGCGCCGGGCCACATCGTGACGGGCCGGGATCGACAGGAAGGCGCGGGTGTCGTCGTTGAAACCGACGGTGTTGTAGAAGCCCGCCGTCTCCGTCGCCTGCTCGCGGAAGCGGCGCATGCCTTCCGGGCTGTCGTGGAACCACCAGGGCGGGCCCAGTTTCAGCGCCGGATAGTGGCCCGCCAGCGGGGCGAGTTCGCGGCTGTAGCTGGTCTCGTCCAGGGTGAAGAGGATGATGGTCAGGGAGGGCTCTGAGCCGAAGGCGTCGAGCAGGGGCTTCAGGTCGGCGACGTAGTTGGTTCGGGTCGGGATGTCGGCGCCCTTGTCGCGGCCGAATCTCTGGAAGACCACCGCGTTGTGGTTGCGGAACGAGCCCGGATGGATCTGCATGGTCAGGCCGTCGGCGAGGCTCATGCGCGCCATCTCGGTCAGCATCTGACCCCGGAACAGTTCGGCCTCCTTCGCGGAGACCGGGCCGGTCGCGACCTTCTGATAGAGGGCGGCGGCGTCCGCCTGATCCAGGTTGGCGGTGAAGGCGGTCGGGTGGCCGTGGTCGGTCGAGGTCGCGCCGTAGCTGGCGAAATAGGCGCGGCGCTTGCGGTGGGCGGCGAGGTAGCCGTCCCAGGTCGAGACGTCCTCGCCGGTGATCGCGCCGAACTGGACGAGGTTGTCGTGGAAACCTTCGTAGTCGGGGTCCAGCACCGGGTCCGGGCGATAGGCGGTGACCACCTTGCCCGACCAGCCGGAGGCCTTGATGGCGGCGTGGTGCTCGAGCGGATCGAGCGGGCTCTCGGTCGTGGCGATGACCTCGATGTTGTAGCGCTCGAACAGGGCGCGCGGCTTGAAGGCGTCGGTCTTCAGGGCCGCATCGATGATGTCGTAGTAGTGGTCGGCGGTCTCGGCCGTCAGCCGGACGTCGATGCCGAAGACTTCCGAATAGACCCAGTCGTGCCATATGCGAGACGGCGTGCCCCGGAACAGGTGGTAGCGCTCGGCGAACAGACGCCAGATCTTGCGGGGATCGGTCTCCACCGGACCGCCGTCGGCGCGCGGGACGCCGAGGTCTTCCAGCGCCACGCCCTGGCTGAACAGCATGCGGAAGACATAGTGGTCCGGCGTGATCAGCAGCTCCGCCGGATTGGCCCAGTTCTGGTTCCCGGCGAACCAGGACGGATCGGTGTGGCCATGCGGGCTGACGATCGGCAAATCCTTGATTTCGGCATACAGGCGCCGCGCCACGTCCCGGGTCGCGGGATCGGCGGGCAACAGACGGTCGGGGTGCAGACGGAGCGGGTGGGTCATGCGAACTCGCAGGGGCGGAAACCGGTGTCAGCCCCCGTGATAGCGGGCGGCCGTCTTCGCCGTCCAGTTCACTTTCGGCATCACAGCTTCGTTCGAAGCGACCAGAGCTCGGGGAAACAGCGTCGTTCCAGCGTCGAGGACAGATAGCCGACGCCGTCGGTGCCGCCCGTGCCGCGACGGCGGCCGATGATCCGCTCCACCGTCACCACATGCTTGTGGCGCCAGGTCAGCAGGGCGTCGTCCAGATCGACCAGTTTCTCGGCGAGCTGATAGAAGGGCCACCAGCGCTCGGTGTCGCGATAGACCTCCAGCCAGGCCGCCTCGACGGCCTCGGACGGCTGCCAAGGCTGGCTGACGTCGCGGTTCAGGACCTCGGCCGGGACCGGCAGGCCGGCCTTGGCCATCTGGGCCAGGGCGTCGTCGTAGAGGCTGGGGGCGGCCAGCGCTTCGGCGAGGGCGGCGTGGGCTTCGGGCCGGTCGAGCTGGAAGGACAGAAATTTCGCGTCCTTGAGCCCGAGCATGGTTTCGAACCGGCGGAACTGGTCGCTCTGGAAGCCGGAGCTGGCCCCCAGCACGCCGCGAAAACGCAGGTAGTCGGCCGGCGTCATGGTGGCCAGAATGTCCCAGCTCTGGGTCATCACCGACTGGATGCGGCTGACGCGCGCCAGGCTCTTGTAGGCCGGGACCAGATCGCCGGCGCGGACCAGCGACTGGGCCAGCGCCACCTCATGCAGGATCTGTTTGAGCCACAGCTCCTTCGTCTGGTGAATGACGACGAACAGCATCTCGTCGTGCTCGTCGCTCATCGGGCTCTGGGCGGCCAGCAGCCGGTCCAGGTCCAGATAGCGGGCATATGTCATGTCGGCGGCGGGCGTGTCGGTCATGCGTCGCTGTATCGACCGGTTCCCGACCGGCCTCAAGGTCAGCCGACCAGAACGGGCCGCGTCTCTTCCGCGGTGGGGCAGGACAGACCGTGGACCCGGACATCCGCCTGACCGAGCTTCAGGCCGAGCATGTCGAGCAGCGGATTGATCGCTGCGTCCAAGACCGGACCCAGGGGCGTCAGCAACACACCCAGGGCCTGAACGAGGCCGCCGAGGCCGATCCCGAGACCCAAGGCCTGGACGGTGACGTCCAGTCGCTGAATCGCGGTGGTGATCAGGCCGGCGCTGAGGCTGCCGGAGGTCACGGTCTTGATCTTCTGCTCGGCGATGTCGGCGCCGCTGAAGCGGACGGCGCGGAAGCCGGTGTCTGCGATCTCGACATCAGCCTTGCCCGTCAGCCGGACGACGCCGAGCACGGACATCAGGGTGGCGGGCGTGGGCGCGAGGGCCTGTTTGAAATCGCCCAGCCTGCTCTCGTCGATCTCGCCGATCTTCGCCGAGGCCAGGCCGGGGCGGACGCCGAGTTCGACGCTGTCGGGATCGCAGTCGATGTCGTTGAGCCGGGCCTCGGACGAGGCGAGCTCGACCAGGACCGGCAGATTGACCTGGGCCAGACCAGACAGCTTCTGGGCGGTACGGGCCTTGATATAAAGCCGCGACTGCGCGGTTCGAACGATCGGCGACCCCGTCCCGGTCACCGTCAGCCACGGCGACTTGTTCGGGCGTTCGCCGATGGCCAGCGAGACGTCGAGCGCGGCGATGCCGACATTGGGGCCTAGAGTCAGCGCGACCTGGCGATCACCCCCCGTCTCCAGCATGGCCATGACCAGATCCATGACCGAGACGGAGGCGTCCAGTCCCGAGGCCAGGCCGTCGCCTGCGTTCGCCTCGGCGCCGATCAGGTCGCCAACCTTGAAGGTGACGTTCGTGGCGGCGCCCGTGAGCTTTGACAGGGTCGAATCCGCCTGATCCCCGGCCAGATCTCTCAGCACTCGCAGCGCCCGGCCCGCATCCACCTCGCGCGCCAGCAAGGCGTCGTAGTTTCCGGCCTCGATGCCGAGATCCGTGGCCAGGGCGTCCGCGAAGCCCAGCAGATTGACCCGGGAACCGGCCAGCCTGTTGTAGTCCATGACGCTGAGCGAGACGGTCGACCGCGTCAGTCCGCCCAGCAGGGCGTTGGCGATACCGCTGTCCAGCGACGCCAGCCGCGATCCGATGGAGAACATGGCGCGGGGAGGGTCGACTTCCGTCGCCGCCGTCGCCGTCCGTGTCAGCAGAATGGAGTCCTTGCCGAGAATCCAGCGACCGAAGAACAGGGGCGAGGCCTGCGACAGCGTCACCCGGGCGGCGTTGGGGCTGGCCGTTGCGGGAACGAACCGTTGCTGGGGTGCGACTTTGGGGTCCGCGACATAGAGGCCCGTCACGACCTTGGTCGTGACGACCCCGACATTCGCTTCGGCCGTCGTCCTCGCGGCCAGCTGGGCGCGATCCAGGTCGCGGACGGCGGACAGGGCGGCCAGATCCGCCGCGCCCTGAAGCGTGCGCCCGTCCAGTGCGATGGATCCCATATCGACCACGATGGCGGCGAGGACGCAGAACAGGCCGCCTGCGGCGGCCGCCATGATCGCGACCCCGCCTCGCTCATCCGCGGCAAAGGGGCGCCGTTGCATCTCAATACCCGCCGGTCCGCACGATGGCCGTCCGCTCGATGACCGCGGGCGGCGAAGGCAGGAGCCCGGACATCATCATGATCGGGTGGTCACGGGCGTCGAAGCGGATACGGACCCGGATCGCAGCCTCGTCGCTGTCCACGAAGACGGTCAGATGGTCGCGCGCCAGCCCCGCGCCGTTCTCCGCTTCCGCAGCGACGAAGGCCTTGGCCAGGTTGACCCGTTCCGCTGAATTCAGGCCGCCGACCGCAGCCCGGGCGCTCTCGGTCGCCAGCGTCTGCACGCTCTGCGCGAGCCACATCCAGCCCCCGTAAACCACCATCCCGACCAGCATCATGATGAGCAGCGGGCCCACGAGCGCGAACTCGATGGCGGCGGAGCCCTCTCGACGCTTCCTGGCCACAAACTGATGGGTGACTACAACCATAAAGGGAAATAAGCGCCCAAATGTTCGCCAAAAGATGAATATCCACTTTCGGCCCGGTTCGCAGGCCGGCCGGAACTCACCCATTGCGTGTGGATTGGGCGTAAAACGATCAGCCGACAGCCGGCGCTACCCGTCTGCCCGTGGCGAGGAGCTGTTACATTCTGTTTCATGGAGGCTGGACAACGGCAGCGAACACGCCAACCGTGGGTGGTGTGAAGCCTGGGCCAGGAGGCGGGCCGTTCGGCCCGGATGAGCGCTCTGAGCTTCGTCAGAAAGGTGGAGTCATGGGCCAGGCAAACTTCGCGCAAGCCGCAACCGAACTACAGCTGGCGGCCGCCAGCGAAGACGATGGAACGTACCGAACGCTGGAACGTCTGGAACGCATAATTCTGGATCACAAGCCGCACACGCCCGACGAGGCGGTGGCCATGCTCGATGTCATCATCCCGGACGTCTCGGCGGGTGGGCGAAGCGATGGTCGCGACGTGAAGGCGCTTTGCAGCATCCGATCGATGCTGACCGGGATCTAGCCGGCAAAATCCTCAAGGCTGACGTCTGCATCGACGGTCGGAACCGCGGCTGTGGCCCGCGGGGCGGTCGTTTGCGATGAGGAGAGAATGGTGGACGCGACAGGGATTGAACCTGTGACCCCCTCGATGTCAACGAGGTGCTCTCCCGCTGAGCTACGCATCCGCCAAGACGGTTCCGAACGGGTCCGGAACGGGAAGGAGGGGTCTATACCCAGCCCGTGCGACGGCCGCAAGGGCGAAACCGGGGTGATATTGGGGCATGGCCCGAAAAGACTCGGATCGCGTTCAGGCAGCGAACGATCGCGTCGTGAGCGATAGCGCCCCCGCTGAAATCAGGCCGCGGCGCACATTTTTTCGACTTCGCTGACCAGGTCCCGCAGGTGGACGGGCTTGGACAGGACCTTGGCCTGGGGGCTGGCCTGTGCGGCGCTGAGCGCCACGGCCGCGAAGCCTGTGATGAACATGATGCGCAGCCCGGGCTGCCGGGCGGCGGCGACGCGCGCCACCTCGATCCCGTCGGCGCCGGGCATGACGATGTCCGTCAGCAGCAGATCGTAGGGGCCATGTTCGAGGGCGTCGATCGCGTCGTCGCCGTTCTCGCAGTCGATGACCTGATGGCCCGCCCGTTCGAGCGCGCGGGTCAGAAAGCCTCGCAGCGATGCGTCGTCTTCGGCCAGCAGAATGCGCGCCATGCGTGGTCGTCCCCCGTTCAGAGCGATGAGGCTAATCCGGTAACGGTAAACCGGCCATGAAATTCCCGTTGGAGGATTGTTCGGTCCGTCGACACCTCTGTGGAAAACCTCGCGGACCGCGTGGAAAATCCGCGTCGCACTTTTCCGGATCAGGCCCTATGCGGGAACGATGACGCCGCCCCTCGACGCCAGCACGCCTGCTTCCGGTTCCCGGACCGCCTTCGTCGTAACCCCGGCGACGGCGGAGGCGGGCGCAATGGTGTTCGCCTCCCCGCACTCCGGCCGGGAACGGCCCGCAGACATGGGGGAGGTCGCCGGCCTGACCCTGTCGACGCTGCGCAGCGCCGAAGACGTCGGCGTCGACGTCCTGATCGCGGGCGGGCCGTCGCGAGGCGTTCCGGTCATCGCCGGCCAGGTGTCGCGGGCCTATGTCGATCTGAATCGCGCGCCGACCGAACTGGATCCCGCTCTTGTGGACGGAGAGATCGAGGCGTCTCCCACGGCCAGGGTCTCGGCCGGGTTCGGCGTCATCCCGCGCCGGGCCGGGGACGGGAGCACCCTGTACGATCGGAAACTGACCCGGACCGAGGTGCTGGCCCGCCTTGAGCGGGTGCATGCGCCGTATCACGATGCGCTCGGCGATCTGATGCAGGCCGCGCGGGGCCGCCACGGCGTCGCCCTGCTGATCGACTGGCACTCCATGCCGTCCCGGGCGGCGGGCGTGACCGGTCGGAACCGGAGAGGCGTCGATGTGGTGCTGGGGGACCGACACGGGTCCGCCTGTCGCGGGGCTACCATGCGGCGGGTCCGCACCCTGTTCGAGGCCGAAGGCTGGCGGGTCGGGCTGAACGTCCCCTATGCGGGCGGCTATTCGACGGAGCGCTGGGGGCGGCCGGACGAAGGCTTCCAGGCGGTGCAGGTCGAACTGAACCGGGCGCTCTATCTGGACGAGACCACGCTGGAGCCGTCTGCGGACCATGGGCGGTTCGCCAGGGCGCTGGACCGGGTCGTCGCGGCCCTGGCGACGGAAACCTGGCCGCGCTGAAGCGAGCTTCGGAGCGAAAAAAAGCCGCGCCCGAAGGCGCGGCATTAAAGTCTATAGGGAGGAAACGCCCAGGAAGGGCAAGACGCCCGGAGGCGTCGAAGATCAATCTAGGTTGCGGTGCACAACGCGTCAAGCGGGCTTTTATGATCAACGATCACGCTCTGTTACGTTAGAAGCAGCGGGCTTGCCACGCTTCAGGCGCTTTCAGAACACGTTTCGTGCGCCATCCGCTTTCGGAGCAAATGCTGCGTTGCGAAATGGTCAAGCTCCGCGCTCGCGATCGACCTCCAGAAGGCGTCTGGCGGTCCGGATCGCGCGGGCGGCGGGGGACGCCGACTGGCGCCACACCAGCAGGGTGAAGGCGGACAGAACCCCCGCACACAGCCAGACCGGCCCGAACAGCCAGGCCGCGGCGGCCAATGCGAAATAGTAGCCCCGCACGCCCTGACTGAAGGCAGCCAGGGCGGGGTTGAGGACCTGGGCCGTCGCCTCGCCGAACGCGACCTTGTCGGATTCGGAATGGATCTCGGGCGCCGCCCCGATCAGGGCGAGCGCATAGTTCATCTGACGGATCGACCAGATGAAATCGAGCAGGCCGCGCGCGAGGCACACGAGCACCAGACCCAGCTTGGCCTCGAGCAGCGGCACGGGAACCACCTCGGCCCCGACGGCGGAGAAACCCTGCAGCGCTTGGTCGCCGCCGAACAGGATCCCCGCGACCCCCGCGATCAGCAGCAGGTTGGACGAGGCGAAGAAGGAGCCCGAGTTGATGGAATGGCCCAGAAGCTGGCTGTCCAGCAGCCTGATCTCCCGATGGGTCATCGCCGTCATCCAGGCGTGACGAACGGTCAGCATGTCGGTGTTGAGAGAGCCGCTGCGGTGCGCCAGCAGCCTCAGAAGCGGGTCGTAACCCAGCCAGCACAGGAAGAAGAGGGCCAGACCCAGCCAGTCGATCGCGGTCATTCCAGCTGAACTCCCTTGCGCGTCAGATGTCGTCGCGGCCGTTCCGCTTGCCGTTGGCCGTCCAGAGGCTTATCACGCCCGCCTCCCTTCGCAGACGCACAAAACCGAGCCGCCCATGAACATCGACGCCATTCCCGTCGGTCCGAACCCGCCCTGGGACCTGAACGTGATCATCGAGATCCCGCAAGGGGGCCTGCCGGTCAAATACGAAATGGACAAGGCGTCCGGCGCCCTGTTCGTCGACCGCTTCCTGCACACGGCCATGTACTACCCGGGCAACTACGGCTTCGTGCCGCACACCCTGGCGGACGACGGCGATCCCTGCGACGTGATCGTGCTGAACCCGACGCCGGTGGTTCCGGGCTGCGTCATCCGCTCGCGCCCCATCGGCGTGCTGATGATGGAAGACGAGGCCGGCGGCGACGACAAGATCCTGGCCGTGCCGGTCGACGCCCTGCACCCCTACTACACCGACATCGCCTCCTACCGGCAGCTGCCGACCATCATGGTCGAGCAGATCGAGCACTTCTTCACCCGCTACAAGGATCTGGAGAAGAACAAGTCGGTGCGCGTGAAGCGCTGGGGCGACGCCGGCGAAGCCGCCGAACTGATCGTCGAGGGCATGAAGGCCTATGAGGCGGCCGAGAAGGCCAAGGCCGGCAAGGCGGCCAACGCCGCCTGATCTCGAAACATCCGGAAAGCGTCGAAGATAAAAATCAATTCGACGGTCCGAAACACGGCCGGGTCTGGGTTTGAGGCTCATTTCCAGCCTCGAACGCGCCTTGATTCCGGGCTGATGTAAACTGTTCCCCACGGCTCGCGGAGACTGCGGGCAGGGGCTCGGGTTTCGTCCGTTTCGTCACGTTTTCGTCACGCGCCTCTCGTCATGACGAACCGGACGAAACGGACAACGCGCTCAAGCAGCGAGCGGCCGCGCCGCGAGCGATAGCGCCCGGACAACGCGCTCAAGCAGCGAGCGGCCGCGCCGCGAGCGATAGCGCCCAAAGAAGTAGCGCCCGCAGAACCCGACCCCATATGGCGGGGATGGCAACACTCTCTGTTCTCGATCTCGCCCCGGTGCCCGAGGGCTCCGACGTTTCCCGGGCCCTGGCCAACACCATCGACCTGGCCCGGCACGCCGAGCGGCTGGGCTACAATCGCTACTGGCTGGCCGAACATCACAACATGGCCGGCATTGCCTCGGCGGCGACCTCGGTGGTGATCGGGGCCGTGGCGGGGGCGACGAAGACGATCCGCGTCGGCGCCGGAGGGGTCATGCTGCCCAACCACGCGCCTCTGGTGATCGCCGAACAGTTCGGCACCCTGAACGCCCTCTATCCCGGCCGCATCGATCTGGGGCTCGGCCGCGCGCCCGGGTCGGATCAGGCCACGGCCCATGCCCTGCGCCGGACGCTCCATGGCGACGTCGACGGCTTCCCGCAGGACGTGATGGAGCTCATGCACTGGTTCGAGCCGGCGCAGGACGGCCAGCGCATCCGGGCCAATCCCGGCGAGGGCCAGGACATTCCGGTCTGGATCCTGGGCTCGTCGACCTACGGCGCCCAGCTGGCGGCCCATCTGGGCCTGCCCTACGCCTTCGCCAGCCATTTCGCGCCGTCGGAGATGATGTCCGCGATCCGCATCTACCGCGAGACCTTCCGGCCCTCGGCGCGGCTGGACAGGCCGTATCTGATGCTGGGCTACAACGTCTTCGCGGCCGAGACCGACGAGGCGGCGCGGCTGCTCTTCTCCTCGGTGCAGCAGGCGTTCGTGAACCTGCGCACCGGCCGTCCCGGCAAGCTGCCGCCGCCGAAGGCCGGCTATGCCGAATCCCTGAGCGAAGGCGAACGGGCCATGATCGCCCAGGCCCTGTCCTGTTCGGCCGTGGGGTCGCCCGCGACCGTTCGGGCGGCGATCGACGGCTTCGTGGAGAGGACCGGCGCCGACGAGCTGATGATCACCAGCCAGATCTGGGACCACGGCGCTCGGGTGCGGTCTATGGAGCTGCTGGCCGGGGCCATGGCCGACGGTCGCGCGGCGGCCTAGAGGAGATTTCCCCCGAAACGCGAGCTGTGTCGGCTAGCGTACAGGCCTTTGAAAATGCTAGATTATTCGTGACGATCTTCGATCCGGCTGGTACTGGTCCGGCTTCAAAGGGGAGTACCATGAGTCCGAAGTTTCTCGCCTCTGCCGCGGCAGCGGCCCTTATCGTGTGCTCGCCCGCCGCTGCGCAGGCTGCAAACCTCGTCACCAACGGTGGCTTCACGACCAACACCGCCGGCTGGACGATCGACGGGGCGTCTTTCGCAAGCTGCACGTGGACGTCGACCGCCGGGGTCGCCGGAGCGACGGCCAACGCCGCCGTCGCCAGCGCCGGCGGGCCGTCGGACTGCTATCTCTACCAGACGGTGACCCTGCCCGCGGCGACGGCGAACACCCTGACCGTGTCGATGGGGGTTTCCAGCATCCCCGGAGGCACGAACCATTTCTCCTCGCTCGAAATCCGGTCGAACACCGGCGCGCTTCTGCAGACGCTCTACACGCGCGACGGCACCCAGGGCGCCGAGGCCATGAACGCCAAGGGGCCTTACAATCTGAACGCCTATGCGGGGCAGACCATTCGCGTGGCGTTCCGGACGGTGCACAACGCCGGTGTCGTGGGTCAGCAGATCGACAACGTCGTTCTGGACAGCGTGGCTGTGGTCCAGCCCGTCCCCACCCTGTCGGAATGGGCGATGATCCTCCTGGGGACCTTGCTGGCCGGCGGCGCCGCTCTCCAGCTCCAGCGCCGGAAGGCGCTGATCGGCTAGGCTTCTCCGGGAGCCAGCACGGCCAGATCGCCTCTCAGCCCGCTTCGGTCCGCCGGGCGGGCTGTTTCTTGCGCGGCGCCCGGGGCTTGCGCGCGGGCCTGGCCGGAGCCACGGCCGTTCCCAGATCCAGCTCGGCCTGGCGTTCAGGCGCGGGCGTCGGCGTCGGATCAGCAGCCGGCTCGGGCTCGGGCTCGGGCTGCGGTTCTGGGGCGGGCAGGGCGTCGGACGGGGTGGTCAGCTTCAGCCGCGCCTTCTCCTTCCACGCCATGGCGTCCTTGAGCGCATGCCATTCGAAGCCCAGCCGGATCGCGGTCTGGATGTCCTCGCCCGGCTCGCCCGGCTCGCGCCCGGACAGCCGGTCCTTCAGGTGGCGGCATTCGCTGAGCAGATTCGCCGCCGCCAGAAGCTCGGCCGACGCCCCGGGGAAGCGGCCGATGTCTTCGAGCGTGGCGTAGCGCCAGCCGTGTTCCGGCGGTCGTTCGAGCACCATGGCCCAGCGGATGTCGGCAGGGAGCTCTTCAGCCAGCCAGGTCCATTCGAGGGCGCCCGGCGCGCGCTGATAGTGGCCGTGCTGCGTCGGCAGGCCATGGGCGGCGTAGACCTCGAGGGCAGTGGACTCGATCTCGGCGATGGCCGGCAGGGTGGGCGGAGCGCGTCGTCCCGCCCGCTCCCACATGTCGCCGGCCACGACGGCCAGCGCGGTGTTGCGCTTGCCGCGCCCGCGATTCCCCAGAAGCCATTCTCGCCAGGCAGGCATCCCGGTCAGTTGTTCAGCGTGCTCGCCACGGTCACGTCATACGCGACGCGGGTAACCGACTGAACGAGACCGAAGAACTTGCCCACTTCGGCAGACAGGGCGCGCGGTGCATAGATGATGTCGTCGGGCTGGATCAGGAAGCTGGACGCCGTGAAGAACCCGACTCCCTCTTCCAGGTTCAGGCGATAGACGACGGGCACGCCTTTCGGCGTCACCGGCTGCGTGAGACCAAGCGCCTGAGCGACCTCGGGCCGCTCGAAGCGGAAGATCAGGACGGAGCGCGCATTGGCGGCTCCATCGTTCAGGCCGCCCGATCGGCTCAGTGCGTCCGCCAGCGTCAGATCGCCGGCCGGCATATCCTGCTGCGTCACCGCGCCCAGGGCGCCGAAGGAGGAGAAGCGGCGCGGTTGATAGACCAGGTTGATCTGATCGCCGGTCTGCAGACGGATGTTCTCGGCGAACCGGGTGGTGACCGCTGTTAGCGGGGCGGTGAATGTCTGGTCGCCGCGTCGGACCTGAACCTCGACGTCCTGGTTCGGACGGGAAGCCCCGCCGGCGGCGGCGATGACGTCCAGGATCGTGTCGGCGTTCGTCGAAAGCGGTGTGCGACCCGGCTGTTTGACCTCGCCCAGAACAGTGACGGCGTTGGAAACGTTCGTGGCCAAGGTCACGCTGACTTGGGGATTGCCGACCCGACCGATCAGGGCGCGCCGGATGGCGGCCCCCGCCTCGGTCGTCGTCAGGCCGGACACGCGAACCGGTCCCGCGAACGGCACGGCGACATTGCCGTTCCGGTCCACGACGACGGATGGCAGGGTCTGGTTGCCGGAACGGATGCCGTCATTGCCGCTGCCGCCGCCGAACAGGGCGCCGCTGGGCTCGTAGATGGCGACCGCCAGCTCATCGCCTTCGCCGATCACATCGACCGGGACCAGGCTGGCGGCTCCGGCAAGCGAACCGTAGGCCTGGTCGGCGACCGCCTTGATCCGCTCGGCGGCGGCGTAGTCCAGATCGACGATCGCATAGTCGCCATTCTCGGTCGCGCCACGCACGACGGCCCGGTTCGACGGTCCGTCCCTCGGCAGGGTCGAGCACCCGGCCAGAATGGACACGATCAAAAGTGCGAGCAGAGAACGCGTCATGATTTCCGTACTTCGAAAGCCCCGGTTGGTGAATATCGGCCTTTGACCCGCCCCGCCAGCGCCAACTGGGATCATGGGGTCAAACCGACCCGCCGTCCGACCTCGGCGAAATGCCGATCCCAGGTCGGGGCCGAGAACGGCGTGGCTTTCGGAGGGTGGCGGGTCGCCTTTTCCAATGCGTCCAGCCAGCCGAGCCCGTCCAGCGGATCGATCAGCTGGGCGTCCGGGACCAGCTCGCGGTGCACGGGGATATCGGATGCGATCAGGGGTACGCCGAGCGCGGAGGCCTCCACGGCCGGCAGATCGAAACCCTCGACCGAAGACGGGGCCACCAGGGCGCGCGCGCTGGCCATCAGGGTCGCCAGAGCCGAGTCGGGCAGGTCCGCGGCCTGATGCACCAGACCGCGCAGGGCGGGGGAGCGTTCCAGGTGATCCAGAACCGCCTCGTTCTCCCAGCCGTAGCGGCCGACCAGAACCAGTTGAGGCGCCGCGTCGCCCATACGTTCCTGAAGCCGCCGCCAGATGGACAGCAGGAAGGCGAGGTTCTTGCGCGCCTCGATCGTGCCGATGTGCACGAAATAGGGCCGGGGGGTCGCCGCGGTCAGCGGGGTCAGGAAGGTCGGCTCCAGCCCCAGATGGACGGCATGGATCGGCGGCGGCGTTACGCCTTCGCGCGCCGCGAAGGCGGCGAGCTCATCGGCCGTATAGCGCGAGTTGACCACGATCCGGGACGCGGTGTTCAGGGTGTTCAACACCCGCTCGCGGTGCTTGTCCCGATCGCCCGGGCGGCAGTACTCGGGGTGGGTGATGGGGATCAGGTCGTGCAGGAAGACGATCCGCTCGATGCCCCGATCGCGCAGTTCGGTCAGGACGCGAGCGTCGCCCAGCCCCGTGTGGCCGACATTGAAGTAAAGGGTGCTGTCCGGAAGCTTCTGGATCCACTGCGAGCGGAAGAACTGCTTCCACACGCGCCGACGTCGTCCCGGCGTCCGTCCCGGATCGGCCGGCGGCGTTCCGATGACGGAATCGAACGACTTCGTGTCGCTGCTGAGGGCGGTCATCAGCCGCATCTCATCCTCGGTCAGGGAGCGTTCGAAGAAGGCGCCGGTCCAGCGGGATCGCATGGCGGCGACGCACTTCCGGAACCAGGCTTCATCGACGACGACGAGCTGATCGTTTCGGCTCCGGACCGGCGTGACCTGGACGTCCGGCAGGGACAGCAGCCATTCCGCATAGGCCAGGCAGACGCGATCCACCCCCGTCGGCGCGGTCCGTTCGACCCGGCTCAGCAGCCGGCTGGCGTCGAAGAGAACCGATCGCGTCACGACAGGCCGAGGCGGCCGTACATTGCGGACAGCCGTCCCTGATAGGCCTCGACCGAGAATTTCGCGGACTGGGTCAGGCCGCGCCGAACGAGGTCGTCCCGCATCGCTTCGTCGGCATCAAGGGCGCGAAGACCACGCGTCATGGCCTGGACGTCATACGGGTCGACGCTGACCGCGGCGTCACCGGCGACTTCCGGCAGCGAGCCGCCGGTGGAGGTCAGAACGGCGGTGGACAGGGCCATCGACTCGAGCACCGGCAGGCCGAAACCCTCGTACAGAGACGGGAAAAGGGTCGCCTTGGCGCCGCGGATCAGGCTGATGAGCAGCGAGAAGGGCATGTATTCGTAACGTCGGATGCGCTGGGCGCTGGGCCCGCCGTCGCGCATGACCTGGTTCAGAAGGGCGGTTTCGCCTTCGTCCAGCCAGGCGCGGCCGCCGACGATGACCAGAGGCGTCTCGAGGCCCGACGCCAGATACGCCTCGACGATCCGCCCGAGATTCTTCTTGGGCTCGATGGCGCCGAAATGAAGGAAATACTCCTTCCAGCCGAGGTTGAAGACGCCCTCCAGCTCGATGGTCACATCGGCCTGGGTGCGGCTCGTCAGGGCTTCGGGCAGGTGCACGGCCTGATAGGTGTTGGTGACGCGGTCCTCGGAGACGTCCAGCAGGCGGATCACGTCCTGACGCGTCGTCTCGGACACCACGGCGATATGGTCGGCGCGCCGGGCGATCATCTTGCACATCGCCATATAGGTCGCCTTGTCGTCCAGCGTCGTATGCGGGAGGCGCAAGGGGATGAGGTCGTGGATCGTGTAGATGTTCGGCACGCCCCGCGCGTACAGCGGCAGGGTGGCGGTCCACTGCATGGCGTCGGGCCGTCCGACTTCGTCGGAGGCGGTGAAATCGACCGGCGTTTCCTTGCCGTAGGCGTTGAAGCAACGGTTCGACACCTGGAACAGATCCTGGGCCGCCCAGTAGGCGGTCGCTTCCGGCCGGCCGCCGCCGCGTGATGGCCAGACGACTTCCCCGCTCGGCGAGATCGGCCAGGCTGTCTGGCCGAACCGGCTGGTGAAGGTCCGCAAAAAGCGATCGAACTTCTTGACCTTCGGACCCTGGCGCTCGGCATCGACCAGGGCGGCTTCATTCAGGACGTTGTTGGCTGAGCGCTTCGCGCCGGGACCGTACAGGACCTGTCCGTCCATCCCGAGCCGGGCGATCGTGGACAGCAGGTTGCGGCCATAGGTGGCGATGCCGGACCCCTTGGCGAGGGCGATGTTGAACCCGTCGACACAGATCGTGGAACGTGATGTCGCAGGCGTGGCGACGCCTTGCGCCCCGACAGGCGTCGCAGGCGCGTCACTCACGAAAACGCTGGAAAGATCAGAGCGAACGGACCGCTCCGCGACATCAGGCGACGTATCCAAATCCAGCCTTCGGCGTGGTTTTTCCGGACCGGCGGAAGCGTCGCGCGGCTGGATTGCGGGGTAGACCCTTGCCCGGCAGGGGTCAACCGCAAGCGGATCGCTGTCAGGAGACGTAACCCGCCTGCATCAGTTCGGCGAGATGGACGATGGCGACGGGCCTGTCATCCACGACGACGAAAAGGTTCGTGATCTTGTTTGCCGTCAGCAGGTCGACGACGTCGCTCATCCGCTGGTCGGGCGTGACGGTGATCGGCGACTTGCTCATGATGTCTGCGGCGGTGATACGGCCGATGTCCTGGGCGAAGGCGCGGCGGATGTCGCCGTCGGTGATCATCCCGGCAAGGGCTCCATCATCGTCCAGCACGGCGACCGCGCCCTTGCGGCCCTCGGTGATGCGGGCGACCAGATCGGCGAACGCGGCGTCCAGCGGCACGGTCGGCGGCGGCGCATGATTGTCGCCCATCCATTCGCGCACGCTCTGCAGGCTCATGCCCAGCGACCCGCCCGGGTGGTGCATGCCGAAATCGGTCGCCGAGAAGCCGCGACGATCCATCAGCACCATGGCCAGGGCGTCGCCGAGCGCGAGGGTCATCAGTGTCGAGGTGGTGGGCGCCAGGCCGTTGGCGCAGGCCTCGGCCACGCTCGGCATGACCAGTGGAACCGCCGACATGCGGGCGAGGAACGACGACCCGCGCTGGGTCATGCCGATGACGGGAATGTCGTTGCGCTGGCAGAACAGCAGGGGATCGCGCAGCTCCCGGCTCTCGCCCGAGCTCGAGATGGCCAGCAGGGTTGTGTCGCCGCGCAGCATGCCCAGGTCGCCGTGGCTCATCTCCGCCGGGTGGACGAAGAAGGCGTTGGTGCCGGTAGAGGCGAGGGTGGCGGCAATCTTGCCGCCGATATGGCCGGACTTGCCCATGCCTGTGACCACGACATAGCCCGGTCGCGACAGGATGACGTCGCAGGCGCGGGCCAGGCTGGCGTCCACGGTCCGTTCCAGCGCCTGCAGGGCCTCGATGTTCAGCCGGATCACCTCGCGTGCGCGGTCCGTCATGGCGCCGACGGCTTCGGGCGGGGAGGTGGGGGCGTCGAGGGGCATGAGCCGTCTTTCTGATGCGGCGCCCTTTCAGCCTGCGCAAGCGCGCGGCGGGCGTCTGTCGTTGTCGTGCAGCGGAATTGCCCCATCCGGCGGGGTTTCACAATGGAGGGGCGGGCAAGGCCTCGAGGTGGCGACGATCCACCGTAACGCAAGTTCAGACGGAAACCGGTCAACCTTTGCCGGACGGGCGCGTTGGATTGTGGGGCCTTAAACTCATCTGGATTTTCATGCTGTCAGACACCGGAACGCTCGTCGAAATCCTGCCCCCGCCGCCCGTGGCGCTGGCGCAGCCGCTGGCGCTGTTTCTCGATCTCGATGGTGTCCTGGCCCGGATGGCTCCGACGCCGGACGCCGTCGTGGCCGACCCGAGGCGAACCGCGGTCCTGACCCGGCTGGATCAGGCGCTCGCCGGGCGGCTGGCGATCGTCAGCGGGCGAACCCTGGGTGAAATCGACCGGATCGCCGGTGGGGCCTCCCCTTCGGCGGCAGGGGTGCACGGGCTGGAACGGCGGCGTCGGGACGGCGCGGTGGATCGCCCCCCGGCCTCCCCCGGCGTCGCACAGGCTCTGGCCGCCTTCAGGCGTTTCGCCGCAGACCGGCCCGGGGTCATCGTCGAGGACAAGGGGATCTCGACCGGCCTCCACTATCGCCAGTCGCCCGCCAGCGCCGACGAAGCCCTGGTCCTTGCGCGCGATCTCGCCGGGACCACCGGCCTTACGCTCCAGCCCGGCCATATGGTGCTGGAGCTGCGCACCCCCGGCGCCGACAAGGGCGGGGCGGTCACGGCCTTCATGGCCGAGCCGCCGTTCTCAGGGGCCGTACCCGTGATGCTCGGCGACGACCTGACCGACGAAGCGGGCTTCCGCGCCGCTGAGTCCTTGGGCGGGTTCGGGGTTCTGGTCGGTCCGTATCGGGCGACCGCCGCCCGCTATGGCCTGCGTGACGTTGCGGCCGTGATGGACTGGCTCGAGGCTGTCGCCGCGGAGGCGGGACAATGACCATGGCCTCGACCCTGCGTCCCTCCCTGGACCTCGCCCCCATCGGCAACTGCGCCCTCTCGGCCCTGATCGACAGGAATGGTCGGTTCGTCTGGGCCTGCGCGCCACGCGTCGACGGCGATCCGGTCTTTTCGGCCCTGATGAACGGCGAGGCCCCCGATCACGGCTTCTGGGACATCGAACTGGAAGGCCTCAAGCACGTCAGCCAGGCCTATATCGACAATACCCCGGTCCTGCGCACCGTCCTGACGGCGGAGGACGGGGCGGCGGTCGAGATCATCGACTTCGCCCCGCGGCACCTGAAGCATTCGCGGACCTATCGGCCGCTGGCCTTCGCGCGGATCGTCCGGCCGCTAGACGGGGCGCCGCGCATCCGCGTCCGGCTGAGACCCTCCGCCGACTGGGGCGCGCGCCGGGCGGACCTGACCTCGGGTTCCAACCACATCCGCTATCTGTGCAGCGATGTGATCCTGCGCCTGACTACGGACTGTCCGGTGTCGCATGTGCTGGAGGAGCGCGTGTTCCGTCTGGAACGCTCGCTGGCCTTCTTCCTCGGTCCGGACGAGGGCTACGACCAGGAGGTCGGACCCGGCGTTTCGGCCACGCTGGATCGCACCGTGGCCTACTGGAAGGACTGGGTCCGCACCCTCTACATCCCGCTCGACTATCAGGAGGCGGTGATCCGGGCGGCGATCACCCTGAAGCTCTGCGCCTACGAGGAGACCGGCGCCATCGTCGCGGCCATGACCACCTCGGTGCCGGAGTTCCCCGAGAGCGGACGCAACTGGGACTACCGCTACTGCTGGATCCGCGACGCCTACTACACGGTCCGGGCTCTTAACCGGCTCGGTGCGGTCGACATGCTGGAGAACTACCTCGTCTATCTGAGGAACCTCGTGGACTCGTCCGCCGGCGGCCACGTCCAGCCGGTTTATGGCGTGGGGCTCGAGGAGGATATCGACGAGCGGATCGTCACCTCGGTCGAGGGGTATCGCGGCATGAAGCCCGTGCGCGTCGGCAATCAGGCCCGCGAACACCTGCAGCACGACGTCTACGGCCAGATCGTCCTGCCTCTGGTCCAGTCCTTCTACGACCAGCGGCTGCTGCGGCCGGGTTCGATCGACGACTTTTATGCCCTGGAGAAGGTCGGTGAGCGGGCCTTCGCCATGCACGACCAGACCGATGCCGGTCTCTGGGAGTTCCGGACCATCGCCCGGGTGCACACCTATTCGTCGGTCATGTGCTGGGCTGCGTGCGACCGTCTGGCCAAGGCGGCGCACAAGCTTGGGCTGGAGCATCGGTCGGAGGTCTGGAACGATCGCGCCCGGATCATCCGCGAGCGCATCGAGACCGAGGCCTTCATTCCCGAGGAGGGCCGGTTCGGGGCCAGCTTCGGCGGCACGGAGCTGGACGCCTCCCTGCTGCAACTGGTCGACCTCGGCTTTCTCGACCCTGGCGACCCACGTCAGGTCGCCACCTTCGACGCCATCGAACGTGACCTGAAGAAGGGGCCCTACCTGTTCCGCTATGTTGAACCGGACGATTTCGGCGAGCCGGAGACGGCGTTCAACTTCTGCACCTTCTGGTTCATCGAGGCCCTGCATCTGAACGGGCGGACCGAGGAGGCGCGGGAAATCTTCGAACAGATGCTGAGCCGCCGGACCCATGCGGGGCTTCTCTCCGAAGACATCTCGCTCGGCGACAACGAGCTGTGGGGCAACTACCCGCAGACCTATTCGCTGGTCGGGATCATCAACTGCGCCGTCCTGCTGAGCCGGTCATGGACGGACGTCCGATGAGTCGAGGAGCCGACGGTTCGTTCACGGCCTTGCGTTTGATCCTTTTGCTGCGCTGCAACGTTACCCAGCGCCATGAGTAGATTGATCGTCGTTTCGAACCGGGTCTCCGCCCCCGCCGACCCCGCCGCGGGGTCGGCGGGCGGTCTCGCGATGGCCCTGTCGGCGGCGCTGCGGAAATACGATGGCCTGTGGTTCGGCTGGTCGGGAGAGACCACCGGGCATTTCACCGGCGACCTCGAATACGAAGATCGCGCCGGGGTCACTGTCGCCCTTGTCGATCTGGAGGCCCAGGACGTTGAGGAATACTACAACGGCTACGCCAACAAGACGTTGTGGCCCCTGTTCCACCACCGGGTCGATCTGACCGCCTACGAGCGGGCTTTCGGTGAGGGCTATGAGCGGGTGAACCGGCGGTTCGCCGAGGTTCTGGCGCCCCTGATCGAGCCCGACGACGTTATCTGGATCCACGACTACCACCTGATCCCCATCGCTCGGGACCTGAGGCGGCTGGGGGTGAAGAACCGGATCGGGTTCTTCCTGCACACGCCCTGGCCGGTACGCCAGTTGCTGGTGACCCTGCCGCACCACAGGCGGCTGGTGGAGAGCCTGTTCGCCTACGACCTGATCGGGTTCCAGACCCAGGAGTGGCTGGACCTGTTCCGCGACTATGTGATCTCGGAGGCGCGAGGCGAACTGTCCGGATACGGGGGCCTCGAGGCGTTCGGCCGCAAGGTCGAGATCGGCGTCTTCCCCATCGGTATCGACGTCCAGGGTTTCATCGACGCCCGCAACTCGCGCGAGGGCAACCGCACCTACGACCGGATGGCGGCGTCGTCGGCCTTCCGCTCCATGATGGTGGGCGTCGACCGGCTCGACTACTCCAAGGGGCTGGAAGAGCGGATGCTCGGCTACGAGCAGTTCCTGCACGACAACACCGACATGCGCGGCGACGTCTTCCTCGTGCAGGTGACGCCGATCAGCCGCGACGACGTCGATACGTACCAGGACATCCGCGCCCGGCTGGACGCCTTGGCGGGCCGGATCAACGGCGAGTTCGCGGATATGGACTGGCAGCCGATCCGCTATCTGAACCGCTCCTATCGCCGGGACCAGCTCGCCGGCATCTATCGCGCGGCCAAGGTCTGTCTGGTCACCCCCCTGCGCGACGGCATGAATCTGGTCGCGAAAGAATATGTCGCCGCCCAGAACCCGGATGACCCGGGCGTCCTGATCCTGTCGCGCTTCGCGGGGGCGGCGGAGCAGATGGGCGAGGCCCTGCTGGTCAATCCGTTCAGCCGCGAGGAGGTGGCCGAGGCGATCAAGAAGGCCCTGACCATGCCCAAGGGCGAGCGCATCCGGAAATGGCAGTCCCTGATGCAGGTGGTGCGCGACACCGACGTCGGCATCTGGCGCGACAATTTCGTCGGCGCCCTGAATGCGGTGGAGATCGTCGGCGACGGCGACGCGCCCTTCCATCAGGGACACGCCGACGCCGCCTGAGGGCGATCAGGCCGCTTCGAGCACCGCGCTCGCCGCATCCCTCGCGTCCGCCCGAATACGGGCCGGTCGCTGTGCCAGCCGCTCGGCATAGGCGTCCAGCAGGGGGCTGTCCGGGAAGGCGAAACGGGCCCAGCCCAGCGACGAACCGATCATCACGTCCGCCACGGTGAAGCGATCGCCCATCAGCCACGGGCCTTCCCAAAGCGTCTCGAGCAGCCGCCCGATGGCCGCCTCATAACGGGCTTTCGCCATCGGATCGCGGTCGGCCTCGCCCGTCATCTTGCTCCAGACCGCCGGTTCCAGCTCGCCCGCGGCCCAGGCGAGCCACGTCAGCAGGGGCCCACGCTCCGGCGACCCGGGCAAGGCGCCGAGACCCGCTTCGGGAAACAGATCGGTCAGATACAGGGCCACCGCGGCCGATTCCGTAATCAAGGCGCCGTCGTGGATCAGGGCAGGCACCTTGCCGTCCGGGTGAGGATTCCTGGCGTCCGGCTCGCCGACCTTCTGGCCGTTGCGGTGGGCGATCTCGCAATACTCGATGCGGGCGTCCGCCCCCAGTTCCTCGATCAGCCAGACGATCCGCGACGAGCGCGACTGCGGGGCGTGAAACAGGGTCAGCATGATGTTCTCTCCCATCCAATTAGCCCCGGCGGGACCGCCGTGGCCGTGAGAGATTGACTACCGCCACCCTGCTGCCAGCATGCTGTCAGCAGTCGTACAGTAGGTGACGCTCAAGCAGCGACGCCGCGCTCAAGCAGCGAGCGACCGCGTCGCTCGCGATAGCGCACCAAGGAAGCACGATGAGACGCGCAGACCGCCTTTTCCAGATCGTCCAGTTGCTTCGTCGCAGCTCCCGGCCGGTGACGGCGGAGTCGATCGCGACCGAGCTGGAGACCTCCAAGCGCAGCGTCTATCGCGACATCGCCGCCCTGATGGGCCAGCGGGTGCCGATCCGGGGCGAGGCAGGCATCGGCTATGTGCTCGACAGCGGCTTCGACATGCCGCCGCTGATGCTGACCTCCGACGAGGTCGAGGCGGCGGTGCTGGGCGCCCAGTGGGTAGCGGGCAGGGGGGACCCGGCCCTCGCCCGGGCGGCTCGCGATCTGATCGCCAAGATCGCGGCCACCGTGCCCGAGCGCCTGCGCCCGGTGATCATGGAGCCCGCCGTGACCTCCGCAGTGTGGAAGACCCACGAGGTCGAGATGCTCGACATGGGCCAGTTGCGGGCCTGGATCCACGCCGGGCGCAAGGTGACGCTGGACTACCGCGATCAGGAGGACCGGTCCTCGCTGAGGACGGTCTGGCCGTTGCTGATCGGCTATCGCGAGACGACGCGTCTGCTGGTCGCCTGGTGCGAGAGCCGCGACGACTTCCGGACCTTCCGCACGGACCGCGTCGTGGAGGCGACCTTCCTCGACGACCGGTTTCCGGGCCGTCCGGCGCAACTGCGCGCGAAATGGCAGGCGAAGATGGAGGCGGAGCGGTGTCGCTTCCTTGCCGGACAGAGCCCGGTCGACCCTGAAGCAAATCCGCCGCCATCCACGCCCGGTTGAGCGCGGATGGCGGTGTAGTGCTCTAGTAGATTTCGAACAGGCCTGCGGCGCCCTGACCGCCGCCGATGCACATGGTCACGACGCCGTACTTCGCCCCGCGGCGCTTGCCCTCGATCAGGACGTGGCCGGTCATCCGGGCGCCCGACATGCCGTAAGGGTGGCCGATCGAGATGGCGCCGCCCGAGACGTTCAGGCGATCCATCGGAATGCCGAGGGTGTCGGCGCAGTACAGTACCTGTACGGCGAAGGCCTCGTTCAGCTCCCAGATGCCGATGTCGTCCATGGTCAGCCCGTGGCGCTTCAGCAGTTTGGGCACGGCGTAGATTGGGCCGATGCCCATCTCGTCGGGCTCGCAACCGGCGACGACCATGCCGCGGTAGGCGCCGAGCGGCTGCAGGCCGTGACGCACGGCCTCGCCGGCCTCCATGATCACCGAGGCCGAGGCGCCGTCCGACAGTTGGGAAGCGTTGCCGGCGGTGATGAACTCGCCCTGCTGGATTTCCTCGCCGCCGCCGAAGACGGGCTTCAGCGCCTTCAGCCCTTCGAGCGTCGTGTCGGCGCGGTTGCCCTCGTCCCTGGACAGGGTGACTTCCTTCGACGAGGCCTGACCGGTGGCCTTGTCAACGACCTGCATGGTGGTGGTCATCGGCACGATCTCGGCATCGAAGCGGCCGGCTTCCTGCGCCGCAGCCGTGCGCTGCTGGGATTGCAGGGCGTATTCGTCCTGGCGGTCACGCGAGATGCCGTAGCGGCGCGACACGACCTCGGCGGTCTCCAGCATCGACATATAGATGTGGGGCGACAGCTTCAGCAGCGCCTCGTCCTTCATCCGGTACAGGTTCATGTGCTGGTTCTGGACCAGGGAGATGGATTCCAGACCGCCGCCGACGGCGACCTTCTGCTGGTCGAACACGACCTGTTTGGCCGCCGTGGCGATCCCCATCAGGCCCGAAGCGCACTGGCGGTCGATGGTCATGCCGGCGACGGTCGAGGGCAGGCCGGCGGCCAAGGCGATCTGGCGGGCGACGTTCGTGCCGGTCGAACCCTGCTGCAGGGCGGCGCCCATCACGACATCCTCGACCTCGGCCGGGTCGATCCCGGCGCGCGCCACGGCGTGCTTCACGGCATGAGCGCCGAGATGCTGGGCCTGGGTGTCGTTGAAGGCCCCGCGATAGGCCCTTCCGATCGGGGTTCTGGCCGTCGAGACGATTACCGCTTCACGCATTGTTCTCTCCCTGGTGGTCGACTTTGGCGACCTTGGCGATCTTGTTGGCCGACTTGACCAGATTTCTGGTCGGTTTGACGATCCGTTTGTTGATCGGATTATTGATCGGTCTGGCGGCTCAGGCGTGGGCCTTCTGGGCCTTGGTCAGTTCGATCATGCCCTGGGCGGCGCCCATCTCCGGCACGATCTCGCCGGTGCGGTCCGAGATGGCCTCGAACTGGGCCTGGATCTGTTCCGGGGCGTCGTCGCCGACGATGCGGACGCCTTGGGTAAGGGTGACGTAGGCGCGCTCGAAGCCGCCTGCACCAGCGCCGAGGATGCAACGCGTCGGCGCGTCCTGGCTGACGAGATACAGCAGACCCGGCGACACCAGTTCCGGCCCAAGGGCCTCAAGCGGCAGGGCGGCGCCCAGATCCTCGGTCATCCGCGTGTGGGCGGTCGGCGCGAGACAGTTGACCCGGATGTCGTTCTTCGCCCCCTCAATGGCGAGGGTCTGCATGAAGCCCACCAGAGCCATCTTGGCCGCGCTGTAGTTGGCTTGGCCGAAATTCCCGTACAGGCCCGAGGACGAGGTGGTCATGACGATGCGGCCGTAGTTCCGCTCCCGCATCCCGTCCCACACCGCCTTCGTGCAGTTCACGGCGCCCATGACGTGCACGTCCATGACGAACTGGAAGTCGGCGATCTCCATCTTGGCGAACGACTTGTCGCGAAGAACGCCGGCATTATTCACAAGGATATCGACCGAGCCCCAGCGCGCCGTAGCCTCGGCCACCATGGCCTTCACGGCTTCGAAGTCTGTGACAGACGCGCCATTGGCGATGGCCTCGCCGCCGGCTGCCTCGATCTCGGCTACGACGGACTGGGCCGGACTGGCCGAGGAGCCGACGCCGTCGCGCGCCACGCCCAGATCGTTGACCACGACTTTCGCTCCTCGCGCCGCCAAAGCCAGGGCGTGCTCGCGCCCCAGTCCGCCGCCCGCGCCCGTCACGATCGCCACCTTGCCGTCGAATCGCATTGCCATTTGAGGCCTCCCTTATCGCTGATAACCCCCATAACAGGCCGGGACCGCTCGCCAAGGGGGGGATATGTGTTGAAACGGCGCCACAGTCGCCGTATTGCGAACCGAAATAAGGAACTCCGGGCCAACTCTGCCGTTCGGCCCGGTGAGTGTCACGTGTAAGCGTGGCCTTTGGGCATTCAACGATTATGAGGACTGACATGAAGCTGAAACTTCTCGCCAGCGTCGCAGCCGCGGGGCTTTTCGCCGCTGGTGCTGCTTCGGCTGAGCCGGACGGCTGGTACGGCGCGATCGACGCCGGTTACCACAAGATCGACGACATCAACCTGGAAGCGTCGGGCAACGGCGTGAACTGGAACGCCGAAGTGAACGACGGCTGGGCCGCGTTCGCTCGTCTGGGCTACCGGTTCAACCCGAACTGGCGCGTCGAGCTCGAAGGCGGTTACCGCTCGGGCGACATCGGCCGCATCCGTCACTCGACGGCTTCGGTTCCGTCGGGCGTGTGTAACTTCACGCCGGCCACGGGCCCCTGCTTCTCGCCGGAAGGCGACATCGAATCGACCACGCTCATGGCCAATGTCATCTATGACATCGGCGGCGAGTACTGGGGCGTTCGTCCGTTCGTCGGCCTGGGCGTCGGCGTCAACCGCGTCAACACCGAGTTCGTGGGCACGATCCGTGGCCAGCGCACGGTCTCGATCGCCGCTGACGACTCGTCGACCAAGTTCGCGGCTCAAGCCCTTGCCGGCCTGAGCTACGCCATCGGCGACCGCGCCAACATCGACCTGACGTACCGTTATCTGACGGGCGACATGGAGTTCAGCACCTTCACGAACTCCGCCCTGGCGGTGAACAACTACGGCACGTTCGACGGCGACTACGATGAGAGCCACACGGTGACCCTGGGTCTGCGTTACGCCTTCGGCGCCGACGAAGCTCCCCCGCCGCCGCCTCCCCCGCCCCCGCCGCCCCCGCCGCCTCCGCCGCCCCCGCCGCCTCCTCCGCCCCCGCCGCCGCCTCCGCCGGCTCCGGTCGCGCGCGAGTTCGTGGTGTACTTCGACTGGGATCGCTCGGACCTGACGGCCGAAGCCCGCTCGGTGGTCACTCAGGCCGCCAACTACGCCAAGTCGGGTCGTCCGACGCGCGTGCTGGTCGTCGGTTACGCCGACACCTCCGGCTCGGCCGCCTACAACGTGGGTCTGTCGAACCGTCGCTCGCGCACCGTGGCTGACGCCCTGGTCGCCCAAGGCGTCGCCGGCGGCGTGATCGCTCTCGACGGCAAGGGTGAGACCAACCTGGCCCGTCCGACCGCCGACGGCGTTCGCGAGCCTCTGAACCGTCGCGCCACCATCGGCATCAACTTCTAGGACGCCTGACAAGGGTCCCGGTCCCAAAAGGACCGGGACCCCATCAGACCGAAACAGAAGACGCCGGGGGGCGTCGGTGCGACAGGAGGGGCGACCTTCCGGAAGACGATTTCCCCCGCTGATGATCCTATGATGGGCCGCCGGTTCTCCCGCTCAGGAGACCGGCGGTTTCGCGTTTCCGGGTGGCGTTGCCCGAAAGTCTCGCTTCAAGCGTCAGGGCCCACGCCACGGCCTTCCGAGCCCCGTCATCGGGATCCGGAGCCGTGGAACTCGCCCGATGTCGCTGGAAGATTTCGTGAAATTTCGAACCCGCCACTCGCTTTTTTGGACAAGTCGGTTGATCCGCGTGATGAGGCCAGCGACAAAGGCGGCCATGTCAGAGTTCCGACCTTCTCGTCCGGTCTTCGACGGAGCCGCGCCGCCCCTGGGCGGCGGCGGATCCGGCTCGAAGCGCCGGATCGACGGCAGAGCTTTCTGCGTTTCACTCCGTCTCGAAGACTTCGCGTGAGCTGGTCCTGACCATGGCGGACGTTCGCATCACTCCCAGACACGCCTCGGGCGATAGCCGCCGTGCCGCGTCGGCGCGCGGATCCGCGCGGGTCGTCGAGGCGGCTCCAGCTGCGGTCGTGGCGGCCGCCCAGCAAACGCCGGCCACGCCCGGCGGGCGTCCGCGCCCCGGCCAGTCGCTCGCCGGACGCCGGTTCCTGATCGTGACTGCGCCCTTCGGTCCGTTCGGCCGAGCGCTGGCCGAGCAGTTGACCTCCGAGGGCGCCTCGGTGGCCCGGATGCTGTTCAATGCCGGGGACGCGGCCTACTGGCGGCGTTCCGGAGCCCAGCCCTACACCGGCGACGTACGCCGCTGGCCCGCCCGGCTGGCCAAGCTGGTGCAGGATCAGGGTCTGACCGACCTGATCGTGTTCGGCGAGGGCGGACCCTACAATCAGGGCGTCCTTTCGCAGGCCAGGAAACTCAAGGCCGCGACCGCGCTGGAGCAGGGCCGGACCCATCCACTGCGCGTCTGGGTGCTGGAAAACGGCTACTTCCGTCCCGACTGGATCACCGTTGAAGAGAACGGCGTCAACGCCTCGTCGGGCCTGCCGCGCGACCGCAAGGCCTACGACCCGCCGATCCCCGAGATGCTGCCGACGCGTCCGGTAGGCAAGATCCTGCCGCACCATGTCATCAACATCAGCCTGTATCATGCCGCCCAGCCTCTGGGCCGGCTGGTCTTCCGTCGGTACGTCTATCCCTACACCCAGTCGCCTTGGCTGCAGTTCATCGGCCATGTACGGCGTTATCTGTCGCTGACCTTCCGCTCCAAGACGAACAGCGACGCCCAGGTCATCCGCGCGCGGGGGCCGTTCTTCCTGGCCTGCCTGCAGCGCGAGGGCGACGCCCAGCTGCTGCGCTATTCCCATTACGCCGACAACACGGCCTTCCTGGCGGAGGTCCTCTCGTCGTTCGCGAAGAATGCGGCCCCCGAGACCCGTCTGGTGATCAAGAACCATCCGCTCGATCCCGGTCTGGTCGATCTGGCGCGTATGACCCATGTGCTGGCGGTCGAGCGCGGGATCGCCGATCGGGTCGACTTCATCGACGGCGGCAACCTGGCGGCCCTGTGCCGGTCCTCGTCTGGCATGGTGGTCAACAATTCCTCGGCCGCTCTGTCAGCCCTCGGCTTCTCCACCCCGGTCAAGGTGCTGGGGGAGGCCTTCTTCGACATCGAGGGCCTGACCGATCAGCAGCCCATCGACGGTTTCTGGACCGCGCCCTCGCCGCCCGAGGACGACCTGTACAAGCGGTTCAAGGCTCACGTGATCAACCGCACTCAGGTCAACGGGAACTATCACGAGCCCAAGGCCCTCAAGCCCACGGCCAAGGCTCTCGCGCGCCGGTTCGCCGCAGCACGCTGATCTTCCGGCTCTGAGCTGCAGAAACACTGTAGTTTCGAACCTCAGACACCGCAGCCACGGCCGCTGAGCCGGGGATCACGTTTACGAGCGCCAGGCGTCTTGTATCCGGATGGGATGTTCCGACGTAGCTGAAGACAGTCGCCTGATCAGAAGGCGAGGTTCCGGAGGTTTCCATGTCTGTTCTGTCCCGGCTGGCCGTCATCGTTGCGATCAGCATCGCGGCCTGTTCCCAGGGCGAGCCCGCCGCGAGCGCACCGACCGTGCAGAGCGGTCCCGACAGCGGTCGGCGCGAAGTCGCCCTGTTCGCCGGCGGCTGCTTCTGGTCCACCGAATCCAACTTCGAGCACATGCCGGGCGTGGTTTCGGCAGTCTCGGGTTTTGCCGGCGGGACCGTGGCCAATCCCACCTACGAACAGGTCGTCAGGGGCGGCACGGGACACGTCGAGGCGGTGCAGGTCACCTATGACCCGGCACGGATCACCTATCGCCAGCTGGTCGACCGCTTCTGGCGAACCATCGATCCTACGGATCCCGACGGGCAGTTCTGCGACCAGGGGGCGTCCTACGCCACGGCCGTGTTCGCGACAGCGGCGCAGCGGCCCATCGCCGAGGCCTCGCGGGCGGCGGCCGTGGCCGTCATCGGCGCGCGGCGATTCGTGACGCCGGTACGAAACGCCGCGCGGTTCTGGCCGGCGGAAAGTTATCACCAGGATTTCGCGCGGCTGAATCCTGTGCGGTATGGAGGATACAGTCGTTTCTGCGGGCGTGAGGCGCGGCTGCGGGCTGTCTGGGGCGGCTGAGTCTTTCGGGATTCGGGGGTGTGGCGCCGGGGTCACCCCCGGCGGCTGTCACACCAGTGTCACACGACTGTCGTCGATGGTTCGGAGACCGCCCGTAGACGGAGCGGGATTTCGACGGTCGTGGCCCTCTCTGGCCGCATTCTGACGCGCGCCGGGCGCTGACCCGCACCATCTGGGGATACACAATGAACTCTCGCACTCGTGCGCTCTGGGCGACCACCGCCCTCGTCAGCGGCATCCTGTTCGCCGGCGCCGCCTCGGCCCAGTCGTCGGGTACGGACGCCGCTGAAGGCACCGTCGTCGACACGGTCGTCGTGACCGGCGCTCGCGGTCCCCGCACCATCTCTGGCGCCGTCGTCGCCCAGACGGTCGACAAGACCCGTTCGACCATCACGCAAGAATACATCAGCCGCCAGCAGTCCGGCCAGTCGATCATCTCGCTGCTGAACAACGTCCCGGGCCTGAACTTCACCAACAACGACCCCTACGGCAACTCGGGCGGCAACATCCGTCTGCGCGGCTTCGACGGCAACCGCGTCTCGCTGACGTTCGACGGTATCCCGCTGAACGACACCGGCAACTACGCCGTGTTCTCCAACCAGCAGGTCGATTCCGAGATCATCGACCGCGCCTCGGTCAACCAGGGCTCGACCGACGTCGACAGCCCGACCGCCTCGGCCAGCGGCGGCACCATCTCCTACGTGACCGCGCGTCCGCTGGAAGAAATGGGCGCCCAGATTCGCACCTCGATCGGCAGCTTCAACTACGGCCGCGTCTTCGGTCGCTTCGACACCGGCGCCTTCGGCCCCTGGGGCACGACCGCCTTCGTGACCGCCTCTTACACCGACTACGACAAGTGGAAGGGCCCCGGCTCGCTCGAGAAGAAGCAGTTCAATGGTCGCCTGTTCCAGGACCTGGGCGACGGCGACTTCGCCAGCCTGGCGTTCCACTGGAATGAGAACCGCAACGATTCGTACAACACCTTCATCAACCTGAGCCAGTTCAACCTCGGCCTGAAGCCAGAGAACGACATCGCCTGCTTCCGTCCGGCACCCGGCGCCGGCACGATTCAGAACGAAGCGACCCAGTCGACGGCGATCACCTATTTCGGCGGCACGCTGAACAACACCAGCTGCACCAACGATCACCGCACCCGGATCAACCCGTCGAACACGGGCAACATCCGCGGACAGTTTAGCTACGGCCTGACCGACAATATCCGCATCACGATCGACCCGTCCTTCCAGTACACGATCGCCAACGGCGGCGGCTTCACCAACGTCAGCGAGCGTGACGACCGCCTGGATCAGAACACGACGAACAACACGGCGATCACGACTGCGGCCCAGTGCGCCGCTGCGGCGATCCTGAACACCGGCGTCGATCTGAACCGCGACGGCGACAGCTGCGACAACGTTTCGCTCTATACGCCCAACAACACCAACACCCGTCGCTACGGTGTGCTCAGCTCGCTGCTGTGGGACATCGACGACAACAACCGGGTCCGGATTTCGTACACCAACGACTACGGCCGTCACCGCCAGACCGCCGAGAACATCCGCTACAACGTCGATGGCTCGGTGCCGGAAGTGTTTGCCGGCGAGAACACTTGGGGCAACGAAGACCTGCGGATCATCGGTCGCGACGGCTCGTACCTGCGTGGTCGTGACCGTTTCTCGATCGCCCTGCTGAACCAGATCTCGGCCGAATGGCGCGGTCAGTTCCTCAACGACGACCTGTCGGTGACCCTGGGCGTCCGCGCTCCGTTCTTCACCCGCGAACTGAACCAGTTCTGCTTCTCGCTGAGCGGCACCTCGACGGTTCGCTGCACCACCGAGACCCCGTCGGCCACCCTGGCCAACGGCAACGTCAACTTCGCCTCGACCGGTACGGGCCAGTACATCCGTCCGTACTCCCAGACGCTGAAGTATGACGCCGTCCTGCCGAACCTGGGCGCCAGCTACCGCTTCCTGGACAACAACTCGGTCTACGTCAGCTATGCCGAAGGCATCTCGCTGCCGCGCACCGACAACCTGTACCAGCCGGTCCGCAACGCTGCGGGTGCCCTGGACTTCTCCAGCGTTCAGCCGGAGACGACCAAGTCCTACGACGTCGGTTACCGCTACACCTCCTCGACCCTGATCGCCTCGATCGCGGCCTGGGCCGTGTCGTTCGAAAACCGCATCGTGACCTCGTTCGACAACGATCCGAACTCGCCGACCTTCAACCTGTCGATCGACCGTAACCTGGGTTCGGTCGAGCAGTCGGGCGTCGACGCCCAGTTCGAGTACGCCGTGACCGACACCTTCTCGTTCGGCGGTTCGGCCTCGTACAACACCTCGGAAGTCCAGGATGACGTGCCGCTGGGCACCGGTCGCTTCCTGCCGACGACCGGCAAGTCGCTGGTCGAGACGCCGGAGTGGACCTACAGCCTGCGCGCCAACTGGGACGTGACCGAAAACTGGTCGCTGGGCCTGCAAGGCAAGTATGTCGGCGAACGCTTCACCACCGACGTCAACGACGAAAAGACCCCGGAATACACCGTCGTCGACTTCGACAGCCGTTACGACCTGACCGACACCTTCGGCATCCGCAACGCCTTCGTTCAGTTCAACGTCACGAACCTGTTCGACGAGGAATATCCGGCCTCGATCTCGTCGGGTAACAACGCGATCACCATCGACGTCGATCCGTCGCCGGCCGTGTTTAACCAGACCGGCGTGGTCCGCACCTTCTCGCTCGGCGCGCCGCGCACGATGATGCTGACCCTGGGTACGAGCTTCTAGGCTCGAACTCCGGACTGAAATGGATCAGGGCGGCCCCTCGCGGGGCCGCCCTTTTCTTTTGTCCTGAACCGGCTTTCGGACCCCGGCATTGAAGTGGGGGGAGGGGGTCGCTATCTGGCGCGGTCCCCCGCCGTTTATCCAAGGAAGTCGTCCGCCCATGGCCGTTTCGCCGATCCCAGCCGAATGGTCGCCTCACCGGGCGATGTGGGTCGGCTGGCCCAGCCATGAAGCGCTGTGGGTCGACAATCTGGCCGACGCCCAAGGCGAGGTGGAGGCCTTGGTGCTGGCCCTGGCCGGGCCGGGCCGCGAGCAGGTCAAGCTGATGGTCGGCAGCGACGAGGCCCTGGCGGGCGCGCAGGCGCGTTTCGCGGGGGTCGATGGCGTGACCGTCGTGCCCGGGCGGTTTGGCGACATCTGGCTCAGGGACACGGGCCCGATCTTCGGCGCAGGTTCGAAGACGGCCGCGGCCTTCCGCTTCAACGGCTGGGGCGGCCAGTTCGAGATGGAGTTCGACGACACGGTCGCGGACCAGATCGGCGAACAGTCGGGCGTGCCGTTGAGCCGAAACGATTTCATTCTCGAGGGCGGCGCCCTGGACCACGACGGGGCCGGCACGATTCTGACCACGCGCCAGTGTCTGTTGAACCCGAACCGCAACACGGGCTGGACCGAGGCGAAGGCTGAGGCCTTGCTGGGAGAAGCGCTGGACGCGACGCGGGTGATCTGGCTGGGCGACGGGCTGCTGAACGACCACACCGACGGGCATGTCGACAACCTGGCCCGGTTCGTCGCTCCGGGCGTCGTGGCCTGTCCGATCGCCTTCGGAGCCGATGATCCGAACGCGGACGTTTATGACGCCTGCGCCCGTGATCTGTCGAACGCCGGCTTCAAGGTCGTACGCATCCCTTCACCGGGACGGCTGGACAACGAGGACGGCGAGCCGATCCCGGCCAGCCACATGAACTTCCTGATCGCCAACGGCGCGATCGTCGTGCCGACCTATGGCGATGAGACCGCCGGCCGGATGGCGGGCGAGGCCTTGGCTTCGGTCTTCCCTGATCGCGAGATCATCCTGTCGCCGTCGATCAACGTCCTGACGGGCGGCGGATCCTTCCACTGCATCTCCCAACAGGAGCCCGCCTGATGGCCCGCACGATTTCCGTCGCCGCCCTGCAGACCTCCTACGGCGAGGACATGGAGGCCAACATCAAAAAGACGGCCGATCTCGTGCGCGAGGCGGCGTCGAAGGGCGCGCAGGTAATCCTGCCGTCCGAGCTGTTCCAGGGGCCGTATTTCTGCGTCTCGCAGGAAGAGAAATGGTTCGGCACGGCGTATCCGTGGCGTGAGCATCCGGCCGTGATCGCCATGGCCGAGGTGGCCAGGTCGCTGGGCGTCGCCATCCCCGTCTCGATCTTCGAGCGCGAGGGGCCGCATTATTTCAACTCGATGGTCATGCTGGACGCCGACGGGTCGCCGCTGGGCGTCTATCGCAAGAGCCACATCCCCGACGGCCCCGGCTATCAGGAAAAATACTATTTCCGCCCGGGGGATACGGGTTTCAAGGTCTGGGACACCCGCTTTGGCCGGGTCGGCGTCGGCATCTGCTGGGACCAGTGGTACCCCGAGACGGCGCGGGCGATGATGCTGCAGGGTGCCGAGGTGCTGTTCTATCCGACAGCGATCGGCTCGGAGCCGCACGACGCCGAACTGCACACGGCCGAGCCGTGGAGGCGCGCGATGCAGGGCCACGCCGTGTCCAACGTCGTCCCGGTCGTGGGCGCGAACCGGATCGGGCATGAGACCGTGACCCCGACCGGCCAGTCCTTCTACGGCCACTCTTTCATTTCGGATCACCGCGGCGACCTGGTCGAGAGCTTCGGCGCGGAGGAGGAAGGGGTGCTCGTGCACAGTTTCGACCTGGACTATCTGGTCCAGCACCGCGCGGCCTGGGGCTTCTTCCGCGACCGGAGGACGGACCTCTACGGCGCGCTGTCGGCCGCCCGCCCGACGGCCTGAATCCAGGACGGCAGCCAGCGGTAGCGGGTCGTGTTGTCTCTGACGACATTGCGGGTCGCCCGGTCGCGGTCATCGATGCTTGAGCCGAACGGATAGCCGGCGTCGTCGCCGCAGTAGCGGCTGCGGCCTTCCCGCGAGCCGACGACGACAGGGCGTGGCCTGAGCCAGGCCGCGCCCTGGAAGCGATTGCCGGTGATGGCGTTGTTCGACGGCGTCTGGTGACGGATCACGCCGTCCTCGCCGCAGTTTCGATAGAGAAACACGCCCCCGCGTCCGCCGAGCTGGAAGCGATTGTTCTCGATACGATTCCGTGCCGAGCCGTCGATGGCGATCTGTTCGCGGCCGGTACGGATGTCGAAGGCGGCGTTACGGATCACGGCGCCGGCGCTCTCCGCATCCAGATAGACGGCGGTGGAGACGGACCGGCCGCGAAAGCCGCCGCCGGTCATACGGACGCCGGTCACTCCCGGGCCGATATAGAGCGGGATGGAGCCGGTGGCGACGAAGGCGACCTCGTCGAGGGTCAGACCCGACGGAGCCACGGTTTGGGTCGCCGCCGTATGGCCGGTCATGCGGGATGAGGCGCGCAGGGCCGCGATGTCGTCGCGGCCGAGTCCCCAGACGCGCAGATTGCCGTGGATGGTGCAGCGGGTGATGCGGACGTCGCGGGGGACGCTCCAGCCCGCGCCGTCGCGACGGGACCAGACGGCGATGGTCGGGTCGCGGGTCGTGCTGGTCACGCCCGGCGCGCCGATGGATCCGCCGTTACAGTCGAGACCCGCGCCCGAGGCCTCGGCGCCTTCGAATACGACGTGCCGCCGGATTGAGGCGCCCGCAGGCAGGACGGCGAAACAGGTCAGGCGGACGGCCGGTGCGCCGGCGGCGGCCGGGGCGGTGAGGGCCGCGACCTCGACCGGCGAGCACAGGCGAGCGACGACCGGGTCAGGCGCCAGAAGGGCGAGCAGGACCAGGGGCGACAATCGGTCGTCCTAGGGTAGCGGCGTGGCCAGGGCGCCGCGCTCGGCGGCACAGGCGGGGCTGGTCAGGCCGGCGGCGCGAGCGCGGGCGATCTCCTCGCGGGCGACGACGGCGTCAGCCTGGTACGCTGGCGTGGCGGCGATCTGCTGGAAGGCGGCCATACCCAGTTTCTCGCCCTCGGCGACGTCCGACGGATAGTGCATGCCGCAGACCATGCGGCTCACGCCGATCTCGTGGCCAATCCGGCTCGCCTCGGCGGCGTGGTCGGGGTCGAGGGCGGCGATGGCCGCGCCATAGGCCGAACCGACCGTGGCGCTGCCCGAGGGGTAGGAGGGGCTGGCGCGTCCGGCGGGCGAGACAACCTGACAGGCCGGGCGCTCGAGATCGACGCCGACGGGGCGCGGGCGGAAGGCGCGGGCCTTGGCCAGTTCGGCGGCTTCGTTGGCGTCATGCAGGATGCGTTCGAGGATCGAAACCAGCCGGGGCGAATCCTCGGCCGTCAGGCGGAAACCGAGGGCGCAGTCGAAATGGGCGAGGGCGAGCGTGGGACGGAGTTCGGCGTGGCGGGTCGCAAGCATCCAGCGGTCGGTATTCTCGAGCGCGCGCAATCGGTCGGAGGCGGCAATGTCGGCTTGGGCGGTGGCGGAGCCTTCGACAGGGGCGGGCGGCACGGTATCAGCCAAGGCCTGGATGGCGGCGTGGTCCAGATAGCTCGCGGGCGGTGTCGCCTGCTGGGCATGGGCGGTGACGGCGAAGGCGCAGGCGGCGGCGAGGATCAGGGCGGACCGTTTCACTGCCCGGCGCTCCAGGTGAGCTGGACCGAAGTGGGACCCGCTTCGGTGGCCGAGGCGACGACCTGGAAATTGGCGCCGCTGGCCGTGTTGGCTGCGCCGTAGGCCCGGGCCTCGCCCTGGTTCATGGCCATGGCCGTCGTCAGGCCTGCGGCCTCCGCGCGGGCGCGGTGGAAGGCGATGACGGCGTCGGGATCGGCGTCGGTCGTATAGGTGGCGACTCCGCCCGGACCGGCCGGTCCCGAGGCCGTGACGGCGGGTGCGTCAAGCACGCCGCCGGGATAGAGCACGGTGAAGGCGGGCGCGCCGGCCGCTGCAGCGGACCCGCCGGCGGGGGCAGGCGGCGTGGCGGCTGAGGTCGGGGCGGCGGCGACGGCCGGCGGGGCCGCGTCCTCCAGTGCAGCGGGTTCAGGAACTTCGGCGGAGGCCGGGCCATCGGCCTTGGAGCCGCAGGCCGCAGGCAGCGCGGCCGCGCACGAGAGCGCGATAACCGCCAGAATACGCTTCATTCCGTGTCGTCCCTGAGACCTGTTCTTCCCCCACCGTGGCCTATCGTTGGGGCGGCAGCAAGGCAGTCAGCCGGTCGCGGCGTCTGCATCCGTGGGGCGCCTGCCCTCGGCGGGATCGGCATCCGCTTCGCCCGGCGCGACGCCGGAGTTGGCGGAGCCTTTCGGCTCGACGTTGGACGGGGAGTTGGGACCGGCGCTCGCACGGCCTTTGTCGGCCATGATCCGGTCTACGGCGGCTTGGTCGGGATCTTCGTCGGAGCCCGTGGCCGCGCCGCCCTGCAGCGAACCCGCGCGCGTGTCGGAGCCCACGCCAGAGCCTGTCAGGGCGTCCTTCAGGGCATCCGGCGTGCGGCCGAGGTCGGGACGTTCGCCCATGGTCTCGGCCTCGACGGCTTCAGGGGTTTCGGGCTTGGCGTCGGTCATGGAAGGCTCCTGCGTCGGTGAAGGTTGAAGGCCCGGCGCGGCGCACGGTTCCTGAGACTGCAACAAAAGATATATCTTCCACTTGCGCATCTCCGATAAAGATATATCTTGGCGACATGACGAATGACGAAGGAGCACATATGTTCGGACATCACAGAATGAAGCACGGCTGGCGCGATCACCGCTGCGGGCCGGAAGGCGAGGGTCGCGGCCGTGAAGGCCGGGGTCATGGCCGGGGCCGCTTCGGCGGACCCGGCGGCATGGGGCGTCGCGGACCCGGCGGACGCATGTTCGGCCCGGGCGATCTGAAGATCGTGGCCCTGGCCCTGATTGAGAAGGAGCCGCGCCACGGCTACGACCTGATCAAGGCGATCGAGGCCATGTTCGGCGGGGCCTATGCGCCGTCGCCGGGCGTGGTCTATCCGACCCTGTCGATGCTGGCCGACGAAGGCCTGATCGCGGGCGTCGAGGACAGCGCCGGCAAGCGGGTCTTCTCCCTGACCGAGGCCGGGCAGGCCTGGCTGGACGAGAACCGCACGGCCGTCGATGGCGTCATGCAGCGCATGGCCCTGGCGGCGCGGCTGATCTCCGGCGAACAGACGCCGGACGCGGTCAAGGAAGCACTGCACACCCTGCGCCAGGCCGTGACCATGAAGCCCGGCGACTGGTCGGACCCCGAGACGGCCAAGGTCGTCGAGGCCCTGATGAAGGCGGTCCGCGAGATCAGCGGGCAGTAGGTCTTCAGGTAAAAGAGAAGGGGCCGCGAGTTCGCTCGCGGCCCCTTTTTGTTGCGCTGTCGCCCGGCTCGCGAAGCCTCGCTGCTTGAGCGCGCCTTATTTCCCGAACAGCTTGGCCCAGCGGCGCTTCTCGCGGTTCTTCCACGCCCCGCGGTGATAGGCGTCCGAGCCGATCAGCGGCACGACCGTGGTCGCCTCGGCGAACACCATCTGTTCGTGGGTGGTCTGGACCTTGCCCCAGGAGGCGGCCTCTTTCAGCGTCGAGGACGAGCAGGCGCCGTCGCGGACGTCGGCGACGGTGATCTGGACTGCATAGCGGTGCATCTCGGCCTCGACACCGAGGATTTCGGCGCAGACGACCGTGTCCTGGGCGAAGTTCTTGGGCACGCCGCCGCCGACCATGAACAGGCCAGTGACGCCGGCGGCGATCTTGATGTCGGTCAGTTCGCGGAAGTCGGCGATGGCGTCCAGCATCAGATAGGGCTGGCCGGCGGCGGCGCGCTCCTTCTGGTGCTTGACCAAACCAAAGCCGGCCGATGAATCGACGAAAGCCGGGCAGAAGATCGGCACGCCCTCTTCATAGGCGGTCTGGATCAGCGAGCCGGGCTTCTTGGCGTTGCCCTCGCTCAACCACTTGCCCATCTCCCAGATGAACTCACGGCTGGAATAGCCGCGCGGCTCCAGCCGGTTAGCGATCTCCAGGATCGTGTGGTCGCAGGCCTGGAGTTCTTCCTCGTCGATATAGGTGTCGTAGATCCGGTCGATGTAGTTTTCGCGCAGGACGTTGTCGTCCACCTCGCCGGCGGCCTGATAGTGTTTGAAGCCCAGGGCCTCGAAGAAATCCATGTCGACGATGGAGGCGCCGGTGGCGACGACCGCGTCCACCATGCCGAACTTCACCATGTCGCGGTAGACGTGCATGCAGCCGCCGGCCGAGGTCGAACCGGCCAGGATCAGCCAGGGCGAGCAGTCCTTATCCTCGATCGCCATCGAGAAGATGTCGGCGGCGCGAGCGGTGTCGCGCGACGAGAAGGACATCTTGCGCATCGAGTCGATGATCGGGCGTGCATCGAAGGACGTGATGTCCACGTGCTCGACGACGTTCTGCAGCAGCTGGGCCTTCTGGTTCGTGGTCGCGGTCATGGGGGAGGAATCCTTGATCGAAAACGATCCGTCGTTAGGCCGGACGGTGTGGACGGCTAAGACCTTCTACAGGGCGAGATTGTAGTGTTGGAAGTCCGTGCTCGGGGTCCAACCCATATGTTCGTAAATCGCTTGGGCCGAGGTGTTGGTGTTTTCCGTGCTCAAGGTCAAACGCGCCGCGCCGACCTGTCTGCCGTGGCTTGCAGCCATGTCCAGTAAGGCCCTGCCGACGCCCGTCCCTCGTGCGGAATGAGCGACGAAAAGATCGTTCAGGATCAGGATCGACCGCATGGTTGCAGACGAGAAACTGGGAAACATCTGCACGAAGCCGACCGCAGCCGTCCCTTCGAAGGCCAGAAAAACGACCGACTGTTCTCGCTCGATCCGTTCAAGCAGGAAGACGCGAGCGTCGTCCGGTGCGGAGGGGCGGCGATAAAACTGGCGATAAGCGTCGAACAGGGGGACGAGGGCGTCGATATGCTCGACGCCCACCTTTTGAACGATAATGGCCAAGGCGACCTACTTCCGGCGCGACTTGCGCTGACCGGCCTTACCCTTGGGGCGTGACAGGCGCACGACCTTGCGGGCGTTCTCTTCCGCCGTGGTGCGCACGGTGGGGATGGAGCGCGGAGCCAGGCCGTAGAGCGAAGCCATCGGGGCGTCCTCGACCGCAGCGATGTCGTGTTCGCCATAGCCGTTGAAGCCCGTAGACATCGCAACGCCATAGGCGCCCAGCATGCCGATCTCGATAAAGTCGCCTTCGCGCACATCGGCCGGCAGCCAGAAAGGTCCCGGCATATGGTCGATGGAATCGCAGGTCGGGCCGTAGAACTGGAACGCCTTCAGATCGCTCGCCGCCTCGCCGTCCCGAACCAGCTTGGTCGGGAAGGGCCAGCGCGAGTGGGTCGCGTCGAACAGCGAGCCGTACGAACCGTCGTTCAGATACAGGGCGTCGCCCTTGCGCAGATCGACGCGGGCCAGGATCGACGAGGATTCGGCGACGAGCGCCCGACCGGGCTCGCACCACAGCTCGGTCGTTTCCGACACCGGCATCTCGTTGAAGCCGCGATGGATGGCGTCGGCGTATTCGCTCATGTCCGGCGGGACCATGCCCGGATAGACCGACGGGAAGCCGCCGCCGATGTCGACGATGTCCACGATGACGCCCGCACGCGAGATGGCGCGACCGACCTGGGCCATGGCGGCCTGATAGGCGGTCGGGCGCATGCATTGCGAACCGACGTGGAAACAGACGCCCATCAGCCCGTCCACCACCGCGCGACGCACGGAGAGCAGCAAGGCCGGAGCCTGATCGGTGGAAACGCCGAACTTGCCCGACAGGGAATAGGCCGCACCGTCGGCCGAAACGGCCATGCGCACGAGCAGGTTCAGGTCCCTGGCGCCGCCGGTGGCGTCGAGGATTTTCTGCAGCTCGTCCTCGCAGTCGAGCGAGAAGGTGCGGACGCCGTGGTCGAAGTAGGCCCTGGTGATCGCCGAACGGCTTTTGACCGGGTGCATGAAGGCGATGCGCGCGTCGGGATCGACGGAGCGCACGAGTTCGATCTCGGCGATCGAAGCCGCATCATAGCCTTTGACGCCGGCGTCCTTCAGGGCCTCGATGACCCAACGTGAAGGGTTTGCCTTCACAGCATAGAAGACGTCAGCCTTGAGATTGTCCTGGAACCAGCGCGCCGCTACGGAAACCGAACGCGGCCGCACGAGTGCGACTGGACGTTCAGGGGACCGCTCGCGGACCAGGTCCAGGGGAAATTGATACGTGCGCAATTCACGTAAACCCCTGTAATTGTTAAACCCAGACCGGCGTTAGCAGCGCAACGTTAGACCTACGGGGTCCGCCGGAAGCAGCGCATGTAGGGTCACGGACCTGTCATGTAAAGCGGTTTTTTCGTGACGTGGCCTGACGGGAGGCGGTGGTCTTCCGGGTTCGGAACATGTTTGATTTCAACGTCGGAGGCGCTGCGGAGCGGTCGCGCTGGACGTCGGCTCTTCGCGCGTGGCATTAAGACTTGCCGGACCGTGCTTTGCGCGGCATTCGGCGCCTGTTTCGTCAGCCGCCGACAGCGAGTTCATGAGTTCATCAGCCGACAGCTCCGCGCCCGGCCCCCTCGTGGCTGGGCTCGTCATGGCCCGCGACGTGTCCAAGACCTTCGGATCCCGAAAGGCGCTGGACGGCGTCTCGGTATCCGTCGCCGCCGGCGAGATGGTCGCCCTGATCGGTCCGTCCGGATCCGGCAAGTCCACCCTGCTGCGCTCCATCACCGGCCTGCAGACCATCGACACCGGGCCGGGTCAGATCGATGTCTTCGGTGTCTGCGTTCAAAAGAACGGCCGCACGACCGGCGCGGTGCGCGCCGCGCGCCAGAAGCTGGGCATGATCTTCCAGCAGTTCAATCTGGTCGGCCGGTTGAGCCTGTTCACCAACGTAATGCTGGGCGCTCTGGGGCGTCTGCCCGGCTGGCAGGGTCTGTTCGGGGCCTGGCCCGGCGCGGACAAGGACAAGGCCATGGCCGCCCTGCACCGCGTGGGCGTGTCCGACTATGCCGCCCAGCGCGCCAATACGCTTTCCGGCGGCCAGCAGCAGCGCGGAGCCATCGCCCGGGCCCTGGTCCAGGGCGCCAAGGGCATCCTGGCCGACGAACCTGTCGCCTCACTTGATCCCGTCTCCGCCCGCAAGGTGATGGAGCTGCTGGTCGAATTGAACCAGCGCGACGGGCTCGGCGTCATCGTCACCCTGCACCAGGTCGACTACGCCATCCGCTATTGCGATCGGGTGATCGCCCTGAAGGCCGGCAAGGTCGTCTACGACGGCCCGGCGACCGGCCTGGACACCAGGATCCTCATCGACATCTACGGTCCCGAGTTCGAGGACGCGTTCTGGGAAACCAAGGCATGAGCTTCGCCTCCTTCACCCGCCGGGCCGGTCTGGTCGGCACCGCGATCGCCCTGCTTGGCCTTTCGGCCTGCGGCGGCGGAGACGACACCAAGGCCGGCGGCACGCCCTCCAAGATCACCTTCTCCATCCTGTCGGCGGAAGGCCAGGCCTCGGCAGGGCCGCTGTGGCAGCCGCTGCTGGACGACATGTCCAAGGCGATCGGCGTCGAGGTCGAGCCCTTCTTCGGCTCGAACTATACGGTGCTGGTCGAGGCGATGCGCGGCAACCAGACCCAGGTCGCCTGGTTCTCGGCCAAGCCGGCGGTGGAGGCGATTGATCGCGCCGACGCCGAGGTCATCGCCCGGACGGTCAACAAGGAAGGGCTGGACAGCTATCGCTCGACCCTGATCGTCAAGACCGGCTCCGGCATCACGCTCGATCAGGTGCTGGCCTGCGGCAAGCGGTTCGATTTCGGCATCGGCGACGCCCAGTCGACCTCGGGCACGCTCGCTCCGATGGCCTTCCTGTTCAATCCGCGCGGCATCGTCCCCGCCCAGTGCTTCGCCACCGTGCGCTCGGCCAACCACCAGGCCAACGCCTTCGCCGTGGCGACGGGCGTGGTCGATGTGGCGACCTCGAATACCGTCAACACCGTCTTCCTGACCCGTCAGAACCCGGCCATCGCGGCCCAGATCACCGAGATCTGGCAGTCCCCGCCGATCCCGGAATCCGGCATCCTGGTGCGCAGCGATCTCGATCCGGCGATCAAGGAAAAGATCCGCAGCTTCTTCCTGACCTACGGGCAGGGCGAGGGCGTCGAGGCCGAGCGCCAGCGTCGCGTGCTGGCCGGGCTGGAGTATTCCCAGTTCCGTTCGGCGGACGATTCCTACCTGAACCCGATCCGCGAGATGGTCGCCGACCAGCAACTGCAGGAAGCCAGGGCCAAGAACGACACGGCCGCCGTGACCGCCGCCGAGGCCGAGTTGCAACGTCTGCGCGCCCTGCGTGAGGTCCAGCCTTGACCGACGCCGCGCCTGCCGCCGGAACGATCCCCAAGCCCCCCCGGAAGGCTATGGGCGCCTGGGCGCTCGACATCCTGATCTGGGGCGGGGTTCTGGCCCTGCTGATCTACAGCGTCGGCGACGTCGACCTGGGCAATATCGGCAAGCTGTTCAGCAACGCCGAAAGCACGCGAACCTTCGCCAGGGAGCTGCTGAATCCAGACTTCACCGACTGGCGCGTCTTCGTCGAGAAGATGTGGGAGACGATCCAGATCGCTCTCTGGGGTACGTTCATCGCCGTGTTCGCGGCCGTCCCGATGGGGCTGGCGGCTGCGCGCAACGTGTCGCCGGTCTGGGTGGTCACGCCGGTTCGCTGGCTGATGAACCTGCTGCGCTCGATCCCTGATCTGGTGATCGGCCTGCTGTTCGTCGTGGCTGTCGGCCTCGGCCCGCTGCCCGGCGTGCTCGCGATCGCTTTGAACACAGCCGGCGTCTTGGCCAAGCTGTTCTCGGAAGCGGTCGAGTCGATCGACAAGGGGCCGGTCGAGGGCGTGCGCGCCACCGGCGCCACCAAGCTGCACGAGATCGTCTGGGGCGTGATCCCGCAGGTCGCGCCGCTGTGGACCTCGTTCGCCCTTTACCGGTTCGAGTCCAACAGCCGGTCGGCCACGGTTCTGGGTCTGATCGGGGCGGGCGGCATCGGCCAGGTGCTATTCGACCGGATGAACGCCTTCGACTTCCGCGACGTGTCCGCGATCGTGGTGGTCGTGGTCATCGCCGTGACCCTGATCGACATGCTGTCACAGGCCATGCGCAAACGTCTGCTTTAAGCGTCGCAGATTCGCTTCGCTCGAGAGACCGCCCGATGTCGTCCTTCCTGCCTCGCCGGCTTTTCGTCGCCGGAACCGCCGTCGTGGCCCTGACCGTCGCCGCTTGCGGGCAGGGCGGGGGGCAGAGGAACGGCATCTGGGCGGCGGGGTCGTCGACCGTCTTCCCGTTCGCGACCCGGGTGGCCGAGAACTTCGGGCGCAACAATCCGGAAGGCGCGCCTCCCCGTGTCGAGGCCCTGGGCACCGGCGGCGGCATCCAGGCCTTCTGCCAAGGCGTCGGCCCCTCGACCCCGGACATCGCCAACGCCTCGCGGCCGATGAAACAGTCCGAGTTCGACAAATGCGCCGGGAACGGCGTCACCGAGATCGTCGAGCTGAAGATCGGTTATGACGGGATCGTCGTGGCCACGGCGCGGACGGGCGCGAGCTTCAACTTCCAGCTTCAGGACCTGTACGAGGGTCTGGCGAAAGAGGCGCCCGGCCCGAACGGGACCTTTGTGCCGAACCCGGCCCGGACCTGGGCCGATATCAATCCGTCGCTGCCGAACCAGCGCATCCAGGTCTATGGCCCGCCGCCCACCTCGGGGACGCGCGACGCCTTCCTGGAGCTGGGCATGACGCCGGGCGCCAGGCTGATTCCGGCCGTCGCCGCCGTAGAGGACCAGGCCAAGGACCGGTTCGAGGCCCTGGCCCATACGGTGCGCGAGGACGGCGCCTGGGTCGACTCGGGCGAGAACGACAACGCCATCCTGCAGACCCTGACCCGGACGCCGGGCTCGATCGGCGTGTTCGGCTATTCCTTCCTCGAGCAGAACATGGACACGGTGAAGGCCGAGACCATCGACGGCGTCGCGCCCAGCCCGCAGACCATCGCCGACGGCACCTATCCGCTGGCCCGCAGCCTCTACATCTATGTGAAGAAGGCCCACATCGGCGTGACGCCGGGCCTGCAGGAGTTCCTGATCGAGTTCACGTCCGAGGCGGCCGTGGGGCAGGGCGGTTATCTGCAGGACCGGGGTCTGGTGCCCCTGCCGGAGGCCGAACTGGTCCAGCAACGCGCCATCGCAACGGCGCTGACGCCCATGGCGCGGCCGGAGTAGTCGAACTCGCCAAGACCGGAATTCAGAGTCCAGATCGTCCACTGAGTCCCGTTCGCGGTCTTGATGTCAAAGACCCAACCGCATCATACCACGACGCGCGGGGTATGATGGGTATAAGCCCGGATCGGTCGGAAAAGGACAGCTGGTACAGTTGGTTGTCAGATCGACGCGTGATGGGTCAGACTGTCCCGGCATCCCTTTCCGCGACGCGGGCGGCTACGGCCTCCACGGTCCAGAGCGAGACATAGTGATCCGACCAGACCGGCTCAGGCAGGCTGTAGGGCGCAGCCCTGAGGTCCAGTTCGCGCGAGGCGCCGGGGCGGAACATGTAGAGCTCCTGATTGGCAAATCCGGTGTTTGAGGTGATTAGCAGCCATCGCGATCCCGAGGCCGCCATGTTGCGCAGGGTCGCCCAGACATCGCGTTCGTAGAGGTGATTGACCAGATCCTTGGAGAAAATCAGGTCGGCGGGCGCGGGGACCTCGCTCGTGATGTCCAGGACCTCGAAGCGGCGTCCCGGATGGTCGATGCGGTTCCGGGCGATCAGGGCCTCGACAATGTCGTAGCCGACGTAGTCGATGTCCGGCCGGTCCTTCAGGAACAGATCGAACCAGTGGAAGTCGCCGCAGGGGAGGTCGGCGATCGAGCGGACCGCGAGTGCGTCGCAGGCCTTCGTCAGCGCCCGGATGGCATGGTCGACCTGGGCTGAATCGCGATCGGAGCCGGGGCCGGAAACGGATTGGCCCAGGGCCCAGCGACGGGTGCGGAAAACGGTCTCGAACCGCTGGCGATTGCTGGGATTGCGAAGACCGTAGGCCGGGACGAACCGACGCCGCAGACGTCGCAGCCAGACTTCGATCAAGCGGCGGCTCTGCGCCTGACCCGGGCAATGCGACGAAGACGGCGCCAGAAGCGGCCGCGTTCCGGCTCCGGATAGGGCTCCAGATTCTGCACGAATTGCTCGGCCGAGGCGCGCCAGCTAAACTTCTCGGCATAGGCGCGGGTGGCGGCGCGGTCGCACTTCAGCGCCTCGAGACAGGCGGTGCGCAGATCCTCGTCGATCGCGCCGGCGTTGGATCCGGGCACCAGGTCGATCGGGCCGTGGGCCGGATAGGCGGCTACGGGCGTGCCGGTGGCCATGGCTTCCAGAATCACCAGGCCGAAGGTGTCGGTCCAGCTCGGGAAGACGAAGACGTCGGCGTCGCGGAAGCATCGGGCCAGTTCCTCGCCGAACCGGGCCCCGAGGAATTTCGCCTCGGGATATTTGGCTTCGAGTTCGGCGCGGGCCGGGCCGTCGCCGACGACGATCTTCGTGCCCGGCAGGTCGGTCTCGAGGAAGGCTTCGATATTCTTCTCGACGGCGACGCGGCCGACGTTGAGGAAAAAGGGTCGGGGCCAGTCCTTGCCGCCCAGATCGGCGAAGATGCGCTCCAGATCGGGGCGGAACTGGTCGGTGTCGACGCCCCGCGTCCAGGGCGAGATGTTCTTGAACCCGTGGTCCTCGAGTTCCTTCTTCAGCGTCGGGGTGGCGACCATGAGGCGTCCCGACGGCTTGTGGAACCACTTCATGTAGGCGTAGCCGACCTGGACCGGGACCGGGAAGCGCGCCGAAATATATTCAGGGAATTTCGTGTGATAGCTGGTCGTGAAAGGCAGTTTCCACTCCACGCAGATGCGGCGGGTGGCGATGCCGATCGGGCCTTCGGTCGCGATGTGGACGGCGTCCGGCTCGATGGCGCGCAGGCGTTCGCGAATCTCTTCCTCGGCGCCCAAGGCCAGACGTATCTCGGGATAGGTCGGCGCCGCGATGGTGCGGAACTGGGAAGGCTCGATCACCTCGACCTCGTGACCCATGGCGCGGCATTCCGCGACGGTGCGGGTCAGGGTGCGGACGACGCCGTTGACCTGGGGCTCCCAGGCGTCGGTGGCCAGAACGATGCGCATTTGGGCCGTGCGGCTCCCCGCCTTGATCGAGCAGGCAGCTTTAGCGGGTCATGGCGACGAAGGCGAGACGCGTCCTACAGCGGGAGGGCCGTCGTGGACTTCACCTCTTCGAGAACGGCGTAGGTCCGGGTTTCCCGCACGCCCGGCATCCGGGTCAGCACGTCGCCGAGGAAGACGCGATAGGCGTCCATATCGCCCACCCGCGCCTTGATCAGATAGTCGAATCCGCCCGCCACCATATGGCACTCCAGCACCTCGGGCTGGCGGCGGACCATTTCGGCGAAGGCTTCGAACTGATCGCCGGTGGTTCGATCCAGCAGCACTTCCACGAAGATCATCAGGCCGCGCCCGACCTTGGCCGGGTCGATCAGGGCCGCATAGCCGGTGATGACCTGTCGGTCCCGGAGACGGCGGACCCGCTCGAAACAGGCCGCCGGGGACAGATTGCACCGGCGCGCCAGTTCTGCGTTGGATATGCGGCCGTCCTCCTGCAGCACCTTCAGGATCCGGCGGTCGACGGCGTCCAGATTTTCAACGGTCATAGGCGAGAATTTCCGAAGGATCATCGGCTGAGGCGTCGATCATACGATGCACATTCGGATGGGTCCGACATATAGGCAAGTTCATACAGGACAGGATGCTCGCTGACCCATGACGCCCCTCACCGCCTCGTCTGTCCCTTCGCTTTCCCAGGACTGGGACACGCTGGATCACGGCAAGTTCGCCGACGAACCCTCGACCGTCCGGGCCCTGCTGGCCGCCTCGCCGCTGGACGCCGCCACGCGTCAGGCGGTGGTGGACGAGGCCGTCCGCCTGGTCGAGCACGCCCGCAAGAGCCAGAAGAAGCAGGGAGTCGTCGAAAGCTTCCTGCAGGAATTTTCCCTGGGCACCCGCGAGGGTCTGGCCCTCATGTGTCTGGCCGAGGCGTTGCTGCGCACGCCGGACGAGGACACCCGCGACCGCCTGATCGCCGAAAAGATCGGCTCGGCCGACTGGGCCTCGCACCTCGGCCAGTCGGACAGCCTGTTCGTCAACGCCTCGACCTGGGGCCTGATGTTGACGGGCAAGCTGGTCGATGCCGACGAACAGGCCAAGACCGACCTGCCGGGCTTCCTGACCCGCGTGGCCGGGCGTCTGGGCGAGCCGGTGATCCGTCAGGCCGTGGCCGCCGCCGTCCGCATCATGGGCGAACAGTTCGTGGTCGGGCGCACCATCGAGGCGGCGCTGAAGCGGTCGAACCGCGAGGGCTGGCTGTGCAGCTTCGATATGCTGGGCGAGGGCGCCCGCACCGCCGCCGACGCCGAGCGGTATGAGAAGATCTACGCCGACGCCATCACCGCCGTCGGCAAGACCGCCAAAGGGCAGGGGCCCGAGGTCGGGCACGGCGTCTCGGTCAAGCTGTCGGCCCTGTCGCCGCGCTATGAGGCCACGCACGAGGGCCGGGTCTGGGACGAGCTCTATCCGCGCATCAAACGGCTGGCCCTGATCGCGGCCAAGGCGGACATCAACTTCACCATGGACGCGGAGGAGGCGGACCGGCTGGCCCTGTCGCTGAAGCTGCTGGACCGGCTGGCGCATGAGCCGGAACTGGGCGACTGGACGGGGCTGGGCCTCGCGGTGCAGGCCTATCAAAAGCGCGGACCCGAAGCGATCGCGCGGATCGCCGAACTGGCGCGGACGTCGAAGCGGCGACTGATGGTGCGTCTGGTCAAGGGCGCCTACTGGGATACCGAGATCAAGCGGGCCCAGGTCATGGGCCGGACCGACTATCCGGTGTTCACGACCAAGGCGGCGACGGACCTCAACTATCTGGTCTGCGCCCAGGCCATGATCGATGCGTCGCCGCATCTGTATGCGCAGTTCGCGACCCATAATGCCCACTCCCTGGCCGCCGTGCACGACATGGCGAAGGAGGCCGGGGTCAAGATCGAGTTCCAGCGGCTGCACGGGATGGGCGAGGCCCTGTACGACGCCGCCGCCGAGACCTTCGGGCCGATGACGGTACGCGCCTATGCTCCCGTCGGCGGGCACGAGGACCTGCTGCCCTATCTGGTGCGCCGCCTGCTGGAGAACGGGGCCAACTCGTCGTTCGTGCATGCGCTGCTGGATGAGCGGGTGCCCGCCTCCGCCGTCGCCGCCGATCCCATCGCCTCGGTCGAGGCTCACGCCGACCGCCACGCCAAGATCCCCACGCCCAAGGACATGTATATGGACCGCCAGAACTCGCTCGGCCGCGACTATTCGCAGAAGGCCGACCGCGAGCGGCACGCCGCCGCGCTGCAGAAGGTCGATGCCGAGAAGCTGACCTCGGGCCCCATCGTCGGCGGCAAGCTGATGGCCGGGACGAACGCCCAGGACGTCACCAACCCCTACGACCGGTCGCAGGTGCTGGGCCATGTGTCCGAGGCCTCGACGCAGGACATCGACGATGCGGCCAGTGCGGCGGCGAAAGCGCAGATCGCCTGGGACCGGTCGGGTGGGTCGCGCCGGGCGCCTGTGCTGCGCGCCATGGCCGATGCGCTGGAAGCCGACATGGACCGGCTGGTGGCCCTGCTGTCGCGGGAAGCCGGCAAGACGCTGAACGACGGCGTGGCCGAGGTGCGCGAAGCCGCCGACTTCTGCCGCTACTACGCCATGCTGGCCGAGAAGGATTTCGGCGGGCCGCAGGTGCTGAACGGGCCGGTCGGCGAGACCAACCGGCTGGTGCTGCATGGACGCGGCGTGTTCGCCTGCATCAGCCCGTGGAACTTCCCCCTGGCCATCTTCACCGGCCAGATCGCGGCGGCTCTGGCGGCCGGCAATGCTGTGCTGGCCAAGCCAGCCGAGCAGACGCCCCTGATCGCGGCCGAGGCGGTGCGCCTCTATCACAAGGCCGGGCTGAACCCGGACCTGCTGGCTCTGGTTCCGGGGCGCGGCGAGACGGTGGGCGCGACGCTGGTTTCGCATCCGGGCGTCGACGGCGTGGCCTTCACCGGCGGCACGGATACGGCGGCGGCGATCAACCGCTCCATCGCCGCGCGGCCGGGCACCATCATCCCCTTCATCGCCGAGACCGGTGGTCTGAACGGCATGTTCGTGGACACCACGGCCCTGCGCGAACAGGTCATCGACGACGTGATCTCGTCCGCTTTCGGATCGGCGGGTCAGCGGTGTTCGGCTCTTCGGGTTCTCTATGCGCCGAAGGATTCCGCCGACAGCCTGATCGAGGGGCTGAAGGGCGCCCTGGCGGCGCAGGTGCTGGGCGATCCTGCTGATCCGGCCTCCGACATCGGCCCGGTGATCGACCCCGAGAGCCGCAAGGCGCTCGAAGCCCACGTCGAGCGCCTGGGCAAGGACGCCAGGATCGTCGCCCGGGCCATGCTGCCCGGCGGCTCTGAGCGCGGCGACCTGTTCGCCCCGACCATCGCGGAGATTCCGACCCCGGATTATCTGGAGCGCGAGGTCTTCGGCCCGATCCTGCACGTCTATCGCTACGACCCGAAAGACCTGAAGTCGGTGGCGGGCAAGCTGGCGGCGCGGGGCTATGGTCTGACGCTTGGCGTGCACAGCCGCATCGAAGCCTTCGCCGAGGAGGTCATCGAACTGGTCCCGGCCGGCAACGTCTACATCAACCGGGGCGTAACCGGCGCCGTGGTCGGGGTCCAGCCGTTCGGCGGCGAGGGCCTGTCGGGCACGGGGCCCAAGGCGGGCGGACCCAACAGCCTGATTCGTTATGCGTCGGAAAAGGCGATCTCGAACAACATTTCGGCCCAGGGCGGAGACCCGGCGCTGCTGAACCTGTAAGCGACAGGATCAGCGTGAAGTCGGGGGGCGGCCAGTGAGTTGGATGAAGCGTATCGCGCGGGCGACCCGTCCCTGGCGTCAGGCGCTCGGCGGCGCACCGGTCGTCAACGTTCCCCCGCAGCGGTACTTCTACCTCGGCGCCGATCTGGCCCTGATGCGGCTGAATGCGGGCGCGCTGCTGTACGTCGATCCGCTGGACGAGCACGTCAGCGCCAACGTCATCGCCCACGGCCATTGGGAGAAGGGGCTGCACGAGCTGGTGCTGTCGCTGCTGGCCCCGGGCGCGCGCGTGGTCGAGGTGGGCGCCAACATCGGCTACTACACAATCAACATGGCCCTTCAGGTCGGCGCCGCGGGGCATGTCACCGCGTTCGAGGCCAATCCCCGCATGGTCGGTCTGATCGAGCGTTCGGCCCGGCTGAACGGCCTGCACGATCGCATCCGCCTGGTCGGCAAGGCGGCGATGGATGCGCCGGGCGAAGTCACCTTCGTCACCTCACGCCGGAACTCTGGCGGCGGTTTCGTCAGCATCTGGTCGCACCTGCCCTATGACGACGCCGTGCCGATCACCGTGGAGGCGGTGCGGCTGGACGACATGGACTGCGGTCGGGTCGACATGATCCGGATCGACGCCGAGGGCACCGAACCCTTCATCCTGCGTGGCGCGGCCGGGATACTGGCGGCCCATCCGGAGATCGTCGTGGTGATGGAATGGAGCGTGATCCAGATGGCGTCGCGCACCTCGGTTCCGGAGTTCGTCGACTGGCTGGCCGGGATGGGCTTCCGCTTCTGGCGGCTGGGCTACGACGGCGCGATGACGGAGGTCTCGACGGAAGGGTTGCTGACGCTGGAGCCTTGCGACATCGCGGCGTCGCGAACGCCGCCGCTGCGCTGGAGCTGAGCGTCAGATCCTGGGCCAGCCGCCTGCCCGGCTGAGGGCGCTCGGGGCCGGGCGGCCGATGGTTTCGCCGATCCAGCGGGCGGTCTGGATCAGGGCGTCGAGGTCGTAGCCGGTCGAATAGCCGGCGCGCTCCAGCATGTAGACCAAGTCCTCGGTGGCGACATTGCCCGTGGCACCCGGCGCGAAGGGGCAGCCGCCGATGCCGCCGACCGAGGCGTCAAGCACGTCGATCCCGGCTTCCACCCCTGCGTAAGCGTTGGCGACGCCGGTGTTGCGGGTGTCGTGGAAATGCAGACGCAGGACGGTGTCCGGCGCGACGGCCCGGGCGGCCTCGACCTTCTTCGTGACGCTCCACGGGTCGCCGACGCCGATGGTGTCGGCCAGACCGATCTCGGCGACGCCCAGCGCCGCCAGCTCGCCGACCAGATCGCTGACCTGACCGATCGAGACCTCGCCGTCGAAGGGGCAGCCCCAGACGCAACTGAGGGTGGCCGAGAGGGCCGGGACGGGCGTCTCGACGCCGTCGGAGTTGTGACGGCGCGCGAGGATGTCGGACAGCATGGCGACCTGATCGCGGACGGCCAGACCCTGGTTCTTCAGGCCGAAGCCGTCGGTGACGGACAGGGCGACGTTGACCTCGTCGACGCCGGTTCCGAGCGCGCGATCATAGCCCTTGCCGTTGAGGACGAGGCCGATGCGGCTGCGGCCCGGGGCGGCAGGCAGGGCGGCCATGACCTCTTCGGCGCCGGCCATCTGGGGCACCAGTTTCGGATGGACGAAGCTGACCGCCTCGATGCGCCGGGCGCCGGTGGCCTCGAGGCGCAGGACGAGGTCGGCGCGGGTGGCCGGATCGAGGATGGCCTTCTCGTTCTGCAGGCCGTCGCGGGGGCCGACCTCGACGATCTGGATCGGGCGAGGGCTCACCGGCGCGACTCCGGCTCCACGACGCGGGCGTCCGGCGGGGCGTATACGGTCAGGCGCACGTCGTCGCCGCTGGAATAGTTGTGACCCGTGACCACGCCGACGGCCCGGCCGGGGACGCCGGTCTGGGCCGTGGCCTGGCGGAAGGCCTCGTCGTCGCCGGCCTCGACGATGGCGGGACGACCCTCGGCCAAGGCGCGCGCGGCGCCGGCGGCGTCGGTCAGTTCGGTGTCGCGGCCGGTGACGAAGACGAAGCTGGGCTCATGGAAGGTGGTGATGGCGACCGGGCCCGGGGTCAGACCCTGACGCGGCGACAGGCCGTTGAGTTCGAGCATCTTCTCCAGCCGGGGGGCGATCGACAGGGGGCGCAGCTGGCGGATGGTTCCGGCCAGGGCCGCATGGGCGAAGACGCCGAAGCCGAGCGCGATGAGGACGCCGGTCACCGCCGCGCGGTTGAGCAGCAGGAATCCTCCGATCAGGGCGGCCATGGCGGCGCAGACGACGGTGATCGTGGCCCAGGTCTGGGCCGTCGAGGTGCCGAAGGCGGTCAGGCCGTAGACGGTGATGCCGCTGACCAGAATGGCGGCGAAGACGGCGAGGCCTGCGCCCGTCCAGCGCGAGATGTTGCCGATCGGCCGGGTCAGGGCGGCGGCCATCAGCAGGGCGATCGCGCCGAAGGTGGGCAATGTGTAGTGCCACAACTTGGTCGGGGCGATTTCGAAGATCAGCCAGCAGGGAACAAGCCAGCAGACGAGGAAGCGGATCGCCGGCTCGGCGCGGCGGCTCCAGCCCGTCGACAGGGCGGCGGGCAGCAACAGGGTCGCGGGGAACAGCAGCAGGGGCGCGAGGACCGCATACATGCCGGGGAAGCCGCCATGGCTTTCGGCCGCCCCGGTGACCTTGGAACCCAGGTCGTGGCCGATCGACTCGCGCCAGAAACCGCCGTCGGTGGCGATGGTGATGGCGATGGCCCACGGGCCCACGATCAGCACGAGAAGAGGCAGGCCCCAGCCCCAGCCGAGGCGCTTGAGCCAGGCCCACTGACGGTCCCACAGGCAGAGCATCAGGACGGCTGGAACGACGACCAGCAGGCCGATGGGGCCCTTGATCAGGATGGACAGGCCCAGCCCGCCCCAGAGCATCAGCTTCCACAGGCGCTGGGTCGGGTCGCCCTTGATCAGCGGGGCCACCCGGGAGGCCATATAGAGGCGTGCGAGCCCCGCCATGGCCAGTGTCACCGACCCGCACAGCATGGCGTCGGTCTTGGCTATGCCCGCCTCTGACGACAGCAGGAAGGTCGCGCCCAGCATGGCGCCGCCGAGGAAGCCGGCCCTCGCGCCGAACAATGCCGTTCCGACCCATGCGCAGGCCCAGGCGGCCAGCATCGCTCCGATGATGGACGGGATGCGGTAGGGGGCGATGTCGCGGTTCTCGACCTTCGACGTCAGGCCCACAGCCACGGCCTGCATCCAGTAGATGCCGACCGGCTTCTTCCAGCGCGGCTCGTCCTGGAAGCGGATATCGACATAGTCGCCGCTCTCCAGCATCTGCGACGTGGCCTGGGCGTAGCGGCTTTCGTCGCGGTCCAGCGGCGGCAGGAGCAGCAGGCTGGGCAATCCCGCGATCAGGGCGACGAGCGCCGCCAGAAGGGGGCCGCGCCAGCCGGCGACATATCGATCCAGGTTCGGGCGCGTCATGGGATCGTTCCTAACACGGTGATTGCGCAGGCGTCAGCGGCTCAACATCGCGACCGTGGCGCGAAGCCGGGTTTTGCGTCTAGAGAGCAGGGATGCAGAGCGCCGAGACCCCGCAAATCTCCATCGTCGTGCCGGTCCATAACGAGTCCGGGGCGGCCGGCCCGCTTGCGCGCGAGATCGCCGCGGCCTTCGGCGGACGGGCGCACGAGATCATCTTCGTCGACGACGCCAGCCGCGACACGACCTTGGCCGAATTGAAGTCCCTGATGGGCGAACTGCCGACGTTGAGGGTGCTGGCGCACACGACCAATGCGGGCCAGAGTCGGGCGGTTCGGACCGGCGTTCTGGCCGCGCGGGCGCCGATCGTGGTCACCCTGGACGGCGACGGCCAGAACCCGCCCGAAGACGCGCCGAAACTGGCCGATGCCCTGATCAGCGCTCCGCCGCAGGTCGCCCTGATCGGCGGGGTTCGTCAGAAGCGCCAGGACTCCGAGGCCAAGCTGTGGGCCTCTCGCTGGGCCAACCGCATCCGCAAGCGGTTACTGGGCGACGATGCCGACGACACGGGTTGCGGGCTGAAGGCCTTCCGCCGCGACGTCTTCCTGCGGCTTCCCTATTTCGATCACGTGCACCGCTACCTGCCGGCGCTGGTGATCCGCGAGGGCTACGAGAACCGCTACCTGCCGATCGGCCACCGCCACCGCGAGACGGGCCAATCGAAATATACGAACTGGGGGCGGCTCAAGAACTCGTTCTCGGACCTGCTGGGCGTGATGTGGCTGAAGACCCGGTCGCGCAGGCCCGGGGCCATCAGCGAGTTCTAAGTCGCCTGTTTGGCGAACCTGCGTAGCCGTATGGAGCGAACGGGAGTATCCGTCGTTGACAAGCTGCGCCGTTCCAACGCGAGAGACAGACCATGCTGATCGCCCTGCCCCTGCTCGTCATTCCGGTGATCCTCTACAACATCGTCGTGCTGTCCGGGCTGGGCGGCGGCGGTCTGGCGGCCGCCGACGAGGCGTTGCGCCAGTCGATGTTCTCGATCCCGATGGCCTCGGGCGCGAGCTGGAATGTCGGCATCGGCGACCTGATCCTGTTCCTGTCGCTGATCCTGCTGTTCTTCGAACTGCTGAAGTCGACGTCGAGCCAGAAGGTGGCGATCGTCAATCACGCCCTGTCGATGATCCTGTTCGTCATCTGCCTGGTCGAGTTCCTGCTGGTACGCGGGTTTGCGACCTCGACCTTCTTCCTGATCGTGACGATGGTCATGCTGGACGTGCTGGCCGGGTTCATCGTGACGATCATCTCGGCCCGCAAGGACCTGGATTTCGGGGCCGGCGCCTAGATCAGCGCGGCGAAGATCAGCGAGACGACGATCACGTCGAAGGTCTTGGCGGCGAAGGCGAGGGTCATGGCGGCGTCCGAAGGCGGGAGTTCGCCCCGGTCGCTGCAAGCCTCGGGCCAGATCAGAGTTCGGTCTTCCTGATCAGGCCGGCGGGCGGGCGACGGTCCTTTTCGCCCGAATATTCAGCCCCGAGATAGCTGGCGCGGGCCGCATCCATGACCGGCGGGCCGCCCTTGAGCCCTTTGCGCTGGCCGGTCTGGCCCATCATCTGGGCGGCGAAGGCGGCGGCAGGATCGAGAGGGTTGGTGTCGGCGGGGGCGGTCGACGCGGCAGGGCTTGCCGGGTCGGGAGTTTCATCGACGACCTTGCCGACCGGGACCAGTTCGCGGCTTGCGGAGCCGGCGCGGCGTTCGGCGTCGCGCCTCTGGGACTCGCGACGCTCGCGGCCCTCGACCGGTCCGACGGGGCGAACGCCGTCGGTCACGGCTTGTCAGAGCCTTGGGCGGAACCCGCGATACGGTCGATCTGGGCGCGCATCTCGTCCATCTGGCGGCGCATCTCGTCGATGGCCGGGTTTGCCGCCGGTTGTGCGGCGGGGGCGGCCTGGGCCGGAGCCTCGCCATCGGCGCGGCCATAGGCGAAGGCCGGGAACATCTTCATGGCGTTCTGGAACATGGCCATGTTCTGCTTGGCCGCCGCCTCCATGAGACCGCCGCCCATCAGTCCGGTCGCCGGGTTCGCGCCCAGGACCTTGGTCATCTGGTCGCGGAACTGCTCCTGCTGGCGGGAGAAGTTCTCGAGCGACATCTCCAGATAGGAGGGCAGGACGCCTTCCATCTGACCGCCGTAGAAGCCGATCAGCTGGCGCAGGAACTGGACCGGCAGCAGGGCCTGGCCACGGCTCTCTTCCTCGAAGATGATCTGGGTCAGGATCTGACGGGTCAGCTCCTCGTTGGTCTTGGCGTCGAAGACGACGAAATCAACGTTCTCGCGGACCATCTTGGCCAGGTCCTCAAGCGTCACGTAGGTCGAGGTCGAGGTGTTGTAGAGCCTGCGATTGGCGTACTTCTTGATGACGACGGGATCGCCTTCCTTGGCGCCGTCCTTCGTCTTTCCGCCCGGGGTGTTGCTGTCGGCCACTGCAGTGTCCTTGTTCGCATTTCTCTGGTCGTGAGATCGAACAGAAAAAGTCTGCAACTTTTCCTGATCTCACTCCGTGCGGCCGTTATCCCGCACCGCGAAGCCGCGCGCCAGTGGGCACGTGACTGTTCCGTGTCAGGCCATGTTGGGCGCGAGAACCACGCCGACCAGAACCGCCGCCCAGTGCACGCCCGCGCCCGCCACTACGAAGCCGTGCCAGATGGCGCGGCGATACTTGAGCTTTGGCGAGATGAAGAAGAAGACCCCGGCCGTGTAGATCAGGCCGCCGAGCACCAGCAGGCCGAGGGCGATGGGGTGGACGGTGTCGATCATCGGCTTGAGCGCGATCACCGCCAGCCAGCCGAACAGGACGTAGACCCCGCTCCAGAAGGCGTCGGAAATGCGCGGCGCGACCAGTTTGGCGGCCACGCCCGCGAAGGCGATGGTCCAGACCACGAGGGTGAAGCCGATGGCCCACCAGCCCTCGAACCTCTGGGTCGTGAAGGGGGTGTAGGAGCCCGCGATCATCAGGAAGATGGCCGCCTCGTCCAGCCGGCGCAGCACCGGCCGGGCCGCGCAGGGCCGGGTCAGGTTGTATATGGTCGAACAGGTCAGCATGGCGATCAGGCAGAGCGCGTAGATCGCGGTGGCGAACACCGCGCCGAAGCCCGCGTAGAAGGCCGACAGGACGGCCAGGGCGATCCCCCCGACCGCGGCCAGGGTCAGGCCGACGACATGGACCACCAGATCGGCGGTGTGTTCCGAAGGTGACTCATAGTGCTCCTCCAGATCGATCTGATCGGGAGTGCAGATGCGTCGGACGTGGCGCTTCAGCGTGTTCAGCATGGTCCCACCAAACTCGGCAATTCTGCCTGTCGTTCCCTCGATAGTGGGGGGTGAGGATGACTTTCGCCTGAACGGGGCCAGCGGGCGTGACGAAAGCGCGTGGATGCGGCAGAAACGCCACGCAAAGTTTCCAGCGGCCTAACGGGGCTCCCACCCGTTGAGGCCCGATAAAGGATGGTCCCATGACCGAAGTCGTCATCGTTTCCGCCGCCCGCACCCCGGTCGGGTCGTTTCTGGGCGCCCTGTCCAGCCTGCCCGCATCGAAACTGGGCGAGATCGCCATCAAGGCGGCGCTGGAGCGGGCGGGCGTGGCGCCGGCCGACGTCGACGAGGTGATCCTGGGTCATGTGCTGCAGGCGGCGGCCGGTCAGGGCCCGGCGCGCCAGGCTTCGATGGGGGCGGGTATTCCGAAGGAAACCCCGGCCTGGAGCCTGAACCAGATCTGCGGCTCGGGCCTGCGCGCCGTGGCGCTGGGCTCCCAGCAGATCGCCATGGGCGATGCGAAGGTCATCGTCGCCGGCGGTCAGGAGAGCATGAGCCAGGCGCCGCATGCCCAGCACCTGCGCACGGGCCACAAGATGGGCGACCTCGCCTTGACCGACACCATGATCAAGGACGGGCTGTGGGACGCCTTCAACGGCTATCACATGGGCCAGACGGCCGAGAACATCGCCGACAGGTTCCAGATCAGCCGGGCCGATCAGGACGCCTTCGCCCTGGCCAGCCAGCACAAGGCCGAGGCGGCCCAGAACGCGGGCCATTTCGATGAAGAGATCGTCCCGGTCGTGATCCCGGGTCGCAAGGGCGACGTGACCGTCGACAAGGACGAGTACATCCGTCACGGCGCGACGCTGGAGTCGATGGAGAAGCTGAAGCCGGCCTTCACGAAAGAGGGCTCGGTGACGGCGGCCAATGCCTCGGGCCTCAACGACGGGGCGGCGGCTTTGGTGTTGATGTCGGCCGATGAGGCGACGGCGCGCGGGCTCGAGCCGCTGGCGACGATCCGGTCGTGGGCGACAGCCGGCGTCGATCCGGCGGTGATGGGCACGGGCCCGATCCCGGCGTCGAGGAAGGCGCTTGCGAAGGCGGGCTGGACCGTCGCCGATCTGGACCGGGTCGAATCGAACGAGGCCTTCGCCGCCCAGAGCCTGTGCGTGCTGAAGGAACTGGGGCTGGATGCGTCCAGGGTGAACGTCAACGGCGGGGCCATCGCTATCGGGCATCCGATCGGGGCGTCGGGCGCGCGGATCCTGACGACCCTGCTGCACGAGTTGAAGCGGTCCGGCGGCAAGAAGGGTCTGGCGACCCTGTGCATCGGCGGCGGCATGGGCGTGGCCATGTGCGTGGAGCGGGTCTGACCGGACGCGAAAACACCGTCCGAAGCGTTCGTAGCGTCCGAAGCGTGCGGACCGGTGTTGGTGCGCGACTCCAGAATAGACTCGACAGAGTCGACAGAGTCGCGCTGCGGTTGGGGAAGTTCCGGACATCGGGATAGTGTGCGCCCGTTTTCAGGGGTGATGGGCAAAAGGCCTCTCGTTAGGGCCGGGCGTTGATTTCAAAGGCGTATTCGAGCGATCCGTTGATGGGTATGGGCCTCCTTTCCCTTCTCCCCTTGCGGGAGAAGGTGGCAGCCGAAGGCTGACGGATGAGGGGTCGCGCCGGCGGCTGGAGTGATGGCTAGGCGAGATCAGCGGCGGAAGCCGGTGTCACCCCTCACCCGATCGCGCCAGGACGACGGCTTCGCCGCCGTGCGCGATCTCCCCTTCGGCGGATCGCATGCGATCCGCCTGCGACCCGCAAGGGGAGAGGGGGCCGCAGAGGGAGACACCGTCTCGCCCACGGTCTATTCACCCGCCGATGACGACTTCGATCCTCCATGGCCGCCCCCCGCTTGTGTTCGATCCGCCGGGGGCGGCGACCCAGACCTCTCCGCAGATTCCCGGCTCGACCGCGCTGGAGAGCCTCGCCGACGGCTCGGTCGAGACGGCCATGGTCTATGCACCGCCAGGGGTGCTGGAGCGGCGCTATACGCTGGCGCAGACGTTGCGGGCGCTGAAGGTCGGCGGGCGGCTGGACGTCATGGCGGCCAAGGACAAGGGCGGCTCGCGGCTCAGGAAGGAGCTGGAGGCGTTCGGGCTCGAGGTCGGCGAGACGGCCAAGGCGCACCATCGGCGCTGCGTCGTGATCAAGACCGGCAAGGAGACCGGACTGGACGCGGCGATTTCGGCCGGGGCGATGCAGGTCGTACCGGGGCTGGAAGCCTGGTCGCAACCGGGCGTGTTCGCCTGGGACCGGATCGATGCAGGGTCGGCGCAGCTGGCCGCGTCCATGCCGGCTCTGAAGGGCGCAGGCGCGGATCTGGGGTGCGGCTATGGCGCGCTGGCGACGGTGGTCCTGCGGTCGGCGGCGGTGACGTCTCTGCGGCTGATCGATCTGGACCGGCGGGCGGTCGAGGCGGCGCGGAAGAACGTCGAGGACGCCCGGGCGTCGTTCGAATGGGCCGATGTGCGGACGCTCGAGGCGGCCGGCGATCTCGATTTCATCGTGTCGAACCCTCCCTTCCACGACGGCGGGGCCGAGGACCGGCGGCTGGGGCAGGCCTTCATCCGAAAGGCGGCCGAGATGCTGAAGAAGGGCGGGACCCTGTGGCTCGTGGCCAACCGGCACCTGCCCTATGAGACCGAGCTGAAAGAGGCGTTCAAGCGAGTGACGCCGATCTCGGATGGCGGCGGGTACAAGCTGTTCGAGGCGGTGAAGTGAACCGCGCTCAAGTAGCCCGACGGGCGATAGCGCAATGAAAAAAGTCCCGACCGCGCGTGTCGACAAGCTTCTGGGGTCGATGGGCTACGGCTCGCGGACCGAGATCGCGCGGCTGGGCAAGGTCGGTGGGATCGTGCTGGACGGGGTCGATCTGACCGATGTGTCGAAGCGGATCGCGGTGACGCCGGATCTGCCTGAGCGCATGCAGATCGACGGGCGGCCGCTGGATCCGCCGGCGGGTCTGGTGCTGATCCTCAACAAGCCGTTGGGCATGACCTGTTCGCACAAGGAGGACGGGGCGCTCGTGTACGACGTCCTGCCGGAGCGGTGGCGCAGGCGGGACCCGGCGATCTCGACCATCGGGCGGCTCGACAAGGAGACCAGTGGTCTGCTGCTGCTGACGGATGACGGCGATCTGCTGCATCGGGTGATTTCGCCGAAACGGCATGTGGCCAAGGTCTATCACGCCACGCTGGCGCGGCCGCTGGTCGGGACGGAGGCGGCGCTGTTCGAGGCCGGCGGTCTGGTGCTGGAGGGCGAGGACAAACCGCTGGCGCCGGCGCATCTGGAGGTGATCTCACCGACCGAGGCGCGGCTGTCGGTCACCGAGGGGCGGTACCACATGGTGCGCCGGATGTTCGCCGCCGTGGGCAACCACGTCGAGGCGCTGCATCGCGAGCGGATGGGACGGCTGGCACTGCCGGAGGATCTCGCGCCGGGGCAGTGGCGGCCGGCGACGCAGGGCGAGATCGACCTGATCTTCGCCTGAGCTTGACCCAGGTCCCCGGGCAGACCACGAGCGACGCATGACCGGTGTGAAGATCTGCGGCCTGACGACGCCCGAGACGCTGGACGTCGCGCTCGATCATGGGGCGGCGTTTGTGGGGGCGGTGATGTTCGCGCGCAGTCCCCGGAACATCACGCCGGAGGATGCGCGGCCGCTGTTCGAGTGGGCGCGGGGTCGAGCCGGGATCGTGGCGGTGACGGTGGATGCAGACGACGACCTGCTGAGCCGGATCGGGGCGCATCTGCGGCCGGACTTCGTGCAGCTGCACGGGCGCGAGACGGTGACGCGGGCGCATCAGGTGCGGACCCTGACCGGGGCAGGGATCATCAAGGTGCTGTCGGTGCGGACGGCGGAGGACCTCGAGGCTGTGGCGGACTGGGAGGATCACGTCGAGCATCTGATGTTCGATGCGAAGCCGCCGGAGGGGTCGGCCCTGCCCGGCGGCGTCGGGGCTTCGTTCGACTGGTCGATGCTGAGCGGGCGGACGTTCCGGAAGCCGTGGTTCCTGGCGGGCGGGCTGACGCCGGACAATGTGGCCGAGGCGGCGGCGATTTCGGGGGCTCCCCTGCTGGACGTGTCCTCTGGCGTCGAAAGCGCCCCGGGTGTTAAGGACGCGGCCCGGATCGCGGCCTTCCTGAAGGCCGTCGTCTGAACCCTCCGCCCGGCCGTATTTCGGGCGTACGCCTGCGTGAAAGCTGACCCGTGAACGCTATCATTCCCAACGAATACGCCATGCCGGACGCGGAGGGCCGTTTCGGCCCCTACGGCGGCCGGTTCGTGGCCGAAACCCTGATGCCGCTCGTTCTCGAGCTGAACCAGGCCTATGAGGCCTGCAAGGCGGATCCGAGCTTCCAGGCCGAGCTGGACGACTTCCTGACCCACTACGTCGGGCGGCCCAGCCCGCTGTATTTCGCCGAGCGGCTGACCGAGCACCACGGCGGGGCGAACATCTGGTTCAAGCGCGACGAGCTGAACCATACCGGCGCGCACAAGATCAACAATTGCATGGGCCAGATCCTGCTGGCCATGCGGATGGGCAAGAAGCGGATCATCGCCGAGACCGGCGCCGGTCAGCACGGCGTGGCGACGGCGACCGTCTGCGCCCGCTTCGGCCTGCAGTGCGTCGTCTACATGGGTGCGACGGACGTGGAGCGTCAGTCGCCGAACGTGTTCCGCATGAAGCTGCTGGGCGCCGAGGTGGTGCCGGTGACCTCGGGTCGCGGCACGCTGAAGGACGCGATGAACGAGGCGATGCGCGACTGGGTCACCAATGTCGAGGACACCTACTACCTGATCGGCACCGCGGCGGGGCCGCACCCGTATCCGGCCATGGTGCGCGACTTCCAGTCGGTGATCGGCAAGGAGACGCGCATCCAGATGCTGGCCCGCAAGGAGAAGCTGCCCGACGCGGTGGTCGCGGCGATCGGCGGCGGATCGAACGCCATCGGTCTGTTCCATCCGTTCATCGAGGACGCCGGGGTGCGGATGATCGGGGTCGAGGCGGCCGGGCGCGGGCTCGACGGTCCGGACCATGCGGCCTCGATCCAGGGCGGCCGGCCCGGCGTGCTGCACGGCAACCGGACCTATCTGCTGCAGGACGCCGACGGGCAGATCCTGGAAGGGCATTCGATCTCGGCGGGCCTGGACTATCCGGGCATCGGGCCGGAGCATGCCTGGCTGAACGACATCGGCCGGGCCGAGTATCGCACGGCGACCGACGTCGAGGCGCTGGAGGCGTTCCAGCTGTGCTCGAAGCTGGAGGGGATCATCCCGGCGCTGGAACCCAGCCATGCCCTGGCGCGCATCGGCGAGATCGCCGGCGAGGTCGGCAAGGGCGGCGACGTGGTGCTGAACATGTGCGGGCGGGGCGACAAGGATATCTTCGCGGTGGCGAAGCATCTGGGCGTGGAGTTGTGACGATGAAGACGATGATGATGGCGGCCGTTCTGGCCTTCGCGCCGATGACGGCGATGGCCCAGGCGACGGGCGTCGGCGTGCCGATCGAGGCGCCGGTCCTGCCGGGCGCGGCGGTCGACGCGACCTGCGGCAACCTCTACGGGCTGGCGGGCAAGGCCTTCTGCGTGACCGCGCCCCTGGCCTCCATCGGCGGGATCGCGGAGGCCTACGTCGCCCATTTCGAGGGCGAGGGCTGGATCGCGGCGGGCGGCGACGACAATCGGGTGGTCTTCGTCAAACGCCGGGACAGCGGCGGCTGCGACGGCATGCAGCTGCAGGCCTTCTATGACATCAGCCGCCCCGCGGCGCCTGAGGCTCCCGGCTATATCGCCATGGCGACCATCCCCGGCGACGTCTGCGCCGCCGCCCAGGCTGCACCGGCCGCGCCTGCGACCCCGCCGGTTCAATGACGACCGCGCGTATCGACGCCCGTTTCGCGGCGCTGAAAGCCGAGGGCCGGGCCGGGTTCGTGGCCTATGTCATGGCCGGCGATCCCACGCGCGATCAGGCGCTGGAGATCCTGCGCGGCCTGCCGGGCGCCGGGGCCGACATTATCGAACTGGGCTTCCCGTTCTCGGACCCGATGGCGGAAGGGCCTCCGATCCAGCGCGCGGCGCTGCGCGGCCTCAAGGCGGGTCTGACGCTGAAGGGCACGCTCGATCTGGCCGCCGCCTTCCGCGAGGGCGATGCGGACACGCCGCTGATCCTGATGGGCTATCTCAATCCGATCGAGAGCTACGGCTACGACGCCTTCGCGCGCGATGCAGCGGCCGCGGGCGTGGACGGCTGCATCGTCGTCGACTGTCCGCCGGAAGAGGCCGATCCGCTGAGCGATGCGCTCGATGCGGCGTCGGTGTCGCTGATCCGTCTGGCCACGCCGACCTCGGACGATGCGCGTCTGGAAGTGATCGCACGCCGCACCTCGGGCTTCGTCTACTACGTCTCCGTCGCGGGCGTAACGGGGGTCAAGGAGGCGCAGTCGGCCTCGGTCGCTCCGGCGGTCGAGCGGGTGCGCAAGGCCTCCGGTCTGCCGGTCGCGGTCGGTTTCGGGGTCAAGACGCCGGAGCGGGCGGCCGAGATCGCCCGGGTCGCGGACGCCGTGGTGGCGGGCTCGGTCCTCGTCGACGAGGTGGCGGCGGCGCTGGACGCGAACGAACCGGCGGCTCCCCGCGTTCTGTCGAAGGTGAAGGCGCTCGCCGATGCGGTACGCGGTGCGCGCGTGAAGGAAAGCGTCTAGAGACACGCAAATGGCCGACAAGACACCTCCCAAACCTCCCCAGGAAAAGCGCGGCGGCTGGCTCAGCCGGTTTGCGCCGGGCGTCCGCAAGATCGTCAGCCGGCGCGAGACGCCGGACAATCTGTGGGTCAAGGATCCGGATTCCGGCGAGATGCTGTACCGCTCCGACCTGGAGGCCGCCTTGTGGGTGACGCCGTCCGGCCGGCATATGCGGATCAATGCGACGCAGCGGCTGGGCTATACCTTCGACGACGGCGAGTACGAGAAGATCGAGTCGCCCGAGGTGGTCGAGGACCCGCTGAAATTCTCGGACGGCAAGTCCTACCGTGATCGCCTGACGGCCGCGCGCAAGGCCACCGGCTCCAAGGACGCCATGTCGATCGGCTTCGGCGAGATCGCCGGCACGCCCGCCGTGGCCGTCGTTCAGGACTTCGCCTTCATGGGCGGATCGCTGGGCATGGCCGCCGGTGAAGGCTTCATCGCCGCCGCCCGGGCGGCGATCGAACGCAGCGTCCCGCTGGTCTGTTTCACCGCCGCCGGCGGCGCCCGGATGCAGGAGGGCGCGCTGAGCTTGATGCAGATGGCCCGCACGACCTTGGCGGTGCAGGAGTTGAAAGACGCCCAGTTGCCCTATGTCGTGGTGCTGACCGATCCGACGACGGGCGGGGTGACGGCGTCCTATGCGATGCTGGGCGACGTGCACCTGGCCGAGCCGGGCGCCCTGATCGGCTTCGCCGGTCCGCGTGTGATCGAGACGACCATTCGCGAGAAACTGCCGCCGGGGTTCCAGCGGTCGGAGTATCTGCAGGAAAAAGGCATGGTCGACCGGGTCGTCGCCCGTGCGGACCTGCCCGAGACCTTGGGGAAGCTGCTGTCGATGCTGATGGGCGGACGGCGTCAGGCGGCTTGAGCGATCAGAAGAACGGATCCGCGATCACTTCCCCGGTGACGGCGGCACAGACCTCGATCGCGAGAAACAGGCCGCCGGCGATATAGATTCCGCGGTCGGGTTGCGTTCTGCGCTCCGCTTCGGCCCAAGCCTCGGCGGGCAGGTCGCGAACAGTGACCACAGCGTCCGGATTGGCGTCGCGAGTGACGGCCGCGATGTCCTCGGCACTCATTCCGTTATGCCTCGCACGCGTGCAGACGATCTCGGCGAAGCCGGGCGCGAGGTGACGGATCATCGGATCCCAGTCCTTGTCCCGCGAGGCTCCGCAGATCAGGACATCGAAGCGGTCGGGCGGCCAGGCGCTGTACAGGCCTTTCTTCGCCGACCGGACTGCGGCGGGGGAGTGGCCGATATCCATCACCGTCAGGGGCGAGCGCCGGATGATTTCGAGCCTGCCCGGCCAGCGAGTCGTCTCCAGTCCGGCGGCTGCAAGATCCGGCCGGAAGGCGCCCCCCAGAAGCCGTTGCCCGAGATGGATCGAGATCACCGCGTTAGCGACCTGAACATCGCCCGCTAGGGCGGGGTGCGCCTCTACCGGTCCCGATGGCGTCGGGATGGCCAGGCGGAGGCGATCGGTCGGGCCGCGATCCGAGGTCCACTGACTCTCCGGGCGAACGGCGGTGAGGGTTCGACCCGAGAGATCGGCATAGAGCCGCAACTCGTCCAGCAGCGTCTCCGCCATCGGACCGACGACGACCTCGCCGCCCACAGCGCAGGCGTCCATCTTGTCGAACCCGATGGCGGCGAGGGTGTCGCCGAGCAACCTCGTGTGTTCGAGGTCCAGTGACACCAAGGCCGTGGTTTGGGAGCGGAAGAGGCGAACGGGATCGTACCGCCCGCCGATGCCGGCCTCGATGACGAGGAAGTCCGGACTTGTCTCCGCGATCCAGCTCAGGGCGACGAGAAACAGAAACTCGAATCCTCCGACGAGGTCATCGGGCCGCTTCAGCTGGTAGTCGGCGCAGGCGCCTTCCACCTTGGCCCAGTGACGATCGAGGTCATCGTCCGGGATATCCTCGAATCCCAAGCGGAAGCGTTCGTTGATACGCCGCAGATGAGGTGAGGTGAATAGGGCTGTCGAAAACCCGTGGGCGGTCAGGATGGCCTGGGTCATCGCCGCCGTGCTGCCCTTGCCGTTCGATCCGGTGATCACGCAGGTGCGGGCGCTGAAATCCGCCGGATCGACGCCCATTGCGCGCGCGATGCGCAGAACCCGGCCCAGACCGATCCCCGCGCCGAACTTCGTCAACGGGACCTGTCGCATCAGAGGATGAGGTCCCGCGAGAAGACGGTGGTCCAGATGCGAAGCACGAGATCCTGTCGATCCATGATCTCAAGGCTCTCCAGGTTGGGATTGGCGTTGACCTCGATGACGACCTGATTATCGGCGTCACCGGTCGGTGCGCCGGCGAACAGATCGATGCCCGCAAGACGAAGGCCCATTGTCCGGGTCGCAGCGATGGCCAAGGCGGCCATCGCCGGCGGCGCGCCTTCGCGAAAATCGCTGACTTGGCCGCCCTGTGCGAGGTTTGCCGGTCTATGCCCTTGGGCGGATTTGCGATAGCTGAACAAGGCCTCACCATCGAGCACGAAGACGCGATACTCAGCGCCGCTCACAACCGGCTGGATCAGGACCGATTCATAGTCCGGGGATACGCGTCTGACCCAGTCAGTCAGGCCGGCGACATCCGCTATGCGCTCGGCCATTTCACCGCGGCTGCCCATATTGGGCTTGGCGAAGACCGGAAACGTCCAACCCTGCGAGTCCGCGAGAAGATCCTGGAGTTCGCGGCCGGGCCTGCGCCATTCGGCCCGACGGGGATCGACGAAATACAGGCTCGTGGGGATGACGGGCAAACCCGCCCGGCTCAGCAGAAGGTTGGTGTAGGCCTTGTCCCGGCAGAGCGTATAGGCGCTCGCGGCGTTGATCGGGTAGGGCGTGCACGCGCCGGTGCCGAGGATCATTTCGGCGTGACCGTCGGAAACCGCGAAGAGATAGCCCTCCTCGTCCAGGAACCGGAACGACAGGCCCAAGGCTTGCGCCGCACGCCGCGCGGTTCGCGCCAGGACCGACCGGGGCTCGATACCCTGACCGTTCTCGGGTGACTTCGAATGGGAGCCGGTCATGATATCCTCTCTGCGGACTCGGGCCTGTGATGCACGGATCTCGACATGACCTTCCAGGGAGCTCGCCGTGGTCGCCTATCTGATTTCCGCCAACTATCACACCGTTCAGATGGCCCCAGAGTGGCGAGACAGCGCCGCCGCCTATGATCCGCTGGTGTTCCCCCAGAACGTCGTCCTGGGGTTCCGGGCGATCTTCTGGAAGGCGTTCACGGCCGTTCACCACCGCCCCGCGACCGGTGAACTGCAGCTGGTCGGGCGGACGTGGAAGCTGCGTCGGCTGGCCGTGCTGGAAAGCCGGCACGCCCGCAAAAGGCTGGGCATCGCCGAGGACGACACGGTGATCATCCTTTCGATGCTGATCGAATCCGAAGGCGCGCCCGAGAATTTCAGCCTGAACACCGAGCTGTTCAAGGCCGGGATCAACGAGCAGGGGTTCGTCGCCTCGGTGGTGAACGGTCTGGCGGACGACCCGGGACTGGAGTGGCTTTCGACGTTGAAGCACAACCGCGATTTTCCCGGTCGCTACATCTTGCAGCACGACAAGGCCTATGGCGACGACGTCGAAACCCTGTCGATGTTTTCCTTCTACTATCTCGGCCTGTTAATGTTCTGGCAGATCGCGAGAGATCAGGTCGAAATTTCTCTGTCCGGCGACATTCTGGAAATGGAGAAGAACGGAGACGACCTCCTGTTGCTGCGCAAGCGCATCATCAATCTGGACCGGCTGTTCCTGAGCTCCAGCGTGTCGAACCATCCCGGTATTCGCCAGTTGTCGAAGGACTGCCGGGACAAGCAGAAGCTGGAAAAGCGGTTCCTGCGGTTGCCGGAGCTCAACGACCGCATCGAAAAATACTTCGAGATCGTGAGCCAGCTGTCCACCCAGCGCGAACAGCGCATGCTGAACGTCATCGTCTTCATCATCGCCATCCTCGGCCTGCCCGTTTCGGTGATGAGCATGATGCTGGCGATGACGACACGCGCCCAGGTGCTGGCCGAGCCGGACAAATTGTTCGGGACGATCAGCGTGCAATTGTTCCTTGTGGCGTCAGTCATCGGATCGGGTCTCGCGCTTGGAATCCTGGCCATCCTCCTTACGGGACGAAAGCTTGTCCGGCTCAGCCGCTGGATCAGAGCGGCGTATCGACGGAAAAACCCGTGAGACCCGTCGATCCGGTTGCGGACGCGATCGCGCGTATGTTCAGCGGGGAAATCTCGCCCGGGCTGGAGCGGATGAAGGCGGCCTGTCATGCCTTCGGGGACCCTCAGGACCGGCTGGGGCCGGTGGTCCACGTCGCGGGAACGAACGGCAAGGGATCGGTGGTGGCGGTGCTGGGTGCGATCGCCCGGCAGGCGGGTCTGAAAGTGAACGGCTTCACCTCGCCGCACCTCGTCTTCACGAGAGAAAGCATCCGCGTCCGGAACGCGTTGATCGGCGACGTCGAGCTTCTGGACCTGTTGAACGCGGTGGCGGTGACTGAGGCGGGCTCGCGGTTGACCGCCTTTGAGGCTCTGACCCTCGCCGCCTTTCTCGCGTTTCGCGATCATCCCGCCGACCTCACGCTGATCGAGGCGGGGATGGGCGGAAGCGAGGATTCCACGAACGTGATTGCGCGACCGCTGCTGAGCGTGATCACGCCGATCGCCATGGACCATCATCATGTGCTGGGCGCGAGCCTCGAGGCAATCGCCGCACACAAGGCCGGCATCCTCAAGGCAGGGGCGCGCGGGATCGTGGCGCGGCAGTCCGAGGCGGCGATGGCGGTGATCGAGGCGCGGGCGGCCGAAGCGCGGGCGCCGCTGACGGTCATGGGCGTCGATTTCGACGTTTGGGACGAGCGCGGCGGGATGGTGTTCCAGGATCAGGCGCAGTTCTTCGACCTGCCGGCGCCGGGGCTCAAGGGGCCGCATCAGGTGGCCAATGCTGGGCTGGCCGTGGCCGTGGCGCTGGAACTCGATCTGCCGGCGGAGGCGATCGCGGCGGGCGTGGCCGGGGCGACCTGGCCGGCGCGGATGCAACGGTTGTCGGCGGGTCCCTATGGCGAGATGGCGCGCGAGGCCCAGGCCGAACTGTGGCTGGACGGTGGGCATAATCCGCACGCCGGGCGGGCGCTGGCCGAGGCGCTGGCCGAGCGCCAGCGAAAGGCGCCGCGTCCGCTGGCCCTGATCGTCGGCATGCTGGCCAACAAGGATCACGGCGGGTTCTTCGAGGCGCTGAAGGGATCGGAGGCGCATGTCTTCACGGTCGGCTTCGAGGGGTCGGCGGCGGACCCGTCCGCACTGGCGGCCGTGGCGCGCGGACATGGGCTGGGCGCGCAAAACTCGTCGTCGGTCGAGGCGGCGCTGAGCCGGGCGCTCAGGTTGGGCGCCGGGCGGGTGGTGATCTGCGGCTCGCTGTATCTGGCCGGAGAGGTGCTGGGGGCGAGTGAGGAGACGTGGCCGAGTTGAGATTTTCCTTCTCCCCCTTGCGGGAGAAGGTGGCCGAGCGCAGCGAGGTCGGATGAGGGGTCACGCTGACCTCGAAGGCCTGCGCTCGTCCAACTCAGACCGCCGGTGTGACCCCTCATCCGTCAGCCTTCGGCTGCCACCTTCTCCCGCAAGGGGAGAAGGGACGCTACTTCGACCTCAACCCCGTGATGGTCCGGTTGGGCGCGATGTCCTCGGCCGAGGTGATCAGATGCACCAGCGCCGGGCGATCCTTCGCTGCGTCGCGGGCGGCCTGCAGCGCGGCGGGGAAGTCGGCGGTGGTCTCGCAGCGGACGGCGAAGGCGCCGAAGGCCTCGGCGTATTTGACGAAGTCGGGGTTTTTCAGGTCGGTGGCGATGACCCGGGCGGGGTAGTGGCCCTCCTGGTGCATGCGGATGGTGCCGAGCGTGCCGTTGTCGACGACGATGACGACGACATTGATCCCGTACTGGGCCGCGGTGGCCATCTCCTGGCCGGTCATCAGGAACTCGCCGTCGCCGGCGACGCAGATGACCTCCCTCTCGGGATGCAGGGACTTGGCGGCGATCGCGGCGGGATAGCCATAGCCCATGGCCCCCGAGGTCGGGCCCAGCTGGGTGCGGCAGGCGCGGTGGCGATAGAAACGGTGCAGCCAGGCGGCGAAATTGCCGGCCCCGTTTGTGACCACGGCGCTGGGTGGCAGGACCTCGCCGAGGTGCGCCATGCATTCCGACATGTTCACTGCGCCGGTGACCGGCACGGGGGTCGAGAAGGCCTGGTAGTGGTCGTGGGCGGCACGGGCGGCGTCGTGCCAGGTGCGGCCGGGCTCAAGCGTCGCCAGTGCGTGGGCGGCGAGGCTGTTGTCGGCGACGGCGCTGGTCAGGGGCGCCCAGACGCGGCCGAGTTCTTCCGGCGACGGGTGGATGTGGACGAGTCGGTCTGCCGTGTGATCGCGGGTGAACAGGGTGTAGCCCTGGGTCGGGTTCTCGCCGAGCCGGGCGCCGAGCGCGATCAGCAGGTCGGCGTCGCGGGCCCGCTTCATCAGCTCCGGATTGCAGCCGAGGCCGAGGTCTCCGGCGTAGTTCGGACGGTCGTTGGACAAGATGTCCTTTCTGCGGAACGACAGGGCGACGGGCAGGCCCAGACGCTCGGACCAGTCGCCTATGGCGGCGGCGGCCTCTTCGGTCCAGCCGGAGCCGCCGAGGACCAGCAGGGGGCGTTCGGCCTTCGACAGACGCTCGCCGAGATCGGCGAGGAAGGCGGGGTCGAGGCCGCCTTTCGCGGGCGTCACGGCGCGAACGGGGGCGGGGCCGCCGGGTTCGTGCAGGATGTCCTCGGGCAGGGCGATGACGACCGGACCCATGCGACCCTGCTGGGCCGTGGCGAAGGCGCGTTCGACGATCTCGACGGTGCGCTCCGGGCTTTCCAGCTCGGTCGCCCATTTGGCGAGCCCGCCGAAGACCTCGCGGTAATCGACCTCCTGGAAGGCGCCGCGGCCCCGGTCGCTCAGAGCGATCTGGCCGACGAACAGGATCATCGGCGTCGAGTCCTGATGCGCCGTGTGCACGCCGATCGAGGCGTGGGTCGCGCCGGGGCCGCGCGTGACCATGCAGACGCCGGGCTTCCCCGTCATCTTGCCGTAGGCCTCGGCCATGTTGGCGGCGCCGGCCTCGTGGCGGCAGGTGATGACCTCGATCTCCGGGTGGTCGACCAGGGCGTCGAGGACGGCCAGATAGCTCTCGCCCGGGACGCAGAAGACGCGCGTCACGCCGTTGATCGCGAGGGTCTCGACAAGACGGCGGGCGGCGGTTCCGGCGGGCTGGCTCATGGCGAACGGACTAGCAGATCGCCCGACGGTTTGGCGACCTCGGCAGCTTTGCCGCAAAGATGGAACTCGTGGCGAAGCTTGGTGTTATCGGAGCTTCACCATTGGGGACATTCACCATGAAAAAGATCATCACTCTCTCGCTGGTCGCCGCCGCCCTGGCCGTGTCGGCCTGCAACACCATCTCGGGCGTCGGCCGCGACGTCTCGGCCGCCGGTTCGGCCGTGTCGACCGGCGCCGAGCAAGCCAAGAACTAGGCCAGGCCTCACACCGAAGACTTCGAAAGCCCGCCGCGACCCGGCGGGCTTTCTGCTGTTCAGGCGGCGCCGACCAGCGAGCGCCAGGCGGCCTTGGCCTGGGCGCGGGCGGCCTCGTCGTCGAGCATGCGCCGGGAATGGCTGTAGGCGAGGATGATACCCTTCAGCTGAAAGGCCATGGTGCGCGCTGCCTCCTCGTCGATGTCGGGGCGCAGGACCTGAAACTCCCGCTGAAGGGTACGGGCCCAGCGAATCTGGGCCGCTTTCAGCTTGTCGCGCAGGGGGCCGGGCTGGTCGTCCAGTTCGATGGCCGTCGCGGTCAGTGGGCAGCCGCCCTTGACGGATTCTCCGTCGGTCCAGGCCAGATCGCGTTCGAAAATCGCATCCAGCCGTTCGCGGCCCGGTTCCAGCGGCTCCGCGGGCGCCCAGATGGCGGCGGTGAAACGCGCGATCATGGAGTCAACGAGAGCGTCCTGCAGCGCCTCCATCGACTGGAAATGCTTGAGCACGCCGCTTTTCGACAGGCCGAGCGCCGTCGCGAGGTCGCCCAGGCTGACGCCCGCCATGCCGCGAACGCTGACCTGATTCATGGCCTCGTCCAGAATCCGCGCGCGGGTGTTCTCGCCCTTGCTCACAAACCGCCTATTGACCAAAAGTAACCGATCATGCACTTATCGGTGACCGACCGGTTACTTTCGCACGGCCGGTCCGGATTTGGAAGCTCTCTGGAGGAAGCGCCATGCTTCTCGTTACTTTTGCCGCTGCCGTTCTCGCCGTCACCCAGCCGGCGACGCCTGTCGGAACCTCGGCCACCCTTTCAACGCCCCGTGAGGTCGCACTGACCCTTGACGGCCACGTCTGGCGTTGCGACGCCGCCGGCCAGTGCGTCGGTCGCGGCGGCGGCGGCGTGACCCAGCCGCTGATGCGCGAATGCCGTCGCTTCGTCGCCCGGGTCGGAGCGGTGTCCGCCTACGCGCGTAATGACCTCGCCCTGACCGAGGCCGAGGTCGCCCAGTGCAACGCGGCGGTGCGCCCGTGAGCACCGATGCCAACCGCGCGACCCTGATCGCCGTTCATGAAGGCCTGAGCCGGGGCGATAGCCGCGCCTTCCTCGACGCCATGGCAGAGGACTTCACCTGGTTCATGATCGGGACCACCGACTGGTCCGGCGCCTATCGCGGCAAGTCCGTGGTTCGGAAAGATCTGCTGCGGCCTCTGATGCAGCGCTTCAAGTCCTACCGGAACGCGCCCGAGCGGATCATCGTCGATGGCGACTGGGCGGCCGTTCAGTGCCGTGGAGACGCCGAGACCGTGGACAGCAAGCGCTATGACAACAGCTATTGCTGGATCTACCGGTTCCGCGACGGGGCGATCGTTGAACTGACGGAATACATGGACACCCAGCTCGTCATCGACGCGTTGGGGCCGTTCCAGCGGGCGACAGCTCAGTAGGCGAAGTCGCGGTAGATGCGGTCGACGTCGCCCTTCCACTCGCCGTGGTAGAGGTCGAGCATCCGTTCGGCCGGGGTGACGCCCGTGTCGGCGATGTCTTCCAGCTCAGACAGATAGCCGCGCTCGTCGACCATGCCGCCCGAGAATTTGGCGCGGTTCTTGAGCCCCTCGCGGGCGATGGCGACCATGTCTACGGCGATGTCGCGGACGGAGCGGCCGGCGACCTCGGCGCGCAGGCCCAGACGGGTCACGTCGCGGCGCAGACGCTCGTGGTCCTCGATGTCCCAGTCCTTGCAGAGGTCCCACGCGGCGGCCAGCGACGGCGCGTCGTAGAAGATGCCGGTCCAGAGCGCGGGCAGTGCGCAGATGCGGCTCCAGGGGCCGCCATCCGAGCCGCGCATCTCCAGATACTGTTTGAGGCGGACCTCGGGGAACAGGGTGGTCAGGTGATCGCCCCAGTCCTTCAGCGACGGCCGCTCGCCGGGCAGGGCGGGCAGCTTGCCGTCCATGAAGTCGCGGAACGACTGGCCCGAGGCATCGACGTACTTCTCGCCGCGTTTGGCGAAATACATCGGTGTGTCCAGGGCGTAGTTGGCATAGGTCTCGAAGCCGAAGCCGTCCTGGAAGACGAAATTCAGCATGCCGGTGCGGTCGGGATCGGTGTCGGTCCAGACGTTGGCGCGGGCCGACAGGAAGCCGTTCGGGCGACCCTCCGTGAACGGACTGCAGGCGAACAGGGCCGTGCCGATGGGCTGCAAGGCCAGGCTGGTACGGAATTTCGCGACCATGTCGGCTTCATCCGAGAAGTCGAGGTTGGCCTGGATGGTGCAGGTGCGCAGCATCATGTCGAGGCCGAGATTGCCCTTCTTCGGCATATAGGCGCGCATGATGTCGTAGCGGCCCTTGGGCATTACCGGCACGTCCTCGCGCGTCCATTTCGGATCGAAACCGGCGCCGAGGAAGCCGAGGTTCAGCTCGTCGGCGACCATCTTCACCTCCATCAGGTGCTGGCCGGTCTCCGAACAGATGTCGTGGATGGTCTGGAGCGGGGCGCCGGAAAGTTCGAACTGGCCGCCGGGCTCGAGCGAGATCGAGGCGGCGTAGCCCTCGGAGTTCTTGCGCTCCAGGGCGATGACGTGGCCGGCCTCCTCGACCGGGGACCAGCCGAAACGCTGGAGGCCGGTCAGCATGGCGAGAATGCCGTTCGGGCCTTCGTAGGTCGGACGACGCAGGGTCGATTTGTCGAAGCCGAACTTCTCGTGCTCGGCGCCGACGCGCCATTCGGACTTGGGCTTGGAGCCCTGCGACATGACGCCGACCAGGTCGTCGAAGGTGAGCGGCGCGGTTTCAGTCATGGGAGCCCCGGCGGGCGTCTGGCCCATGGCGGCTAGATGGGCGACATTGCCACAGGTCTCAAGGGGGCAGGCGATGGGAAGAGAGGCGTTCGTCGAAGCGGGCTATGCGGGCCGATCCGGCAAGGTGAAGGCCCTGCTGGAGGCCGAGGGGATCATCCTGCGCCGTCCGCTCGGTCTGACCATCGCGCGCGGGTCGATCCGGGCGTTGACGATCGACGGCGGGGATCTGGTCGGACAGGCGGAGCAGGGGCCGTTCCGGCTGGGTCTGGGGGCCGGGGAAGCGCTGAAATGGAAGGCGATGCTGGAGAAACCGCTGCCCACCCTGGCGGAAAAGATGGGACTGGCGCCCGGGATGGCGGTCTGGACGTTCGGGACGCTGGACGGGGCCGAACTGGAAGACGCGCTGTCAGGCATCGCAAGGGTCGCGCCGTCCGGGCCGTCCAGGGCGTCGCCCGGATCGACCGGGCTGAGGCGATGGAGGCCGTGGCGGCCCTGGCCCCCTCGCCGGTCTGGATCGTCCATGGAAAGGGCAAGGCGGCCGTGTTCGGCGACAACGCGGTGCGCGCGGCCATGCGCGCGGAGGGCTGGATCGACATCAAGGCCTGCGCCGTGTCGGAAACCCTGTCGGCGACGCGCTACAAGCGACGCTGATCAGCCGTCGCGATGGCGGTGGACCGGCACGAAGCGGGTCACGAAGAAGGCCGCCGACCAGCCGGGAAGGCGCGCGCTATGCGCCCTCCCGGTCAGCGCTCCCAGTCGCCGACGGCGGCCTGCCACAGGGTCATGGCGGCGATCGCGGCGGTGTCGGCGCGCAGGATGCGGGGGCCCAGAGACACGGCGGTGGTGAAGGGCAGGGCGCGGAGGCGGTCGCGTTCTTCCGGCGAGAAGCCGCCTTCCGGGCCGATCAGGATGGCCCAGGGGCCGGGCTGGGTAACGGCGGAGGCGACGGGCGCGCCGCCGGTCTCGTCGCAGAACATCAGGCGGCGTGAAACGTCCCAGCCGTCGAGGATCGCGGCCAGCTTCGCAGGGTCGTCGATGGTCGGCACGTCGAGGCGGCCGGTCTGTTCGGCGGCCTCGATGGCGATGGCGTCGAGCCGGTCGAGGCGGACGTGCTCGACATTGGTGCGCTGGGTGACGGCCAGGCGGACCCGGCGGGCGCCCAGTTCGGCGGCCTTCTCGACGATGGTCTCCACGCGCGATTTCTTGACCACGGCGACGATCAGATCGAGGTCGGGGCCGAGCGTCTGGGGCCGGACCTGTTCCTCGGCGCGCAGGACGACGCCCTTCTTCAGCACCTCGGCGATGGTCGCGCGCCATTCACCGTCGCGGCCGTTGAAGATCAGCAGGTCGTCGCCGAGCTTCAACCGCATGACCTGGGTCAGGTAGCGGGACTGGTCGAGGGCGGGTGCGATGGCAGCGCCGGGGGAGAGTTCGGGTGTGACGTGAAGGCGGATCATCGGGCGATCCTAGCCACCCGGCGGCGAGTCCGGGAGTCTCACGCCGAAGGTCCGCGCGACGACGGGGAAGATGGCGTCGGCCTCGGCTTCGGTCGAACCAAACGGGGCGCGCAGGTCGAGCCAGTATTCGCGGAACTCGGCGCCGTCGCCGTTCGCCAGGACGGTCAGGGCGGCACGGATGCGGGTCTGGGTTTCCCGCGTCATCTCGGTGAAAGGGCCTGTGATCTCGGCCTTGAGCGCGAGGGCGACGTCGCCCTCGTCCCGCGGATCGACCAGGTCGAGGCGGTTCAGCCTTGCCGGATTGCCGGCCTGTCCGATCCAGGGTTCGAACAGGCTGTCGAGCAATTCCTGGCGGGCGCGAGCTTCTCTTTCGGCTAATCTTTGCGGTGCGGTTTTGCGCATGCTGCTTCATAGCCGCTGCTTCGTGCCGGTGCGACCTTGTCATCCCCGACGAAGCGAAGCGGATATCGGGGATGACAAAGGCAGTGGCGTAGGGTCAAGGCGCGACCTACAGCGAACGCGCGATCAGCACCTTCATGATCTCGTTGGTGCCGCCGTAGATGCGCTGGACGCGGGCGTCCTTGTAGAGTTGGGCGATCGGGTATTCGTTCATGTAGCCATAGCCGCCGTGCAGCTGGAGCATCTCGTCCAGGACCTCGCCCTGGATGTCGGTGACCCAGTATTTGGCCATCGAGGCGGTCACGGCGTCGAGCTTGCCCTGGAGGTGCAGGCCGATGCAGTGGTCGACGAAGACGCGGGCGACGGTCAGCTTGGTCTTGACCTCGGCGAGCTTGAACTGGGTGTTCTGGAACTCCAGCACCGACTTGCCGAAGGCCTTGCGCTGTTTGACGTAAGTTAGGGTCTCCTGCAGGCCGCGCTCGGCGGCGGCGACGCCCTGCACGGCGATGTTCAGCCGCTCCTGGGGCAGTTGCTGCATCAGCTGGATGAAGCCGCGGCCCTCCTCGCCGCCGATCACGTTGTCGGCCGGGACATGGACGTCGTTGAAGAACAGTTCGGAGGTGTCGTTGCCCTCCATGCCGATCTTGTGGAGGTTGCGGCCGCGCTCGAAGCCTTCCGCGCCGTCGGTCTCGACCACGATCAGCGACGTGCCCTTCGAGCCCTGGGTCGGGTCCGTTTTGGCCACGACGACGATGAAGTTGGCGAGCTGGCCGTTTGTGATGAAGGTCTTCGACCCGTTCACCACATAGCCGTTCCCGGACTTGATGGCGGTGGTCTTCACCCCTTGCAGGTCCGAGCCCGCGCCCGGCTCGGTCATGGCGATGGCGCCGACCAGTTCGCCGGTGGCCAGACGCGGGAGCCAGCGCTTCTTCTGCTCCTCGGTGCCGTAGTGCCAGATGTAGGGCATGACGATCGCGTTGTGCAGCGAGATGCCGAAATGGTCGGAGCCCTTCCAGCCGAGCTGGCGCATCAGGACGACCTCGTGGCGATAGTCGCCGCCCATGCCGCCGTCTTCCTCGGGCATGCTGAGGCCGAGCAGGCCGGCTTCGCCGGCGTCGTTCCAAAGCTGGCGCGGGACGGAGGAGTTGGCGATCCAGGACTGGACGGCCTCGGGCGGGGCGTGTTCGTCGATCCATTTGCCGACGCTGTCGGAGAACATGACGATGTCCTCTTCCAGCATGAAGTCGGGGGAGGGGGTGTCGATGACGTTCATTCTCTGTCTCCTCCCCATCCCTCGAGATGGGGAAGGGGACCACGAAGTGGTGGAGGGGTTCTTCCCGCCCCCGCGATGGTTAGAAGGAGGGCTGGATGGCGTTCGCGGCCAAGAACCCCTCCGTCACGGCGCTGAAGAGGCGCCGCGCCACCTCCCCATCGCTGCGCGACAGGGAGGAGACGATTGGTTCAGAACGCCTCGGCCGGCATCTGCATCAGCACCTCGGCGCCGGTCTTCAGCTTGACCAGGTGCGAGGCGGCGTCGGGCAGGATGCGTTCGACGAAGTAGCGGCCGGTCTGCATCTTGGTGACGTAGAACGGGTCGGTCGAACCGGCGTCGATCTGGGCCTGCGCCGCCTTGGCCATCTGGGCCCAGAGGTAGGCCAGGGCCGTCAGGCCGAACAGGTGCAGGTAGTCGGTCGAGGCGGCGGCGGCGTTGTCCGGGTTGGCCATGCCGTTCTGCATCAGCCACATGGTGGCTTCCTGCAGCTTCTTCTTGGAGTCGGCGAGGCCGTCGACGAAGGGCTTGATCGGGCCTTCGGCGCCGTTGTCGCCCACGAAGGCGTCGATGTCGGCGAACCAGCTCATGATCGCGCGGCCACCCTGCGACGGCAGTTTGCGGCCCACCAGATCCAGCGCCTGGATGCCGTTGGTGCCCTCGTAGATCATGGTGATCCGGGCATCGCGCAGATACTGGCTGGCCTGGAAATGCTCGGTGTAGCCGGAGCCGCCGTGGACCTGCATGCCGAGCGAGGCGACGTGGAAGCCCTTGTCGGTCAGATAGGCTTTGAGGACCGGGGTCAGCAGCCCCATGTAGTCCTTGGCTTTCTGGGCCGTGGCCTCGTCGGCGGACTTCTCGAGGTCGGCCTGGAGCGCGGTCCACAGGATGAAGGCCTGGCCGCCTTCGACGAAGGCCTTGGCTTCCAGCAGCATGCGACGGACGTCGGGGTGGACCATGATGGAATCGGCCGGGCCGGACGGGTTCTTTGGTCCGGTCAGGCTTCGGCCCTGGAGGCGGTCGTGGGCGAATTCGACGGCGGCCTGATAGGCGGCGGCGCCGATGGCCAGGCCTTGCAGGCCGGTTCCGAGGCGGGCCTCGTTCATGACCACGAACATGTTGTTCATGCCCCGGCCTTCCTCGCCGATCAGCCAGCCCGTGGCGTCGTCGTAGGACATGACGCAGGTCGCGTTGCCGTGGATGCCCATCTTGTGTTCGAGCCCGGCGCACTGGACGCCGTTGCGCTCGCCGATCGAGCCGTCATCGCCGACCATGAACTTGGGCACCAGGAAGAGGCTGAGGCCCTTGATGCCATCCGGCGCGCCTTCGACGCGAGCGAGGACGGTGTGGATGATGTTGTCGGCGAAGTCGTGCTCGCCGGCGGAGATCCAGATCTTCTGGCCGGTGATCCTGTAGGTGCCGTCGCCCTGGGGGACGGCCTTGGTGCGCACCATGCCGAGGTCGGTGCCGCACTGGGGCTCGGTCAGGTTCATGGTCCCGCCCCACTCACCGGTGGCCATCTTCGGCAGGTATTTCGTCTTCAACTCGTCCGAGGCGTTGGCGTGGATGCCGGCGTAGGCGCCCGCGGTCAGGCCCGGATACATGGAGAAGGCGGCCGAGGCGCCGGCGGTGAACTGTCCGAAGGCCATGCCGACGACGGCTGGCATGCCTTGGCCGCCGTAAGCGGGATCCGCCGACAGGGCGGGCCAGCCGGCCGCGACCATAGCCTGATAGGCTTCCTTCCAGCCCTTGGGGCCGGTCACGACGCCATTGTCCCAGTGGCAGCCCTCCTTGTCGCCCGAGTGGTTGATCGGGGCGATGACTTCCTCGGCGAACTTCGCGCCTTCTTCCAGGATCTGGCCGACGAGGTCCGAGGAGATGTCCTCGAAGCCCGGCTGGTTCGTGTAGCGGTCGATCTCCAGAACTTCGTTCAGGATGAAGGTCAGGTCGCGGACGGGCGCCTTGTAGGCCATGGGGTCAGGCTCTCAGCTTGAACGGATGATGGGCGTGTTGGTCGAGGTGCTGGCGCAGCACCGAGGCGTATTCCTCGGCGCCGGGCAGAAGGTCGGGCCGCTGTTCGGACAGGCGGGATTCCATCGCCGCGCAGGCCTCCTCGGCCATCTCGATGGCGGCGTCGAGGTCTTCGCGCTGCTGCTTCAGGGCCTCGATCTGGGCGCGGTGGCGCGCCAGGGCGATGGCCATCTGATGGGTGTTGCCGTCGTTGCGGTCGTAGAGATCTAGCATCTCCTGGATCTCGGTCAGGGTGAAACCGATGCGGCGTCCCCGCAGGATCAGCTTCAACCGGGCGCGGTCGCGGGCGTCGTAGACCCGGGTCTGGCCCTTGCGCGCGGGGGTCAGGAGACCCTTGTCCTCATAGAAGCGGAGGGCGCGCGCGGTCGCGCCGAACTCCCGACAGAGCTGGCGGATCGAATAGGTGCGATGATCGTCGGCGGTCGCCATAGCCACCGACATAGCTCAAACTTGACGCGCACGTAAAGGGAAGCTTTTAGACGTCATGGCGCGCAAACACGTGAACGACGCGGGGACGGCCAAACGCGATCTGCCGCAGAAGACGTGCGTCTCCTGCGGCAGGCCGTTCCTGTGGCGAGCGAAGTGGGCCCGCGACTGGGATCAGGTGAAATTCTGTTCCGAACGCTGTCGGCGCGCGGGGATCAGCGGCGGCCCAGCAGAACCGGGATCGTGATGGCCATCAGGGCGAGGTTGGTCAGGGCCAGGCCGATGTCGAAGCTGAAGGCGTGCACCGACAGCATGATCACTTCCATCACCGTCAGGCCGGCGGCCGAAATCAGCAGGGGCCAGCGACCGAGCTTCCACGAGACCAGCGGAGCCAGCATGCCGAGCGCCAGGACGACCTCGACGATGCCGACGCCGCGCACGAGGTTCTCGCTGACCAGCGCCGGCCAGTTCATCAAGGCGACCAGATTGTCGAGCGGCTCGGTCAGCTTGGCGTAGCCGGCGGCGAAGAAGAACATCGCGGCCCAGCCCTGGAGGGTCCAGAGCGCCAGATTGCGGTAGCCGGCCACGGCGCGAGCGCGGGCGGCCGAGACGGGAGCGGCGGCGGGGGTGAAGGTCGTGGACATCGGTTCGTTCGTTTCGTCGGGGAGGACGGATGGATTGGTAACAGTAACTAGATCAGATCGAGCTTCGGGTTCCGCAAGAGGTCGCAAGCCACACCGTAACCGAAGGTGATGAAGAAGCTGTGCCGTAGCTACGGGGCGGTAGCGTGGCCGTATTCAAACACGTCGGTAATCCGGAAGGACCGCCGCCTTGAAGAGAGATATGGCAGAGCTGTTCACCGATGTCATCAGCCGTAGACATCAATTGATGACATCAGGTGATGACTTATTGTTTCGCGTGGCCGAAATGCCCACCCGACTGGCTTCCCGGACCGGAAAGCAGATCGCCCCGGCGCGAACGCCGGGGCGATTTTCCTTCAATCTTCCTCGCCTTCGCCGGGCGGCTGCGGCCCCGGCGTATTGGCCAGCAGCTGGCCGGGCTGGCAGTTCAGTTCGCGACACAGGGCGTCCAGGGTGGAGAAGCGAATGGCGCGCGCCTTGCCCGTCTTGAGGATGGAGAGGTTGGCGATGGTGACCCCGACCCGGTCGCTGAGTTCCGTCAGAGACATGCGGCGTTCGACCAGCATCGCGTCCAGTTGCACTTGAATGGCCATGGGGCGTCCTCAGACCGTCATCTGCTGGTCGTCGCGCATGGCGGAGCCCTGGCGGAACACCTCGGCGAGCATGAAGACGATCAGGATGCCGAGCCAGGATCCGAGGTCGGCGTCGTAGTCGCGTGTGGTCACGCCCTCCGCCAGCGGTCCGCAGAAGACAATGATCGCTGCGGAGAGCTGAACACCGATCAGTCCCAGTCCGACGCCTTGCAGACGGCCCACGTTGGCGGGCTCGAAGGCGTCCCCCTGATTCACCGCCAGGAAAATCCGGCGCAGGCGGTTGATGATCCACCAGGTGCTGGCTGCGGCGACGAAGGCGGCGGCCCAGGTGAACCGCTCCGTCAGAAGGATCGCACGATCCGGATCGCCGGGTGCGCCCGCCAGCCCGTCGAACAGCCCCGCGGCGAAATCCGGCACGAAGAATGAAACGAGAAAGGCCAGTCCGACCAGTACGGTCCCTGTGGCGATGAACACATTGAAGAACCCGAGAACCCAGCGCATCACGCTGGCAACCGAGCGACGCCCGATCAACTTCATATCGAAACCCTCCCCGCCGCGTCCTTGCGGCCATGTCGATAGTCGATATGGACGCATCGTTTATCAATCAAGAAATATCTCGATAAACGATATGAAACTTTCGTAAGGTTCAAGCTCGGGCGACGCGGGCGGCCTCCAGTCGCAACAGCTTTTCGTGCAGGGGAGACCAGTCGTCGGCGCCGTCGATCGCCGCCCAGATCGTCTCGACATCCTCGATCAGCATCTCCTCCGGTTCGGGGCGGGCGAAGGTCGGGCTTTCCAGTCTTTCGGGCCGGTCGGGTTCGTGTTCGAACAGGGCGAAGCGGAAGGCGTCGAAGGCCTCGCCCTGCCATTCCGTCGCGCGCGGGCCCGTGAGGGCGCGGGCCGAGGACGAAAAGCCGGCGAACCAGTCGTGGAACAGGGGCTCCCAACGGATCGCTTCGCCCTTCTCGCGCAGCAGGGCCAGGGTCGTATCGAGCAGCCGCTGGTCGGCGGCTTCGCCCAGGCTCTTCACGCCGAGCCGGTCGAGAAAGGCGGCGCGCAGTTCGCGGATATAGGCGGGGCCGAAGCCGTTGAGCGCCTCTGTCAGAGGTTCGACCTCGGCGACCAGCTTCAGACAACCGGCCAGCTGGGTCAGGTTCCAGAACACCGCCTCCGGCTGGCGGGCGAAGGCATAGAGGCCGGTGGAGTCGAAATAGGCGGCGGTGAAGCCGGGCTCGTAGGAGGGCAGCCAGCGCCAGGGGCCGTAGTCGAAGCTCTCGCCCGTGACATTCAGATTGTCGGTATTGAGGACACCGTGGACGAAACCGGCGGCGATCCAGCGGGCCGTCAGCCGGGCCGAGGCGGCGACGATGGCGGCCAGCAGGCCGGGCGCGTCTCCCTCGGCCACGGCCGGGTGGTAGAGGGCGCGGACATGCTCGACCAGGGTCTCGATCTGGTCGGTGCGGCCAAAGAAGGCGGCGCGCTGGAAGGTCCCGAAGCGCACGTGGCTGTGCTGCAGCCGGACGAGGACGGCCGAGCGGGTCGGGGAGGGTTCGTCGCCGCGTTCCAGGTGCTCGCCGGTCTCGATCAGCGACAGGGCGCGGCTGGTCGGAACGCCCTGGGCCTCCAGCATGGCGGCGGCCAGCACCTCGCGCACGCCACCCTTCAGCGTCAGCCGTCCGTCTCCCGAGCGGGACCACGGCGTCGTGCCTGAACCCTTTGTGCCGAGGTCCAGTAGACGGCCGTCATGGGCCCTCATCTGCGCCGCGAGGAAGCCGCGTCCGTCGCCGAGGTCGGGATTATAGGTGCGGAACTGGTGCCCGTGATAGCGCATGGCGACCGGTCCGGGCTGGCCGGGCAGGGGCTGGAAGCGTCCGAAATGGGCGATCCATTCCGCGTCGGTCAGGCTGTCGAGGCCGACGGTCGCGGCCGCGCGGTCGTTGCGGACCCTGAGGATAGTCTGCGGGAAGTCGGCGGGGCCGACGGCGTCGCCATACTCGTCCCCAAGATCGAAGAAGCGGGGTTCAGAGCGATAGGCGGGACCGACGGGCATGGACGGCAGATGAAGCCTCGGGCGATCCTGCGCAACCGCCTCCCGCGCGGAAACGGTTGAAGCCGCCGCCTCATCCGCTATCCTCCGCCGCAGAGATCAGGCCCCACGGCCAGGCTGGCGTCGCGACCCTTTCGATAGGTGGATGTGACGAACCCGGTCCGGCGTCCGTCGATAACCGGACGCCACGGAACAGACCTTTCCAGACCGGAGGCCGCCGTGGCGCGCAAGTGGACACTCGATTTCCTCAAGACCGAGGCCGCCTCGGGCGCCGTGCTCGGCCTGGCCGCGATCGCCGCGCTGATCGTGGCCAACTCGCCGCTGTCGGACGCCTATTTCTACTGGCTGAAGAGCGAGCACCTGTTTCAGGCCGGGCCGCTTTCGCTGCAGCTGACGGTGTCCGAGTGGATCAAGGAAGGGCTGATGGCCCTGTTCTTCCTCGTGGTCGGGCTGGAGATCAAATACGAGATCCTCAAGGGCGAGCTCAGCGATCCGAAAAAGCTGGTGACCCCGGTCGCGGCGGCCCTGGGCGGGATGCTGGCCCCGGCGGGGGTCTATCTGCTGTTCTCCGCAGGTCTTCAGGGGCCGCATCAGGGCTGGCCGATCCCCCTGGCCACGGACATCGCCTTCGCGCTCGCCGTCTTCGCCCTCGTCGGCAGGGGGCTGCCCTCGTCGCTGCGGGTCTTTCTGCTGACGCTGGCGATCGTCGACGACCTCGGCGCCATCGGGCTGATCGCCGTTCTGTTCAGCGAGGGCGTGGAGTGGGCGCCCCTCGCCTGGGCCGGGGCGCTGCTGGGGTTCGGCGCGCTGATGTCGAGGCGGCGCATCCCCGCGCCCTTCTGGGTGATGGGGTTTCTCGCCGTATGGTGGCTGAGCGTGCAGGCGGGCCTGAGCACTTCGCTGGCCGCGGTCGCCTTTGCCTGCATCGTGCCGGTGAGCCCCCGCGCCGCCGATGGTCAGAGCCCGCTGAAGGAGGCGATGCACGACCTGCATCCCTATGTGGCATATCTGGTTCTGCCTTTGTTCGCCTTCGCCAAGGCCGGGGTGTCGTTCGCGGGGCTGTCGCTGGACCAGCTGCTGGCCCCGCTCGTGCTCGGCGTCGCGGCGGGGCTGTTCGTCGGCAAGCAGCTGGGCGTGTTCGCCGCCGCCTGGCTCGTCACGCGTCTGGGGCTCGGTGCGAAACCCGGTCAGTCGACCTGGCTGCAAGTCTACGGCGTCTCTCTTCTTTGCGGGGTCGGTTTCACCATGAGCCTGTTCATCGGCGCACTGGCGTTTCCGGGCGCGGTGGATTCGCCCGAGCAGGTGGAGGTCAAGCTGGGTGTAATCCTGGGCTCGGTCCTCTCCGGCGTGTCGGGCGGGGTCATTCTCTGGATCGCGTCGAGGCGAGCGTCAGGTTCCACGGCGTCGTCCGCGTCGATTACTGAATCTTAAGACGCGAATATTGACCTAAGGTCATCACATTCTGTCGCTTTCGCGTCACACAGGGCGCTGTCGCAAGGCTGAAACATGGCGTGAGCCCAGCCTTCGCCTTGTCCCACAGTGCGGCTTGGACTACGAAAAACCCACGAGAATCCGACGCTCCGCCAAGAGAGTAAGGGTTGGGAATCAGGAAACGCCGCGACGCGCCCCGGGAAGGGGGCGTCCGGCCATGAGCCGGGAGCCATCCATGCGTCTTACTCAAGTTCTTCGTTGCACCGCGTCCGTCGCCGTCGTCGGCGCCGTGGCCTTCGGCTTCGCCGGGGTCGCCTCGGCCCAGGACGGCCAGCAATCCACGGTCGACGACATCATCGTCACCGCCCAGAAGCGCGAGCAGAACCTGCAGGACGTGCCGATCGTGGTCACCAGCCTGTCGCAGGAGACCCTGTCGGACGCAGGCGTCAAGGACATCAAGGATCTGCAGATCCTGACCCCCGGCATGACCGTCACCTCGACGTCGTCGGAAGCCTCGACGACCGCCCGTATCCGCGGCGTGGGAACCGTCGGTGACAACCCCGGTCTGGAAAGCTCGGTCGGCGTCGTGATCGACGGCGTCTATCGTTCGCGCAACTCGGTCGGCTTCGGCGACCTGGGCGAACTGAGCCGCATCGAAGTGCTGAAGGGTCCGCAAGGCACCCTGTTCGGCAAGAACACCTCGGCCGGCGTCATCAACATCCTCACCGAAGCCCCGTCGTTCACGCCGGGCTACAATGCCGAGTTCACCGCCGGCAACTACGGCGCCCTGGGTGTATCAGGTTCGGTGACCGGTCCGATCTCTGACACCCTGGCCTTCCGCCTGTACGGCGCGCGCCGGGTCCGCGACGGGTTCTACACCGTCGATACGGGTGACGGCCCGCGTCCGGAAACCGATGATCAGAACCAGGACTTCGGTTCGGTTCGCGGCCAGCTGCTGTGGCTGCCGAACGACAGCACGTCGTTCCGGTTCATCGCCGACTACACGTCGCGGGACGAGTATTGCTGCACAGGCGTGCAGATCCGCTCGTCCTCTACCCAGCCGGCGATCGACACTCTGTCCAACGGTAACGGTGCCCGTCCGCCGGTTGCGACCGCGCCGAACGGCGGCCTGCTGCCCTTCTCGCGTATGGCCTACGCCAACCGCTCGAGCGGCCAGGAGATCGAAGACAAGGGCGTGTCGCTGGAAGCCAACTTCGACCTGCCGTCGCTGTTCGGCGGTGCGACTCTGACCTCTGTGACCTCGTACCGCGACTGGTCTACCGACCTCGGCCAGGACATCGACTACACGGGCGCCGATATCGCCTATCGGGTCCAGGACGGTCAGAACGGTTACGGCGTCGAGAATCTGACCCAGGAGTTCCGCCTCGCGGGCGCCACCGACAAGCTGGACTGGCTGGTCGGCGTCTTCGCCACGAAGGAAACCATCAACCGCCGCGACAGCTGGTATTTCGGTTCGGACTATACGCCGTTCATCTCGCTGCTGCTGACGGCGAACCTGAACCGCGCGAGCCCCTCCATCCCGGTCAGCGGTGGGGCCGTCGGCTGCTTCACTCGCACGGGCCAGACTGGAACGTCGGCAGGCCTGCTAGGCTGCCTCGCCAGCGGCGGCACCGGCATACTGCCGGTCGGACCGGGTGGGGCCAATGTCACCGTTCCGACCGCGGTCGGTTCGGGCCCCGGCTTTACCCTCGGTCAGGGTTATGCCGACACCTACGATCAGGAATCGACCTCGATCGCCCTGTTCACCAACAACACCTTCCACGTCACGGACGCCTTCGACCTCACCGTGGGCCTGCGCTACACGATGGATGACAAGTCGCTCGATGCTCGCCAGCAGAACGTGAACGGCAACGGCGCGACCTGCACGGCCGCCCAGCTGAACGCCGGCGCCATCGCTCAGGGGCTCGGCGCCGCCAATGTCGGCGGTATCCTCGGCGCCCTTTGCCTGCCCTTCGCCAACAGCGCCTTCAACAACCGCACCATCAACGAGTCGACCGACGACAGCGAGCTGAGCGGCACGATCAAGGCGTCCTACCGTCTGAACGACTCCGTGCTCGGCTACGTGTCGTATGCTCGCGGTTACAAGAGCTTCGGCTACAACCTCGACCGCGTGCACCGTACCGGCACCATCACGCCGGTGACGACGCTGTACTTCCCGTCGGAGTATGTCGACAGCTACGAAGCCGGGGTGAAGATGACCCTGGTCGAACGCACCCTGCTGCTGAACGCCACCTACTTCGACCAGACGTTCGAGAACTTCCAGCTCAACACCTTCAACGGCGTGGGCTTCACCGTCGAGCCGATCCCTGAGCTGACCTCGCGCGGCGTCGACGCCGACATGGTCTGGTTCACTCCGGTCGAGGGTCTGAGCTTCCAGGGCGGCGTGACCTATACCGACGCGCAGTACGGTGTGTTCACTGCGGCCGACCTGGTCGATCCGAACAACTTCCCGGCCGCGTCGCTGCTGCCTGGTTCGCGTCCGTCGTTCGCGCCGGAATGGTCGGCGTCGCTGTCGGTCAACTTCGACCGCAGCCTCGGCAATGGCCTGCGCGCCGGCTTCAGCCTGGCCGGCAAGTACATGACGGAATACAACACCGGTTCGGACCTGCTGCCGTTCAAGTTGCAGGACGCCTTCTCGACGGTGAACGGCCGTATTTCGATCGGCAGCGAGGACGACCGCTGGACCCTGGAAGTCTGGGCCCAGAACCTCACCGACGAGGAATATCTGCAGGTCGGCTACAACGGCCCGCTGCAAGGCACCGCCTTCCAGAGCACCGTGCAGACGACCGGCACCAACCCCGGGACCTTCTACAACGGGAACCTGGACACCCAGACCTACGACGCCTTCCTCGGCGCACCGCGCACCTTCGGCGCGACGCTCCGCATCCAGTACTGATCCCGGCCACAACCGGGACGCCTGAGCCGGCCGGGGGCAACCCCGGCCGGCTTTTTCTCGGCCGAGATCAGAAGGTCGCAGGGTGAAGGGTTGGCGCCTGGACCGTGTCGGCCATCAGGCTGCCGACCTTCCAGGGCGGCCTTGTCCGGCGATGTGATCGACCACAAGGGACCGGCCCGCATGCGGCGCGGGTCCAGACGACCTCACCTGAACGATCACGTCGGGTGCGAGGCCGCCACGTCCGGCCTCGTGACTGTCTGGACGGGACCGGTGGCTGGCGGACCCGCAGGTCGCCATTGGGCGCGGTATCGCTACTGCGCGGGACGCCCTTCCGGGAAGGCCTCGACGGCCCGTCGTCAGACCCGGGCGGGGCCGCCGACTACTCGGCGGGTTCGGCCGCGCCCGCCTGCGTCTGGTGCTGGCTCGCGAACATCCCGCCCATGCGACGGCGCGCCCATCCGGACACGTCGTCGACGATGGTGAAGATCGGCGGGATGAACAGCAGGGACAGGAAGGTCGAGGAGATCAGCCCGCCCACGACCGCGATAGCCATCGGCTGACGGAACTCGACATCGGCGCCCCAGCCCACGGCCACCGGGATCATGCCGGCGCCCATGGCGAAGGTGGTCATCAGGATGGGGCGGGCGCGCTTGTGCGCCGCGTCCATGATGGCGTCGATCCGCGCCATGCCTTCCTGTTCGGCGATGACGATGTAGTCGACCAGCAGGATGGAGTTCTTGGCCGCGATCCCCATCAGCATCAGCACCCCGATGAGGGACGAAATGGAGAAGCTGGACCCGCCGACCATGAGGGCCACGAAGGCGCCGCCGATGGCGAGCGGCAGCGAGGCCATGATGGTGATCGGATAGGCGAAGCTGCGGAACAGCAGCACCAGAACCGCGTACATGAGCAGGATGCCGGTCATGAAGGCGATGGCGAAGCCGTTGATCATCTCGGCGATGAATTCCTGGTCGCCCGCAGGCACCTGACGGACGCCTTCGGGCAGGTTCTGGACCGAGGGCAGTTTCTGAACCAGAGCGCCGGCTTCGCCCGAACGGATGCCGTCCAGTTCGGCCGTGATCGAGGCGATCCGCGAACGGTCCTGACGCAGCACCTGGGAAGGCCCGGCGCCGAACTGGATGTCGGCCACGGCGCTCAGCGGCACCGCACCGCCGGTCGCGGTCGGCACCCGCAGGTTCTCGATCACCGACAGGTCCTCGCGCGCGTCCCGGGTCAGGCGCAGGCGGATCGGCACCTGACGGTCGCCGAGATTGTATTTCGGCAGGTTCTGGTCGACGTCGCCGATGGTGGCGACGCGGACGGCCTGGGAGATGGCGCTGGTCGAGACTCCCATCAGGGCGGCCTGATCCGGACGTGGCGTGACCAGAATCTCGGGTCGGGCGATCGAGGCGGTGTTGACGACGTTGGCCAGGCCCGGAACCGTGCGCATCTCGGCCTCGACCTGACGCGCGGCGGCGACCAGGGCCTCGCCGCTGTCCGACAGGATGGAGAATGTATAGCTTGTGCCGTCCGACGGCCCGCCGCCTTGCTGGGCGATGCCGGCTCCGATGCGGGCGCCCGGAATGTCCTTCCAGCTGTCGACCATGGTGCGCGCGAATTCCTGCTGGCTCAGATCGCGGTCGCCCTTGGGCAGCAGATCGGCATAGAGGTTGGCCTGATTGACTTCCTGGCCGCCGACGGAGGCGTAGACGGAAGTCACTTCCGGCCGGGCGCGCAGGTCACGGGTCAGACGCTGAACGATGGCGTCGGTCTGTTGCAGCGTGGCGCCCGGCGGCAGTTCGATGGAGAAGCCCGCGCGGGCGACATCGCCGGAGGGCTGGAACTCGAACGGCACCCTCGTGGCCAGGACGCCGCAGCCGATGAACAGGGCCGTGCCGATGGCGAAGACCTTCCAGCGGTTCTTCAGGCTCCAAGTCAGCGACTTCAGATAGGCCGCCATCCAGAACGGATCACGGTCCTCGTGCTTGTGGTGCTTCAGCAGATAGGCGGCCATCAGGGGCGTCAGGGTTCGCGCCACGACCAGGGAGAAGGCCACGGAGACGCAGGCGGCCAAGGCGAAGGCCTTGAAGAACTGGCCGATGATGCCCGGCATGAAGCCGACCGGAGCGAAGACGGCGATGATGGTCGCGGTGGTGGCGACGACGGCCAGACCGATCTCGTCGGCGGCCTCCATCGAGGCGTTGTAGGGCGACTTCCCGTCCCGCATGTGCCGGACAATATTCTCGATCTCGACGATGGCGTCATCGACGAGGATGCCGATGGTCAGGGACAGGGCCAGAAGGCTGACCACGTTCAGCGACTGACCCATGGGCCCGAGCACCGCGAAGGCGGGGATCAGCGACAGGGGCATGGCCATGGCGGTGATGAAGGTCGCCCGCCAGTCGCGCAGGAAGATGAAGACCACGATGACGGCCAGAACGGCGCCGAGCAGCAGGGCCTCCAGCGAGGCGATGTAGCTTTCCTCAATCTGTTCGACGCTGGCCGTGACCTGCTGGATCTCCAGCTCGGGATGGTCCTCGTCGATCTTGGCGACCGCCTCGCGGACCTTCTCGGCGATCTTCACCTCCGAAGCGGTGCGCGAGCGCAGGAAGTTGAAGGTGATGGCTTCCTGGCCGTTGTAACGGGCCAGACGGCGCGGCTCGGACCAGTGGTCCTCGACCGTGCCGAGGTCGCCCAGACGCACGGTGCGGCCGCCGCCCAGCGGGATCAGGGTCTCGCGCAGGCCATCGATCGAGGTGGCCGCGCCCAGGGTGCGGATCGACCGCTCGGAGCCCGAGATGGTCACGCGCCCTCCCGGCTGGTCGGAGTTGACGCCGGTCAGGGCCTGGCTGACCGCCGCCGCCGTCAGGCCGTAGGAGGCCAGGCGATCGGGATCGAGTTCGACGGCGATCTCGCGATCCACGCCGCCTGAGCGGTTGACCTCGCCGACGCCCTTGATGGCCAGCAGGGTGCGGCTGATGTCGTTGTCGACGAACCAGCTGATCTCCTCCGGCGTCATGGTCGAGGAGCGGACCACCCAGGTGATCAGGGCGTCGCCGGTGATGTCGATGCGCTGGACCGCCGGCTCCTGCATGTCCTGAGGCAGGTCGGCGCGCAGGCCGCTCATGGCGTTGCGAACGTCGTTGGTGGCGCGTTCGGTGTCGGTGCCCAGCTCGAACTCGATGGTCGTCGAGGACACGCCGTCCATGACCTGGGAGTTGATGTGGCGCACGCCCGACAGCCCGGCGAGGGAATCCTCGATCAGCCGCGTGACCTGGACTTCCATCTCGCTGGGCGCCGCGCCCGGCCGTGCGGCCGTGACCGCCACCAGCGGGAAGTCGATGTCCGGATTGTTGTTGATCCGCATGTTGTTGAAGCTGAGCAGACCGGCGATGGTCAGCAGCGTGAACAGCAGGATGATCGGGATCGGATTCCTGATCGACCAGGAGGAGATGTTCTTCATGGTCAGGCCCTAGCGCGCGGCAGGAGCGACGGGGGCAGGGGCAGCGGCGGCTGGAGCGCGGGCGGCGACGACGTTGACGCGATCTCCGTCGCCGAGGAAGCCCGCGCCGTCGACCACGACCTGGGCTCCGGCGTTCAGCCCGGTGACCGAAGTCCGTTCCGCCGACCGGGACAGCACCGTCACCTGCTGGAAGCGGACGTGGTTGTTGGTCATCAGGACATACACGCCCGAACGGTTTTCGCGGTACAAGACGGCGGCCGTGGGCACGGTGATCGTCGGCTGGGCCCCGACGTCGATCTCGGCCTTGGCGAACATGCCGGGCCGGAAGCCGCCGCTGCCCGACAGGGCGATGCGCGCCGTCCCGAGCCGGTTCTCGGCGTCGACCTCTGGCGTCACGATGCGGACGCGGCCCGTCGTCTGGCCGACCTGATCGGAAGAGATGGTCGCCGACTGGCCGGCGCGGACGAGGGCCAGCTCGGTCTCGGGCACCTGGGCGTCCAGCTCCAGTCGGCCGTCACGGACCATGCGGAACATTTCGGTCCCGGCCTGGACGATCTGGCCACGGGTCACGCTGCGGCTGATGATGAGACCGGCGACCGGCGCCCGCAGGGTCGCCTGCGCGAGGCGGGTCTGGGTTTCGGACAACGATGCCCGCGCCGAAGCCAGGTTCGCGGTCGAGGCGCGCTGGTTGGCCAGGGCCGTGTCGAGCGAGGCCTGGCTGAGGAAGCCGCGCTCCTTCAGTTCCTGCGACCGTGCCAGGGCGGCGTCGTCGCGGGCCAGATTGGCCTGGGCTGTCTGCACCCCCGCTTGCTGCTGACGCAGCTGCGCCTGCAGCAAATCGTCGTTGAGCTGGACCAGGGGCTGGCCCTGCCGGACGTAGGCGCCCTCGTCGACATAGACGGCGGTGGCGACCAGGCCGCCGGTCTCGGAGCCGACAGGCACCTCTTCCCAGGCCGAGACGCTGCCCGAGGCCGTGACGACGCGCGGCAGGTTGGTCAGGGCGGCGGCGGCCACCGTGACGGTCGGTCCCGACGCGCCGGGCGCGTCGGACTTCTTCTCTTCTGCTCCACCTCCGCAGGCGGCGACGGTCAGGCCGAGCCCGAGGACGAGCGCGAGGGCGGAGGTGCGGAGAAGGCGGGTCGAGGACGTGGGGGCCACGGAGCGATCCTGTATGTCTGGGCGGGCGAAGCGGCGCCGGCAGGGGAGGTCAACCGGCGATGACATCCGGCGAGCCGGGCCTCATACCGCGTTCATGCCTTGCCCTCAAACGGCAAGCGCCGCCATTACTACGATGTAATCCGTGCCGAATGCGGTTGCGAAACAGGGTTGAAAGCCTGCTGCGTTGGCGCTGACGCGTCACCCATGCTAACCGCGCCGCACCATGACGACGCCCCCCATCGAACGCATAAGAAATTTCAGCGTGGTTGCCCACATTGACCACGGCAAATCGACGCTGTCGGACCGGCTGATCCAATTCACCGGAGGGCTGACCGCGCGTGAGATGTCCGCCCAGGTTCTCGATAATATGGACATCGAGAAAGAGCGGGGGATCACGATCAAGGCCCAGACCGTCAGGCTGAACTATACGGCGCGTGACGGCAAGGATTATATTCTTAATCTGATGGACACGCCGGGGCACGTCGACTTTGCCTACGAGGTGTCGCGCTCACTGGCCGCATGCGAGGGCTCGCTGCTGGTCGTCGATGCGTCGCAGGGGGTCGAGGCCCAGACCCTGGCCAACGTCTATCAGGCGATCGACAACAACCACGAAATCGTCCCCGTCCTGAACAAGATCGACCTGCCGGCGGCGGAGCCGGAGCGGGTGCGCCAGCAGATCGAGGACGTGATCGGCATCGACGCCTCCGACGCCGTCCTGTGCAGCGCCAAGTCGGGCATCGGCATCGAGGATGTGCTGGAGGCCATCGTCACCCGCCTGCCGGCGCCGAAAGGCGACCCCGACGCGCCGCTGAAGGCCCTGCTGGTCGACGCCTGGTACGACCCCTACCTCGGCGTCGTCGTTCTGGTCCGCGTGTTCGACGGCACCCTGAAGGCCGGGATGCGCGTCAAGATGATGCAGAACGGCTCGACCCACCTGATCGACCGGGTCGGCGTCTTCCTGCCCAAGAATACGCCGGTCGAAAGCCTCGGCCCCGGCGAGGTCGGCTTCATCACCGCCCAGATCAAGGAAGTGGCCCACGCCGCCGTCGGCGACACCATCACCGACGAACGCAAGCCGACGGCCGAGCCGCTGAAGGGGTTCAAGGAGGTCCAGTCGGTGGTCTTCTGCGGCCTGTTCCCGGTCGACGCCGCCGATTTCGAGGACCTGCGCGCCGCCATCGGCCGGCTGCGCCTGAACGACGCCTCCTTCACCTACGAGATGGAATCCAGCGCCGCCCTCGGCTTCGGCTTCCGCTGCGGCTTCCTGGGTCTGCTGCATCTCGAGATCATTCAGGAGCGGCTGAGCCGCGAGTTCAACCTCGACCTGATCGCGACGGCGCCGTCGGTGGTCTACAAGATCGGCCTGCGCGACGGGCGCGAGATCGACCTGCACAACCCCGCCGACCTGCCCGACGTGATGCAGATCGAGACGATCAGCGAGCCGTGGATCAAGGCCACCATCCTGACGCCCGACGAATACCTCGGCAGCGTCATCAAGCTGTGTCAGGACCGGCGCGGCTCGCAGGTCGAACTGTCCTACGTCGGGTCGCGGGCGCTGGTGGTCTATGAGCTGCCGCTGAACGAGGTCGTGTTCGACTTCTACGACCGGCTGAAGTCGATCTCGAAGGGCTATGCCTCGTTCGACTACGAGATCACGGACTACAAGGTCGGCGATCTGGTCAAGATGAGCATCCTGGTCAACGCCGAGCCCGTCGATGCCCTGTCGATGCTGGTCCACCGCGCCCGCGCCGAGACGCGCGGCCGGGGCATGGTCGAGAAGATGAAGGAGCTGATCCCGCCCCACATGTTCGTCATCCCGATCCAGGCCGCCATCGGCGGCAAGATCATCGCGCGGGAAACGGTGCGGGCCCTGCGCAAGGACGTGACGTCGAAATGCTACGGCGGCGACGCGACGCGGAAGAAGAAGCTGCTGGAGAAGCAGAAGGCCGGCAAGAAGCGGATGCGCCAGTTCGGCAAGGTCGAGATCCCGCAGGAGGCGTTTATCGCGGCGCTGAAGATGGACGAGGATTGAGGGCTAGCGGCTATTCCATCAGTTCCGCAGAAACCCACCTCGCGAAACGAGGTAAGTCGTGGAACCAGAATACTTCAACGCCGCCTTGGGCGAGCTCAAGGACGTCGTCTGCGCGATACACGCCTTGGAGCATAGCTCCCGTCTTCAAGGTCCGGCCGTATTCCACACGCCAAGCGTCGGCCTTTTCGCTGATGTCGTTGAGGCGCTTGGTTGAGTTGGTGCTGTCGTTCGAGACCTTGCATTCCAAAGCCAGAATGAACGCTTGTCCCAACCCGATAGCGACGTCGATCTCCTTCGTGCGCGAGCCCGCTGTGAAACGTGCCTTTTGCAAGAAATGCTTCCTCTCGATCCCTTTCGCACGATCGATCGTGCGGGCCGATTGATAGGTCCAGTCGTCGTCCAGTAGGAGATCAGCGACGGACTGTTCTTGAAACGCAGAGGCGTCCATTCGCCTTTGTGTTTGGATATTCTGCTGGGCCATCATCGGAGCCGCATGGAGAAAGATGGCTCTGATCTCTTTCAGGGATGGTGCTCGGTTTGATCCAAGCCAGGATGAGAGTTCGACATCTCTCCACTCCGAAAATGCCGCATCAATCGCAAGCGCCCGTTCTGAAGAAATTGGTGAGCCCGAGTTTTCACTGCCCTTGCCATACGGTTTGCAAAGCAGGTGAAACTGATCCTGACTTTTTGGCGGAGCCATTAAGAAACGCAACACACGGACCGCACGCGCTGAGCGTTCAAGCGCGCTAGGAATTCCCCGCAAATAATTTGTTTCGCGAAGGGCGAGTTTGATAGCCCGACGCGACTGCCATTTGAAATCCTTCCACATCGCTGCTTCCCCCGACGGGGACGCGGCGTCTCGGTAGAGCGTTTCCGCAATCGCGGTTTGCTCTCTGTGATAAGCCGTTTCTTCAGGCGACAACGGCGACCTTAGCTTTCAGCGCAGACCGCTTAGCCGGAGCTTGCAATCTAGACGCTCCATTCCGGCGTTGCTCTCGCGAAGTGTAGTCAATCGCCGCCTGCAATTTTGCAGGGAGTGGCGCTATGACGACGTTCGTCATCTTCGGAGCGGGGGCCTTCGCGTTGACGTGGTCGCGAAGCGTTTCACCAATTCTCTCTGCAAGGAGTGGCGGCACCGCATTTCCGATCTGACGGTACTGATCAACTCGCCCACCGGCGAAAGCCCAATCTTCAGGGAAGGTTTGCAACGCAGCGCATTCGCGCGGCGAAAGCCGCCGCAGTCCGTGGATCGAGTCACGAATCCAATCTTGCTGGGCATTGGCGGTGACTGTTCGGGCAGGACGCCGCAGATCGGCGACGAACGCACCTTGTTTGTATCCCCAATGGCCTCCCGGACGCGTGGTTTCCCGCTTGCCGGGGCTTTTAACACCCGAACCGGCCGGAATCTCTGCCAGCTCGAGGGCCAGTTTTCCGGAAGGCCGAATGACCTCATCTGCTTCGAGAGGAGCCAGTGCCTCCAGCGCGTTGGCCATGGAAATCCAGGAAGCCTCGCCTGCTTCGCTATTTTCCCTATGCGATGCCGCCGGGATCGGTGGTTCGTCTCCAAGGCGATAGCCGATCAGGATCACACGAACACGCCGTTGGGGTACGCCGTAATCGGCGGCATTGAAAAGTTCGACTCGAGTCTGCCAACCCGCGCTGAATAACGCCTGCCTGATGGCGGCCAACGCACTGCCTGGAATGCCGTCCGAGCCACGGGCGGTGATCAGCCCCCGCACATTTTCGAAGAGCAGCCAACGGACATCGAGTTGTTTGGCAACCCGAAGGTAGTCCTCGAACAACCTGCCGCGCGGGTCATTGAATCCAAGTTGATGGCCTGCGCTGCTCCACGACTGGCATGGAGGCCCGCCAGCTAGCAGGTCGATGTCTCCGCGACGCCTGCCCATTTCAGCAAGCATGCGAGCGCCGGTCAGATCGCGAATATCCGCTTGGCGGATCACACCCTCGCCATGGAAGCGGCCCGCTGCTGCGTTCAGCTTCAGTGTTGCGGCCGCATGCTTGTCGAAATCAGTTGCGTAAAGGCAATCCCAGCCGGCGCGTTGCAAGCCGATGTCCAAGCCGCCAGCGCCGGAGAAAACCGAGACAAACGTAGTCATGCTAAGCCCCTGACGTGCCTCGCGCGCATCACGCCACGAGAAGGTTAACGGGCCCTGAAGCTATCAGGAACAAATAAAGAACACAACGTTTCCGTTTCACGGATGGGTTGAGTCTTCAGCCTTCCTATCGAGATTCGACCCGGATGCCGTGCCGAAACCCATGTCCGTCCGTCGCTTCACTGGCAGCGAAGTGAAAATCGGGACACTCTGCGAGGGTGGGGAATACGATGAACAAGTCTCGTTGGATACAGACCGTTGACCGTTTGATGAAGCGGGACTGGTGTATCGATACCGCCGACGCGGGCTTGGACGATGCTGAGCTGTCTCGCTATTGGTGGGAGGGCGACGAGCCTGCGGTCTTTGTTGCGTGGTTTGCCGAGAAGCACGACCTCATCCGGTTCGAGCGTAACCCCTTCCGACCAGCCCGGGCCTGACGCCGGTCGATGCCGAACTACTGGTGGGTCAATCACAAACAGACGCTGCGTCAGGAGATCGACGGCCAGTATCTGTGGGCGCCCAAGGCGGAGCGGAACGGGGCTCGAAGCCAGTTCTACGACAACATGCGCTTGGCCTCGCCGGGCGACATCGTGATGTCCTATGCGAACGGCAAGATTGGCTGGATCGGGCGGGTTGCGGAGTTCGCCTTCACGGCGCCTAAGCCTGCGGAATTTGGCGCCGTCGGCGCCTATTGGGACCACGAAGGGTGGCTGTTGCCCGTCTATTGGACGGAGTTGGCGCCCGCCGTTCGCCCGAAGGCGATGATCCAAAACCTAGGGCCGTTGCTCCCCCAGAAGTATTCGCCGATCAGCGCCCTGACCGGCGATGGAAACCAGAAGGCCTACCTCGCCAGCGTGCCGCAGGAGGTGTTCGAGATGATCGCCGCTGGTGCGGCCTTCAGCCAAGACGCTCTCGCGCGCGGCGGAAGCAATAGCCTGACCTTCGACGTTGTCACCGAGATACTCGATGACACCATCCAGCGCCGCATCGAACAGGATGCGGGGCTGGACACCACCGTCAAGCAGACGGTCATTCAGGCGCGACGGGGTCAAGGCGCGTTCCGAAAGAACGTTGAAGCGAGGGAGCGCGCATGTCGGTTGACCGGTATCACGAACTCTTCGCTGCTGATCGCCAGTCACATCAAGCCGTGGCGCGTTTGCCAGACAGCCACCGAGCGTCTTGATGGCGCGAACGGGTTGTTGCTGACGCCTGACGCCGACCATTTGTTCGATCGCGGCTTCATCAGCTTCGGCGACGCGGGCGAGGTGATTGTCTCGCCGCGTGTGCCCGACGAAGACATGCGCCGTCTCGGCTTCGAGCAACTTCTTCGACAGAGGTTTGGCGTCAGTGAGCCGCCGTCAGTGTGGATGACGGATGCGTTCCATCCCGCTCAGAATGGCTATCTCGCCTATCACCGGAGCCAAGTGTTCATCGCTTAGCAGCACCCATACCCATCAACACATCCCCCGATTTCGCCTTACCGATCAAAGGCCGGGATTATTTAGGGGCTTTATCCGCGCATACACTCGCGAGGCCCGCACACTGTCGGGATGAGCAGAGCCTGTGCAGAAGCCCCCGCCACACACTTCCGTCTGAAGCCCGAGACCTGGGCGATCATCGCCGAGGAGTACAAGAACGGGGCGATGGCCAAGGATCTGGGGGCCAAGTGGAAGGTCTCGGCGACGACCATCTATCGCTACGCCTGCCGGGACGGCTGGACCAAGAAGTCGATGGGCGACGCGCGGGCGCGGGCCCATGCGCGGATGGTCGAGGAGGAGGAGGCGGCGCACCGGTCGCTGAACCCCGTGGGGTCGCGGGCGCTGAAGGCGCTGTTCGTTCCGGCGCCCGTCGACGATCCCGATTGCTCCGATCCGGCGGCGCTGGCGCGGGCGGCGATCCTGGCCTCTGGCCGGGCGATGAAGGGGCGGCTGTGGTCCGAGGCCAAGGCTCTGGCCGGGCTGGCGGAGAGCTATGGCCGGCTGGCGGACCGGGCGGCGGCGGTGGGGATGAACGCCTATAACGTGCCGCTGAGGGTCGTGGCCGAGGTGCTGGACGATGCGGGCGGGACGGTGTCCGACCGGCTGAGGATCGGTCCCCACGATGTCTACGATCCCGATCTGGCGGTGAAGACCCTGTGGCGCGAGCGCCGGCTGAAGGTCGAGGACAGGGTCATCGCAGGACAGGCGGCGGGCCTGTCCGAAGAAGAGGCCTGGCGCAGGGCGCTGGAGCAGGAGCCGCCGCCGCCCGGGCGGCGGAAGCGAAGCTGACGCGCCGCCGGGCCGGGGTCGGACCCGATGCCGGGCATGACGATTTCCGCAAGCCGCTTGCCCCGGGGCGGGGCCGGGGCCTAGTCTGGATTGTGGCCGAAAAGCGCGGCGGCGGGAGTGAGCGGGCGTGAGGCTGGAGTTCGGTATCGTTGCGGCCCTGATGACGGGCCTGATCGCCGGACAGGCCCTCGCCCGGACTCCCTCCGGCCAGACTCCCCCCGCCGGGTCCGTGCCGATCTTCCAGCCCGGGGCGCCCGGACAGCCGTCGCGGATCGTGACCGCCGAGGAGGCGATGGCGCTGGGCCGCACGACCTTTACCGAGGCGGACGTCGGCTTCATGCAGCATATGATCGTGCACCACGCCCAGGCGGTGGAGATGGTCGAACTGCTGGAGACGCGCGGGGCGGACCGGCGGGTGAAACTGCTGGGGCGTCGCATCGCCCTGAGCCAGGCGGCCGAGATGGCCGTGATGCGCGGGTGGCTGCGGGAACGCGGGCGGCCGGCGGAGATGCCGGGCATGGATCATGCCGGGATGGATCACGGCATGATGAACCATGCGGGCATGAGCCACGGCGCCATGAACCAGGGCGCGGGGCCCGACGACACGCCGGTGATGGCCGGGATGCTGACGCCGCGCCAGATGCGGACGCTGGCGGCGGCGAGCGGGCCCGACTTCGACCGGCTGTTCCTGGCCGGAATGATCCAGCATCATCGGGGGGCGATCGACATGGTCGGCGCCCTGATGGCGACGCCCGACGCCGCCCAGGACACCCTGTTGTCCGACTTTACCAACGCCGTCGTCGCCGATCAGTCGACCGAAATCCTGCGCATGCAGTCCCTGTCCGCCGAACTCTGAACCCGTCGCATTTCAATCCTTCGAACGAGGCCCGCCATGACCGTCCGTCGCACCCTGCTTTCCTCCGTCGCCGCCCTGGGGGTGTTGCTGGGCGCGACCGCCGCCGTGGCGCAGCAATCCTCGGCGGGAGGGTCGGTCCAGGTCATCGGAACGGACGCGCGCTCCAGCCTGTCGGCCGGCTTCGACGACGCCGGACAGGCGGCCATGGGTCTGTCGCTGGTCAGCCACACACCGCATGCGCCGGGCTTCGGGACCTCGGAGACCCTGTTCTCGCCGCCGAAGACCGCGGAGGAGCGGGCCGCGCTGCGGGCCTCGGCGGAGGGCGATCCGAGCTTCAGCGTGCTGGGCACGGCCAACTCCGACATGGCGATGTCGAACGGCCGGCTGTTCGTCGGCAACTTCAACGGCTTCAACGCCTATGACGTCTCGGGCGACGCGCCCCGGCTGGTGATGTCGGTGGTCTGTCCGGGCGGTCAGGGCGACGTGTCGGTGCACGGGAACCTGCTGTTCATGTCGGTCGAGGAGAACCGCGGGCGAGTGGACTGCAGCGGCGGCGGAAATGCGGAAGAGGTCAGCGCCGAACGCTTCCGCGGCGTGCGCATCTTCGACATCTCGGACCTGAACGCACCGCGCCAGATCGCGGCGGTCCAGACCTGCCGCGGGTCGCACACCCACACCCAGGTGCCGGATCCGTCGGACCGGAACGTGCTGTACATCTACGGTGAGGGCACGGCCGACGTGCGCAAGACCGGCGAGCTGGACATCTGCACCGACGGCCAGCCGGACGCGAACCCCGAGACGGCCCTGTTCTCGATCGACGTGATCAAGGTGCCGCTGGATCATCCCGAGAATGCGGCGCTGGTGAATCGGCCGCGCATCTTCGCCGATGCGACGACGGGCCGGGTCGCGGGCCTGTGGCGCGGGGGGCGGTCGGGCATCGCGACCCAGGACACGGCCCAGACCAACCAGTGCCATGACATCACCGTCTATCCGGAGATCGGCCTGGCCGGCGGCGCCTGCAGCGGCAACGGCATCCTGCTGGACATCACCGACCCGGTGAACCCGCGCCGGACCTCGGACATCTTCGACCCGGACATGGCCTACTGGCACTCGGCGACCTTTAACAACGCCGGCGACAAGGTGGTCTTCACCGACGAGTGGGGCGGCGGCATCGGCGCGCGCTGTCAGGCCACCGACCCCGCGACCTGGGGCGCCAATATGATCGCCACCATCGCCGACCGCACCCTGACGGGCCGCAGCTTCCACAAACTGCCGACGGCGCAGGGCGCGACCGAGAACTGCGTGGCCCACAACGGCAACATCATTCCGGTCCCGGGCCGCGACCTGATGGTCCAGTCCTGGTACCAGGGCGGCGTCTCGATCATGGACTTCACCGACCCGGCGCACGCGGTCGAGATCGCCTATTTCGACCGTGGCCCGATCAGCGCCGAGCGGCTGTATGTCGGCGGTTCGTGGTCGGCCTACTGGTTCAACGGGCGGATTTACTCGAGCGAGATTGCGCGCGGGCTTGACGTGCTGAAACTGCTTCCGTCGGATCAGCTGTCCGCGGCCGAGATCGCGGCGGCCGAGGCCATCATGGCCGGGGAGATCAATCCCCAGACCCAGACGAAGATCGAATGGGCCGACAGCCCGGACGTGGCGGCCTCCTACGTCGATCAGCTGGCCCGCACCGACGCGATCGAGGACGGCGTCGAGGCGCGGGTCCGCACCGTGATCGCGGGCTGGCGTTCGGGTTCGGCGGACAAGGCGGCGGCCGGAGACCTCGCGACCGCTCTGGCGACGGCTCCGGACGGGGCGACCGATGCGACCAAGGCGCGGATGGCGTCGCTGTCGGCCCTGCTGCAGCGGCTGGCCGCCTAGACATCGTCAGGGTTCGGACAATCGGGCGGCGGGAGTTATCCCGCCGCCCTTTTCCTTGCGCTCGATGATAACTTCAGTCGATCCTCTGCATCAGTTTAATCGACTTAAGTTCGCTGCCTCGCTCTGTTACCCATTGGACATCCAAATCGGACCCTGACCGGAGAACAACGATGCCCATGGACGGAAACGACCTCGTCGAGCCCACCACCAAGTGCCCGTTGCGGCACGGGGTGCGGTTCCACACCAGCTTCGGCGGACGCTCGAACCGCGACTGGTGGCCGAACCAGCTGAACCTGAAGATCCTGGCCCAGCATTCCTCGATGGTCAGCCCGTTCGCGCCGACGTTCAGATACGCCGAGGAGAACGCCAAGCTGGATGTCGAGGCGCTACGGGCGGACCTGCGGGCGCTGCAGACGGACTCGCAGGACTGGTGGCCGGCGGATTACGGCCACTACGGGCCGTTCTTCGTGCGGATGGCGTGGCACTCGGCCGGGACCTACCGGACCGGAGACGGGCGAGGCGGATCGGGGTCCGGCACCCAGCGGTTCGCACCGCTGAACTCCTGGCCCGACAACGGCAACCTGGACAAGGCGCGCCGCCTGCTGTGGCCGATCAAGCAGAAATACGGCAACCAGGTCAGCTGGGGCGACCTGATGATCCTGGCCGCCACGGTCGGGATGGAGGACATGGGCCTGCCCTTCTATGGCTTCGCCTTCGGTCGCGAGGACGTTTGGGAGCCGGCCGAGGACGTCCACTGGGGCGCCGAGGATACCTGGCTTGCGGACGACCGATATCAGGGCGAGCGCGAGCTGGATAAGCCGCTGGCCGCCGTGCAGATGGGGCTGATTTACGTGAACCCCGAGGGCCCGAACGCGGTGCCGGATCCGATGGCCTCGGCCAAGGACATCCGCGAGACCTTCGCCCGGATGGCGATGAACGACGAGGAAACCGTCGCCCTGATCGCCGGGGGTCACACCTTCGGCAAGGCGCACGGCGCCGGCAATCCGGAGCACGTCGGGGTCGAACCCGAGGGAGCCGGAATCCTGGAACAGGGTCTGGGCTGGAAGAACGCCTGGGAAAGCGGCCGGGGCGTGCACACCATCACCTCGGGTCTGGAAGGGGCTTGGACGCCTGATCCGATCAAGTGGGACAGCGGCTATTTCGACACCCTGTTCGGTCACGAGTGGGAGCTGACGAAGAGCCCCGCCGGCGCCCAGCAGTGGCGTCCGGTCGACCGGGCCGCGGACGATCTGGTGCCCGACGCGCACGACCCGTCCCGGCGTCATGCGCCCATGATGGCGACGACCGACATCGCCCTGCGGACCGACCCGGCCTATCTGGAAATCTCGAAGCGGTTCCATGCGAACCCGGCACTGCTGACCGAGGCCTACAACAAGGCGTGGTTCAAGCTGACCCACCGCGACATGGGGCCGAAGGAACGCTATCTCGGCCCGCTCGTGCCGCAGGAGGAACTGCTGTGGCAGGACCCGATCCCGGCGGTGGATCATGCGCTGATCGATGCGGCGGACGTCGGCGCCCTGAAGGACAGGATCCTGTCGTCGGGGCTGTCGATCACCGAGCTTGTGGCCACGGCCTGGGCTTCGGCCTCGACCTTCCGGGGCTCGGACAAGCGCGGCGGCGCCAACGGCGCGCGCATCCGGCTGGAGCCGCAGCGCCAGTGGCCGGTCAATCAGCCCGCGCAGCTGAACAAGGTGCTGGGCGTGCTGGAAGGCATCCAGTCCGACTTCAACGGAGGCGGCAAGACCGTGTCGCTGGCCGATCTGATCGTTCTGGCCGGTTCGGTCGGGGTGCAGCAGGCGGCGCAGGCGGCCGGTCATGACGTCGAGGTCCCGTTCGTCCCCGGTCGCGCCGACGCCTCTCAGGAACAGACCGACGTCGAATCTTTTGCCGTGCTGGAGCCCGAGGCCGACGCCTTCCGCAACTATCAGCGGGGCCAGTTCACCCTGACGGCCGAGGAGATGATGATCGACCGGGCGCAACTGCTGACCCTGACGGCGCCCGAGATGACGGTGCTGTGGGGCGGGCTGCGCGCGCTGAACGCCAACACAGATGGCGTCCAGCACGGGGTCTTCACCAAACGCCCGGGCCAGCTGACCAACGACGTCTTCGTCAACCTGCTCGACATGGGTACGACCTGGACCGCGACCTCCGACGACGAAGTCCAGTTCGAGGGCCGCGACCGGGCGACCGGCGAACTGAAGTGGACGGCGACCCGCGTCGATCTGGTGTTCGGTTCGAACTCCCAGCTGCGGGCCCTGGCCGAGGTCTATGGCCAGTCCGACAACGCCGGGAAGTTCGTGACGGACTTCGTTGCGGCCTGGACCAAGGTGATGAACGCGGATCGCTTCGACCTGGTCTAAGGTCGGCGTGAGACGACCGGGCGCGGCTGGACACGGCCGCGCCCGGTTTCAATTCTGGATAGGGAGCGAGCAGTTGCGCCCGCCTCTGGGTGCATTCCCAGCGGGCGACGAATCAGCATCCCCGGTCCGAGAGTTGGATATTGCGCTGTTAGCTGCGTGGTGCAGCTGACAGGCGGTGCATTGTTGCAAACCCACCTATGGATTGTTGTGCGGGCGCGTCTGACAACAGCGCTCGTGCCCTTAACTGGCGAAAGCCGTGTTCGGATCAGCGAGCGCTTATCGAGTGCACGCTCTTATCCACCACTCCAGGACTGGGGTCAGATTCGGCGTGCGTTGTCCGTCCTCCCCCCGTTTGGGCAGGGTCACGATGGCGCGTTGCGAGTTTCCGGACTGTCGGAAGATCGCAGCTTCAACGCTGAGGAACCGACGTCGTGGAACTGCAAGGCAAATTCCGGCTGAAGATGGGTGGATCTGACGACCTGATCGCATTGGCGATCATTGTCAGTGCTATCGCGGCCATTTCCGTAGGTCTCGCCGCCTTCTCGAGTGGTGAACCGACCCAAGCGGATAGCACTATCGAGGTGGCTGGCAGCTTTCGCCGGGGATCGACCGATAACGAGCATGAGTCCGTTGAATCACAAGGTGATGCTCGACGCAGAACCTCTTCATACCCAAGGTACGATCCGGTGAGTCATGATGCTGAACTGCGTCGTGGCGCGCTGTGAACAGGAATGGCTCGAGGGCCCATCGATGACGGACACGGACCATCTCGACCACCAGCCGATGACCAGGCGGTCGATGGCCATCGCGGCCTTCTCGACCGTGGTCGAGTGGTATGATTTCACCCTCTATCTCTATCTGGCCACCGTCCTGTCTCGCGTCTTCTTCGGCGGCGGGGAGACGTCGCTGCTGATCACGCTCGGCGGGTTCGCCGTGGCCTATCTGATGCGGCCGGTCGGGGCTGTGGTGTTCGGCCATATCGGCGACCGGTTCGGGCGCCGGCACACGATGCTGCTGTCGGTGGCGCTGATGACGGCGGCGATGATCGTGACGGCCCTGCTGCCCACCTATGGCCTGATCGGCCCGGCGGCGGGGGTGGCCCTGCTGCTGGTCCGCTGCGTCATGGGGTTCTCGGTCGGCGGGGAATACACCGGGGTCGTCGCCTATCTGCTCGAAGGCGCGCCGCGCCACCGGCGCGGGCTGATCGCGTCCTCGGCCTCGGCGGCGAGCGAGATCGGGGCCCTGCTGGCGGTCGGGGTGTGCGCGGTGACCGCGCATCTGTTGAGCCCGGCCGACCTCGACGCCTGGGGCTGGCGCATTCCGTTCGTGGTCGGGGCGGTGCTGGCCGGCAGCGTCTGGCTGGCGCGGTCGACGATGCAGGAATCGCCCGACTTCGAGCGCCAGAAGGCGGCCGGGACGGTGCCGGTCAGCCCCTTGCTGCATACGCTCAGGCATCACCGTAAGGGGATCGCACGGGCCTTCGCCATCTCGGCCCTGGGGTCGATCACCTATTATGTCGGCATCACCTATGTGCCGGTCTTCCTGACCTCGACCGGAGGACTGGGCGAGACCGTGTCGCTGTGGCTGGCGACTATCGCGGCTGTGGTGGTGATCCTGATCACGCCCCTGACGGGCCTGCTGTCGGACCGCTGGGGGCGCAAGCCGGTGCTGATCATCCTCGCCCTCTGCGCCGCCGCCATGCCCGCCGCCATGTTCTCCCTGATGGCGGTCGGGGGACAGACTGGAGCCTTGCTGGGCGCGGTGGTGCTGGCCTGCGTCGCGGGCGGTGTCAGCGCGGTCGGGGCGGTGGCGACGGCGGAACAGTTTCCGGGCGAAGGACGGCTGACCGGGCTTGCGCTCGGGGCGACGGCGGCGACGGCGGTGTTCGGCGGGTTCACGCCGTGGCTGGCGCAGTGGCTGATCGAGGTCACCGGAGCGAACTGGGTTCCGGGCGCGATGATCGCCGTGGTGGCCCTGGTGGTGCTGCCGGTGTTCCTGCAGGCGCCCGAGACCGCGCCGCGAAGGGTCAGCCCGCCCCGGTGAGGTCGGACCAGCGCCACGATCCCTGACCCAGGGCCACGCGGGGCGCGTCTGCGCCATCGGCCAAAGTCAGGAGGACGAGGCCGCGCATCGACTGGGTCCGGCACTCGCGGGGCGCGAAGGCGATGGCGACCGCGATGGCCTGACGCAGGCCGGCGAGGCCGCGGCCTTCCTCGCCCGGGTTCATGACCCAGTCGCCGTTCCAGACCAGCAGGGCGCGCTGGGAGGCGGGCAGGGATCGGTGGGCGCGGGCGGCGGCGGCAACCACGCCGGGGTTGTCGCGGAGCGCGGTCTGGACCCGCCGGATCATGTCGCAGCGACCGGCGCCGATTCCCGTGCCGCCCCCGCCGCCCGGCGCTCCGGTTCCGTCCGCGCCGGAGCCCGAACCGGCGGTGGCCGCGCCCGCGAGCTGGGCCTGGGTCAGGCCGGCGGGGGGAGGCGCGGGGGCCGGACCGGGCGGGGCGGCGGCGACGGGCAGGGGCTCGACCTCGGGCGGGGCAGGGCGAGGCACGCGCGGCGCGGCGGGCGGACGGGGTCTCGGCGGCGTGGGGGCGAGAGTCGCGGGGGCGGGCGGATCGGCGGCCTGTGAGGGCTCGGCGGCGCCCGGCGGCGGGTCGGGTTCTGCGACCGGAAGGGGCGGCGGAGGCGGGGTCAGGGAGACGATGACCGGCTCCGGCGGGGGCGCGACGGAAAAAATCGTCGGCTTGGGGGCGACCGTCAGGAAGGCCAGCAGAAGGCCTATATGGAGCGCCGCGCTGACCGCCGCACCCGGCAACCAGGCCCGTCGGCGCCGTCGCGTTGCAGCGGTTGGCGAGGCCGGATTTCGCGTTTGGCTTTCGGCGCTTGGAGGCAAGAAACAGGCCTGCGGAGGCGACGCACAGGCGCCGGACAGACCCCCAGAGACCACCTGCCCGCGTCAGGATCGTGGCGGCCGGCCGGTCGGCTCCGGACACGGACGATACGGTCAAGCTGCCGGAATCATGCCCCATGCCGGCCATGCCAAGGCCTTCCCGCCTCGTCCACATCGCCCGGCGCGACGTTCGGAAGTGGCGCACCGGCCCCTCAGGAGATCGCCTTGATCCAGTCCCAGACCCTCGCCTTCCCCCGCGCCAACCTGCGCCCCGTCCTTCTGACCGGCGTCGTCCTGTCGCTCGGCCTGCTCGCCTCGGGCTGCGCCACCCGCAATTTCGTGCGCGACAACGTCGCCGTCGTGGACCAGCGCGTGGACGCCACCGACGCCCGCCTGGGGACCGTCGAGGGCACCGCCAACGACGCCCTGCAGCGCGCCACCGCGGCCCAGCAGCTGGCCGAGGGCAAGTTCATGTACGAGGTCGTCCTGTCGGATGACTCCGTGAAATTCCCGTCCGACCGCGACGCCCTGTCGCCCGAGGCCGAGGCCCGTCTGACCGAGCTGGCGAACCGGCTGAAGGCCGAGAACGTCAACGTCTACCTGGAGATCCAGGGCCATACCGACAGCGCTGGCCCCGAGGCCTACAACGACCAGCTGGGCGCCGCCCGCGCCGAGGCCGTGCGTCGCTCGCTGAGCCGTCAGGGCATCGCCCTGAACCGCATGGCCACCATCAGCTACGGCGAAGAGGCGCCCGTCGCCGACAACGCCACCCCCGAAGGCCGCGCCCAGAACCGTCGCGTGGCCATCGTCGTCCTGAGCTAACTGTCTCTCCCTCCCCGTGTGGGGGAGGGTCGGCGATGCGAAGCATTGGCGGGGTGGGGAGGGCAAGGCGACGTGGCCACGGACCTGTGTCGTTTCGCCTTGTCGCCCCCACCCGACCTCGCTGCGCTCGGCCACCCTCCCCCGGAGGGGAGGGAGAAGGTTATCGACCCGCCCGGAACGCCGCCACTGCAGCGACGGCGCCCCGGACCGAGGTCTCGATCCCGGCCCAGTCGCCCGCCTTCACCGCCGCGTCGGTGACGAGTTTGGAGCCCATGCCGGCCGCCACGATCCCGGCGCCGAACCATTTCGCGATGGAGGCGGCGTCGGGGTCGACGCCGCCGGTCGGCATGATCTTCGTCCAGGGCATGGGCCCCATGACCGCCTTGACGAAGTCCGGCCCGCCGACCGAGGCGCCCGGGAACAGTTTGATGATGTCGCAGCCGAGCGCATGGGCCTCGGTGATGTCGCGCACCGACCCGCAGCCCGGGAAATAGGCCACCATGCGGCGGTTACAGACCGTCGCCACCTCGGGGACCAGGGCCGGCGAGACCACGAACCGCGCCGCGCGGTTCAGGTACATGGCCGCCGTCCCGGCATCGAGCACCGAGCCGATGCCCAGGACGATGTCGGGATCGGTCCGGCCCAGCTCCTTCGCGATCTCGGCGAACAGGTCGACGGCGAAGTCGCCCCGGTTGGTGAACTCGATCACCGGCGCCCCGCCGCGTGCGCAGGCCCGGATCACGTTCATCGCGACCTCGGGGTCCGGATTGTAGAAGACCGGACAGACGCCCTGGGCTTCGAGGGCTTTCAGCACGGATACGCGGTCGATCGGCATGGGTCTGGCTCCGGGGTCTGGCTTGGGGATCGCGGATCGGTGGGGCCGGCGTCAAGCCACTTCGGGTTTCAGAGGTCGTCGTCCTCCGGGCGCGACTCCAGAATAGACTCGACAGAGTCGACAGAGTCGCGCGCCTCCTGAGCCAGGGCCTCGGCTTCGTCTTCGGCCGCGTGACGGGCGTCGCGTTCCGCCTCCCACTCCGCACGGCGCTGACGAAGGTCCTCCGTCTCTATCCAGCGGCGCAGCTCCTCGTCATCCTCCTGAACCAGTTGATGCACCCGGTGCCAGCGCAGGGCCCCGACCGCATCGCCGCGCAGGATCGCTCTTGCCATCCGCGACGAGGCGACATGGGGCAGGTCGCCGAAGTCGATCATGTTCATGTCGCCGCCGATCCTATCCTCGAGCTCCATCCCCTCGTCCCAGGGATCCAGCTGGTGCGTCGGTCGCCACGGCTGATCCGCCCGCCGCCACCCATGCCGCGACGCCCGCGCCCGCAAGGCCGCCAGCGTCACCCCGTGCCGCCGGCAGCAGTCCGGCCCCGACAGCCCCGCCAGATAGTCGTCCCGAACCGCGTCCCACACATCGGCCGGCGCCGCGCGCAGGGGTTGGAGGTGTTCGTGCTCGGTCATGGTTTTCGCTCCCGGTTGAAGGGGGAACAGTGTGAGGGCGTTTCGAGGGGTGCTGGACAGAATGGCTCTAAATAGAGCCGAGCTTTGAATTCGTTGGCGGATTCGGACGATGTGTTGATGGGTATGGGTGAAGGGACCTGGCGCCGCCCACCGGTCAGGAGGTTCATCCTTGATGAGAGAACGTTGAAATGTTCTTCTTCCGGTTGAACAGAAGGCGGGGGCCATGAAGCGTTTCAAGAGACGGCGGACGGGTGCGCTGATCGCGACCCTGGGCGTGATCGGGATGGCGACCGGCGCGGCGGCGCAGGACCCGTTCCGGCCGAAAGCGGACAACGGCGGCGGCGTCGCCTTGACCGTAGAGAACGACACCTGGGTCCCCGGTGACGATACGGACCGCTACTACACCCAGGGCATGAGGCTCACGGGTCTGCTGGGACCCGACGGCGACGGCCCGGTGGGGCGGCTGGTCTTCGGATTGATCCCGGACGACTGGGGCTCGCGCCTCGACGACGACTGGAACCTGCGTGCGACGATGGGGGTGGGCCAGCACATGTACACGCCGGAAGAGAAGAGCGCGGTCGTGCCCGATCCGCTCGACCGGCCCTACGCCGGATGGCTGTACCTCAGCAGTTCGGCCTTCGCCTACAAGGAGAACGAGATCGGCGGCCTCGAGCTGCAGCTCGGGGTCGTGGGACCCGATGCCCATGCCGGGCCGTTGCAGAACTGGTTCCATCGGCGGATCGGCGCGCCGCCGGTCAACGGCTGGGCCAGCGAGCTGAACAACGAGTTCGGCGTCAATCTGCACGGCGAATGGCGCCGCCGGTACGTCCTCGCAGGTACGGACCGCTGGGGCGCCGACGCCTTCGCCATCGCGACGGCGGCCTTCGGCAATGTGGAGATCTCCGGCGGCGCGGGAACCATGATCCGGCTCGGCTACAATCTGCGCGAGGACTATGGCCCGCCGCGGCTGAGGCCCGGGGCGGCCGGGACCGAGTTCTTCACCGGGCGCGGCGATCGCACCAGCCTCTATGTCTTCGCCGGCGTCTATGGCCGGGCGGTGGGACGCGACATCTTCCTGGACGGCAACACCTTCTCCGACAGCGCCTCGGTCGATCGCGAGACCTGGGTACCCGAATACACCTGGGGCGCCGCCTGGCGGACGCCGAACCTCTATGTCGGATGGGGGCGCTACCTCGCCGGTCCGAGGATCAGCTACACCTATGTCGAACGCGGCCACGAGTTCGCCGGCCAGCGCGGGCCGAGCCGGTTCGGGGCATGGAGCATCACCTTCGTGCGGAACGGGCTGGAGGCGCTGTGGTAAGCGGCGCGACCGAGGCGGGATGAGGCTGCAAGCCTGGTCGGTGACCCTTGTTCGCGAGGGCTGCGTCCGTAGACTGGTTCGCACGCGAGGGGCCCCGCATGTCGTTGTTCGAGTTCACCTTCGGCCTGTCGGCCGTGATCCTGGGGCTGGCGCTGGCGCATATGGCGTCGACGGTCTCGAAGCTGGCCATGGCCGGGCGGCGGGTGCGGTGGGCGCCCGAGCCGCTGTTGCTGGCCGGGATCGTCGTCCTGGTCATCGTGTCGGTGTGGCTGTTCCAGTGGTCGCAGCGGGACGAGACGGAGACGACCGTCGGCCGGCTGCTGTTCCACATCGGCAAGCTGATGCTGCCCGTCATGGCCGCGACCTTCGTCCTGCCCGATCCGATCCCGGAGGAGGGGCCGGTCGATCTGTACGCACACTACGACCGCACCCGCGCCCTGACGTTCGGAGCGCTGATCATCGGGCTGCTGCTGTTCTGGGTCGGGTCGACGGTGGAGTGGGCCAGCGGCGCTCACCCGGACTGGGGGCCGATCACGGTCCGGGGCGTCCTGGCGGGGTCGCCGTGGGACTTCTGCCTCGGCTACGGCCTGCTGATCGTGGTGCGCCGGCGGTGGGTCAACATCACCCTGCTGGCGGCGGGGCTGATCTACTACGGCTGGGAGGTGGTGCCGGGGCGGTTGGCGGGGTGAGGCTAGGCGGCCTTGCCGGGCGTCTTCGGTTTCAGGTCGTCGAGCTCGCCGGGGGCGCCGGTGATCAAACGACCCTTCCAGCCGGGCGGCGGCAGGAACTTGCCGGACTTTTCCTCGCGCGTGCCGTTCTTCGCCATATCCGCCGCGCGGCGACTGGCCTTGAGGATGGTCTCGTGATCGAAGATCGACTTGTTCATCGCGGTCCCCAATCTAGCAGTTCGAGCCTGTCGCCGCCACTGGCGTAGATCTTCCAGTCGTCCGCGAGCGGCTTGTAGGTCGTCTCCAGATACTCGCCGCTGACGACGAAGCGCCGGCGCAGCGTGTCTAAAGGAATGCCGTGACCGCCCTCCGCGACACGGTTCGCGACACGGGCGATGGAGTGTTCCGCGCTGGGCAGACGCAGATAGACCAATTCGAACCGGTATCCGGCGGCCTTCCAGTCGCGGATGCGCACGGCGTGCGAGCGGCTGGCCAGGGTCGTCTCCAGCACGAAGTCCGCGCGCGCCGCGACCAGTTCGTCCAGACGCTCCAGCACCCGACGCCCGGCCGCCAGATCGCGCGCGGCTCCCGCGCCGGTCAAGCCGCGCGCCACCTCGTCCGGATTGACGAACTGGAACGCCTCCGCGCGCTCGCGCAGGAAGCCGTTGATGAAGGTGGTCTTCCCGGCCCCGTTAGGCCCGGCAAGGAGGACGAGGGTGGGCATTAATACTTTCCGAACGCAGCGTAGCCCTTGATCAGCAGAAGGTTAGTCGCTGGCCTCATCGGTCGCTTCAGCGACCTTTGCTGTCGCCTTAGCCAATGGAACGAAGCTAGCAGCCAAAACCGCGATCCCTGCTACCGGCCCAGCCAGCATAGTGGCCAAAAGCGCCACCCCCGCCTTAATCGATGTTGAGACAACTGACCTGACACCGTCGCCCACGCCCAGCGGCACGGCAATCTTGGCTTGCTTCCAACTGTCCAATGCGACGGGCCCTAATTCATCAACGACCCTACGGAGCGGTGCTACGACGAAGTTTCGGAGCCCGAGAAGCTGAAGGCTCGCTAGCGTGGCGCGGCGTTCTATTGCACTGGCACGAGTTGCCTCGCTGGACGTTGTGTCGATAATGTTGCTCAGGAGAGCGATCTCATTTGATCCATCTCTCAAAGCTTCAACGGCAGAATCATCGACAACCTCAGAAGCTTCAGCAATCTCGATAATGCGGTTTGCGTTCTCAACGTAAGATCTGAGCTGGGTGCCCTCTGCTTGAAAATTAAGAGCCTGTCGATTTGCATCTATCGTCCTGGCTCCGGGATATATAGCGAGAAGATCTTCTAGACTTATGGTCGCGTCCATAACCAGGGCCCTGATATCCTCAGGATAATCCGCATCCGTACTGAAATAGGCGCTGGATACTGCTTGGATAGTTCTCATCCTCATGAGCAATATGCCATCACGGACATCACTAGCGGATCGATTAAGCTCTTCTAAGGTGGCGCTAAATGCGCCTGCTAATCTGCTGTCAAACTGGTTCCCAGACAAACTAGCTATCGCCAAATTGATTTTCTCAACAACCAAATCAAGTATATCTTGGGCAAGATTCTCATCAAACGGATCTTGATGATGAGGAAGCGCTTCAAGTTTCTCCTCGGTCCATACGAAGCTGTAAGGCGCAGGTCGCTGGACCAGTATCGTATTCTCTATCGCTTCTTCATCAATGTCGGGTTCATCAAATGATTCGACGTTAAGGATCCGTCCTACTTCAATGGACCTTCCGGGATTTCGCCTGGACGAAAGAGCTCGAATATCGTCCGGCAATTTTTTGCAGCTTGAAAAGGCTAGGCCGCGCGCACTGAAGGGGTTAAATAAGCTCTTTAAAGATGTAAGGGGGCTCAGGTCCCAAATATTCGTCCTGCTTATATTAAGATCGTTAAGCGTAATTATCGAGCGCAGTGGGGACAGATCTAATATGGCAGTATTTGAGATATCCAGAGACTGGAGAGTTTTGCTTTTGGACAGCGGAGAAAGGTCGGTTATTCTCGTGCCATCTGCGTATACTGCCCGCAAGCGTGGCAAGTCTGATAGCGGAGCTAAATCGGAAACCGAGGTGGACCGCATATGAATGTTCATCAGGTTTTTGAGGTCAGACAAAGGAGAGATGTCGCTGACAAGGGTATCAGAGAAATACAACGAATATAGAGATTTCAAACCGGCAATTGGCGTCAGGTCAATGACGAATGTGTTGTCTACGTCGATACTGTTGAGGTTTTCAAGTTCAGCCAATGGAGTTAAATCAGAAACGCAAGTGTCCTCAAAACTTACGGAAGTGAGTTCTTTCATCGTTCTTATCGAGGCCGGTATCTCTGAGAGGTCTACTAGGTCTTGGAAACCGATCTCATTTGCTCCTGCCTGAGCTGCGATCTTGATGCGACGCTTAGCCTCAACTAACGCAATGCGCTGTTCCTCTGGTGCCGGGACTTCTCGTTTCATCAGTGGGTCTCCCCCAAAATTCGGCGGCGGTCACAGGTCCGACAGGTTCGCGTGGCCAACGACCCACAAGAGCACACTTTCACGGAGCATATCGAGCGTTCGCGTGTCGGTACTGCCTCACACCTTCACCTCCACCACGCCTCCCCCCGCCCGGAACTTCGCCGACATCTGCGCCATGCCGGCCTCCGCCTCCAGCGAGCCGCCCGCGTCGTTCTGCGCCGCCGCATCCCTGCGGATGTCCTGGCTGATCTTCATGGAGCAGAATTTCGGGCCGCACATGGAGCAGAAGTGGGCGGTCTTGTGGGCCTCCTTGGGCAGGGTCTCGTCGTGGTATTTGCGGGCCGTCTCGGGGTCGAGGCCGAGGTTGAACTGGTCCTCCCAGCGGAACTCGAACCGGGCGCGGGACAGGGCGTCGTCGTGCAGGCGGGCGGCGGGGTGGCCCTTGGCCAGGTCGGCGGCATGGGCGGCGATCTTGTAGGTGATGACGCCGTCCTTGACGTCCTGACGGTCGGGCAGGCCCAGATGCTCCTTCGGCGTGACGTAGCAGAGCATGGCCGTGCCGAACCAGCCGATCATGGCCGCGCCGATGGCCGAGGTGATGTGGTCGTAGCCCGGCGCGATGTCGGTGGTCAGCGGCCCGAGCGTATAGAAGGGCGCCTCGTGGCAGTGCTTCAGCTGCTCATCCATGTTGGCCTTGATCTTGTGCATCGGCACGTGGCCGGGGCCCTCGATCATGACCTGGCAGCCCTTGGCCCAGGCGATCTTGGTCAGTTCGCCCAGGGTGCGGAGTTCGGCGAACTGGGCCTCGTCATTGGCGTCGGCGATCGAGCCGGGGCGCAGGCCGTCGCCGAGGCTGAACGACACGTCGTAGGCACGCATGATGTCGCAGATCTCCTCGAAATGCTCGTACAGGAAGCTCTCGCGGTGATGGCTCAGGCACCATTTGGCCATGATAGAGCCGCCGCGCGAGACGATGCCGGTGACACGTTTCGCCGTCATGGGGATGAAGGGCAGGCGGACGCCCGCGTGGATGGTGAAATAGTCGACGCCCTGTTCGGCCTGTTCGATCAGGGTGTCGCGATAGACCTCCCACGTCAGGTCCTCGGCGACGCCGTTCACCTTCTCCAGCGCCTGGTAGATGGGGACGGTGCCGATGGGGACGCTGGAGTTGCGGATGATCCAGTCGCGGATGTTGTGGATGTTGCGGCCCGTCGACAGGTCCATGACGTTGTCGGCGCCCCAGCGCGTGGCCCAGACCAGCTTGTCGACCTCGTCATCGACGGAGGACAGGACGGCCGAGTTGCCGATGTTGGCGTTGATCTTCACCAGGAAGTTGCGGCCGATGATCATCGGCTCGACCTCGGGGTGGTTGATGTTGTGCGGGATGATGGCGCGGCCGCGAGCGATCTCCTGACGCACGAACTCGGGCGTGACGAAGTCGGGGATGGCGGCGCCGAAGTCCTCGCCGTCGCGGATGCAGGGGCTGTTCTGTTCGCGGCGCAGGTTCTCGCGGATGGCGACGTATTCCATCTCGGGCGTGATGATCCCGGCCTTCGCGTATTCGTACTGGGTGACGGGGCGGCCCTCGACGCCCTTGAAGACCTTGTGGTTGGAGACGTCGAAGCGGGGGGCGAGGTGGCGGCCCGACGCGTGGCCGTTGTCCTCGGGCTTCACTTCGCGGGGGTTGAGGACGGGGGCGATGTCGCCTCGGTCGAGCTGCCAGCTGGATTTGACCAGGGGCAGGCCGCGCTTGATGTCGATGGTGACCGTCGGGTCGGTGTAGGGGCCGGAGCTGTCGTAGATGGTGACCGGCGGCTCGTTGGCGCTCGGGTGGACGGCGACCTCGCGGAAGGGGACGCGGATGTCGGGGTAGATCTCGCCGGCGACATAGACCTTCTTCGAGCCGGCGCGTTCGCCGGTGGGGATGGTACCGGTCTCGCGCATGACTTCGTCACGGGCGTCTTTCAGCGCGAGCTCGACGTTGGGCTCGTGGGGTTGCTCGGCGGGGGTGACGTGAACGTTCATGGCGGCCTCTACGGTTGCAGAGGGTCGCGCCGACGTCGGGCGAGAGTGGTCCTGTGGCGTGGACCGGAAGCGTACTCATCCCTTCGCCGGCATGACCCGGATCAGGTTCGGCCGGTCAGAGGGCTACCTCAATCTCAGCGGCTCGAATGCCGCCCCCGGGAGAACAGCTTCAGACTAGGCGCATTTCGCGCGCAGGGGTAGGGGAGGGCGAACCAGAAAGGTCGTCCCATGCATCTCGCCCGTTTCCCCCGCGTGCGCCTCGCCCATCTGCCGACGCCGCTGGAGCCCGCGCCGGGCCTGTCGCAGGCCTTGGGCATCGACCTGTGGATCAAGCGCGACGACTGCACGGGGCTGGCCGGCGGGGGCAACAAGACGCGCAAGCTCGAATTCCTGCTGGGCGACGCCTTCGAGCAGGATGCGGATACGCTGGTGACGCAAGGAGCCGTGCAGTCGAACCATGTGCGCCAGACGGCGGCGGCGGCGGCGACCATGGGACTGAAGTGCGAGGTCATCCTCGAGGAACGGACCGGGTCGAAGGCCGTCGACTACACCCGCAACGGCAATGTGCTGATGGACCGGCTGTTCGGCGCGGTCATTCGCTCCGTGCCCGGAGGATCGGACATGCCGGCCGAGCTGGAGAAGACGGCGGCCGAGATCCGGGCGCGCGGCGGCAAGCCCTATGTGATCCCCGGCGGCGGTTCGAACCCGATCGGGGCGCTGGGCTATGTCGACTGCGCGCGCGAGATCGTGATCCAGGCCGACGAACTGGACCTGGCCGTCGACCGGATCGTGACGGCGACGGGCAGCGCGGGGACGCATGCCGGTCTCGTCGCCGGTCTGGCCGTGCTGGGGGCCGACATTCCGGTGCTGGGCATCGGGGTGCGGGCGCCCAAGGAGAAGCAGGAGGCCAATGTCCTCAAGCTGGCGAAGGAGACGGCAGCCCTGCTCGGGTATTCGGACCGGGTGACGGACGACATGGTGGTGGCCGACTGCGACTATGTCGGCGAGGGCTACGGCCTGATCGACCAGGGGGTGGCCGATGCCCTGATGCTGGCGGCGCGGACCGACGGGATCGTGCTGGACCCGGTCTATTCGGCCAAGGCGATGAAGGGGCTGATCGCCCTGTCCAAGGCCGGGAAGTTCGAAGGCGAGCGGGTCGTGTTCCTGCACACCGGCGGAGCGCAGGGGCTGTTCGGCTATCAGGGCGAGCTGGAACCGATGTTCGGATGAGCAAGGTTCTGGGCGTGCTCGGCGGGATGGGACCCGCCGCGACGGTGGCGTTTCTGGCGCGGGTGCAGGCGCTGACGCCGGCGCAGGGGGATGCGGATCACATCCGGGTCGTCATGGATCTGAATCCGCAGGTGCCGGACCGGAACACGCGGCCGGGCGAGGCGGAAGCCGAGTTGGGCGCGATGGCGATGCGGCTGAAGGCGGCGGGGGCCGAGGTTCTGGCCATGCCGTGCAACACGGCCCATGCCCAGAAGCCGGGCATCGTGGCGGCGGGCCTGCCCTTCATCGACATGATCGCGGCGACGGTGGCGGCGGCGAGGGGCTATGACGCGCGGTCCATCGGCATCCTGGCGACGCCGGGCGGGGAGGCGCTGTATGTCGCGGCCCTGACGGCGGCCGGGGTGAAGCCGGTGGTTCTGCAGGGCGAGGACCGCGCCGCCTTCATGGCCTGCGTCTATGGCGTGAAGCGGGGCGACGTCGGTGTGGACAATCGTGCGGCGATGGCGCGGCTGGCCGAGGCGCTGAACGTCGCCGGCGCCGATGCGGTGATTGCGGGGTGTACGGAGGTTCCCCTGTTGCTCGACCCGGCCGATGTGTCTGTTCCGCTTGTGGATTCAGCAGAGGTTCTGGCCCAGGCCTGTGTCGGGGTCTGTCTCGACTGATCATTTACATGATCCGGTCGCGGATCAGCTGTAGTCGCTCTGTATTGTGCGACTTGTTCGCAATATAAAACCGCAATATTTCGGACACGAACTTCACAACCACGGTCGCTACCGCTGCGCTCCATCACATTTGGGGAGCACCACCATGTCCGAGATCCACCTGACCGGCCGCCACGACGACGGCGACATCGAGCTGAACACCTCGTCCAACCCGACCTTCGGTTCGATCCTGGAAGAGCGCCAGTCGCGCCGCGGCGTCATGGGCGGCATGGCCTCGGTCGCCGCCCTGTTCGGCCTGGCCGGCTGCGATATCGGCGACACCCCGACGACGGACTCCACGGTGTCGGCCGGCGCCTCCGGCGCGACGACCTCGGGCAAGACCGTCACCCTGACCGGGTCTTCGACGGGCGCGACAGGCGTGCTGTGGACACAGGTGTCGGGTCCGACCGTCGTTCTGACGAACGCCAACTCCACGACGGCCACCTTCACGGCGCCGAGCGTGGCCGCCGCCACCGCGCTGGTGTTCGCCTTCAACTCTTCCGGCGCCAACAGCGTCGTCTCGATCGCCCAGACGACCGTGACGGTCAGCCCGGCCGCGCTCGGCTTCAACGCCGTGGCCAAGAACCTGCTGGACGTCGTGACCGTGCCGGCCGGCTATTCGGTCTCGGTGCTGTACCGTCTGGGCGACCCGATCAACGCCGCCACGCCGGCCTATGCCAACAACGGCACGGACACGAACTTCGGCGCCCGGGCCGGCGACCACCACGACGGCATGTCCTTCTTCGGCCTGGGCGCGACGACCGGTCTGCGGGACGACAACGGCTCGGCGCGCGGTCTGCTGGCCATGAACCACGAGAACATCACGGCCGCCTATCTGCACCCGAACGGCCCCACCTCGGTCGGCGGCATCCGTCCGGAGGCCGAGGCGATCAAGGAGATCGAGGCCCACGGCGTGGCCGTGATCGAGGTCCTTAAGGGGACGTCGGGCTGGAACTACGTCCAGAACTCGACCTTCAACCGCCGCATCACGCCGAACACCCCGATGGACATCCGGGGTCCGGCGCGCGGCGACGCACAGTTGCGCACCGCCTTCTCGCCGACGGGCGTCGCGGGTCGCGGCACGGTCAACAACTGCGCCAACGGCTACACGCCCTGGGGCAGCTACCTGACCTGCGAAGAGAACTGGGCTGGATACTTCCGTCGTTCGTCCACGGACAATGCGGCGCGCACGGCCCGGGAAGTCGTCGCCCTGAACCGCTATGGGGTGTCGCAGGGCGCATCGGGCGCGAACAACTGGGCCTCGGTGGTTCCGACGGTGCCGGGTTCGACCGTCTTTGCCAAGTGGAACGCGTCGGTCATGGGCTCCGACGCCACGACCGACTTCCGCAACGAGCCCAACCAGTACGGCTGGGTGGTCGAGATCGACCCCTATGACGCCGCCTCGACGCCGAGGAAGCGCACGGCCCTGGGCCGGATGGGTCACGAAGGCGCCTGGCCGTCGAACTTCGTCGCCGGCCGCCGTCCGGTCTTCTACATGGGCGACGATTCGCGGGGCGAGTACTTCTACAAGTTCGTCTCGGCCACGCCGTGGGTCGCCGCCGACGCCCAGAACGCCGACCGCCTGTCGGTCGGCGACAAGTATCTGGACAACGGCACCCTCTACGTCGCCCGCTATGACGCGACGGGGAACGGCGTGTGGCTGCCGCTGGTGTTCGGCCAGGGCGCGGTCACGGCCGCCAACCCGGCCTATGCCTTCGCCAGCCAGGCCGACGTCCTGATCAACGCCCGCCTGGCCGCCGACGCCGTCGGCGCGACCAAGATGGACCGTCCCGAATGGGCGGCGGTCAACCCGGCGACCGGCGAGGTCTATCTGACCCTGACCAACACCAACGCCGCGAGCCGTCCCCTGACCGCCACGGACGCCGCCAACCCGCGCCACTACAACGACCCGAAGGGTTCGGCGAACCAGTTCGGCAACCCCAACGGCCACATCATCCGTCTGCGCGAGACGGGCGACAATCCCGAGGCGACGACGTTCCGGTGGGACATCTACGCCTTCGGCGCCGGCGCGGACCTGAATGCGACCAACATCAACCTGTCGGGCCTGGATGCGACGAACGACTTCTCGTCGCCCGACGGCCTGTGGTTCGGCCGGTCGCAGAACGCCTCGGGTCTGGTCAATCCGCTGCTGTGGATCCAGACGGACGACGGCGCCTACACCGACGTGACCAACTGCATGATGCTGGTCGCCCAGCCGGGCAACGTCGGCGACGGCGGCGCCCGCACCATCACCAACACGGACGCGACCGGCGCGACCCGGACCCAGTCGACCTTCGTCGGCAAGGCGCCGGGCATGCAGCTGCGTCGCTTCCTGGTGGGTCCGAAGGAATGCGAGCTGACCGGCATCGACTCGACGCCGGACGGCAAGACCATCTTCGTCAACATCCAGCACCCGGGCGAGAACGGCTCGGCGACGACGCCGTCCTCGTTCTGGCCCGCCAGCCAGACCGGCGGCACGGGTTCGCGCCCGCGCTCGGCGACGATCGTGATCACCAAGGACGACGGCGGCGTGGTCGGTCTGTAAGACCCGCCTCCGCTATCCGAACCGGAGGGCGCGCTGGAGAGGGCGCGCCCTTTTTCGTTTGCGGCGGGGCGCGAGCGGTCGCATTCAGGGCGGGTGAAAAGACAGAGTTTGATCATCGACTGCGACCCGGGCGTGGACGACGCCGTCGGGTTGCTGCTGGCCTTCGCCTCTCCGGAGCTGGACCTCAAGGCCGTCACGACGGTCGGCGGAAACGTCCCGGTCGAGAAGACGACGCGGAACGCGCGGATCATCCGGCATGTGGCGGGGCGGGACGATGTGCCGGTCCATGCGGGCGCGGCGCGGCCTTTGAAGCGCGAGCCCGCCGGGGCGGGCGAGTTCCACGGAGCCGAGGGGCTCGGCGATCTTGAAGCGGTCGAGCCGGATGCTCCGGCGGCGGAGGGTTCAGCGGTCGAGGCGATCGTGCGGATCGTGATGGAGGCCGAACCGACGTCGGTGGCGCTGGCCGTCATGGGGCCGATGACCAATCTGGCGCTGGCGCTGAGAGCCGAACCCCGTCTGGCCGAACGACTGGGGCCCGTGGTGGTCATGGGCGGGGCGCGGTCGGAAGGGGGCAATATCACGCCTTCCGCCGAGTTTAACATCTGGGCCGATCCGGACGCGGCGGCCGAGGTCTTCGCCAGCGGCTGCGAAATGGTGGTGTTCGGACTGGACGCCACGCATCAGGTGCGGGGGACCGAGGACCGGATCGCGGCCCTGGAGGCGGTCGGCAACGCGTCGGCCGCGATAGCGGCCTCGATGTTGCGCTTCTCGCAGAGAATCGAGCGGGAGATCGTCGGCTGGCCCACGCCGGACTGGGGCGCGCCCCTGCATGATCCGTGCACGGTGGCGTGGCTGTTGAAGCCCGGGCTGTTCCGGCTGAAGCCCTGCCGGATCGAGGTGGAGGCCGACAGCGATCTGACGCGCGGCCATACGGCTGTGGAGTTCCGGGTCGATCCGGCGAGCGCGCGTCACCTGTGGGCGGTCGAGGCGGACGGACAGGGGGTGTTCGACCTGATCACCGAACGGCTGAGGGGCGCTGCCCGATGAACATCACCGTGGTCGGATCGATCAATCTGGATCTGGTCGCCTCTGCGCCGTCCCTGCCGGCGGCGGGGGAGACGGTGACGGGGGCGACCCTGGCGCGGCACCCCGGCGGCAAGGGCGCCAACCAGGCGCTGGCGGCCGAGAAGCTGGGGGCCGAGGTCAATCTGATCGGGCGGGTCGGCGACGACGCCATGGCGCAGGAGGCGCTGGCCCTGATGGAAAGCTTCGGCGTCGATCTGTCGGGGGTCGAGGAGGACATCGCCGCGCCGACGGGGGTGGCCCTGATCGCGGTCGATCCGTCAGGCGAAAACCAGATCGTCGTGGCGGCGGGGGCGAACCATATGGTGACGCCGGAACAGCTGCCCGTGCGGATCGAGAGCCCGCTGATCGTGCAGCTTGAGCTTCCGATCGAGACGGTGGAGGCGGCGGTGGGCCGGGCGGTCGGGTTCGTCTGCGCCAACCTGGCGCCCGCCCAGCCGGTGTCGGAGGCGCTGCTGAGGCGGTGCGATCTGATCGTCGTCAACGAGATCGAGGCGGCCTTCTACGGCGACCTGCTGCATCGCGGCGGGGGCCGGGTGGTGTTAACGCAAGGCGCGCGCGGGGCCGAGATGTATCACCGGGGCGTCAAGGTGGCCTGGGCCACGCCGCCGTCGGTCACAGCCATCGATGCGACGGGGGCGGGCGACGCCTTCGTGGGCGCGATCGTGGTCGCCATTCTGGACGGGATGGAGCCGAAGAATGCGCTCGATTTCGCCTGCGCCGCCGGCGCGCTGGCGGCGACCCGGGCGGGGGCCCAGCCGTCGTTGCCGACGCGGGACGAGGTCGAGGCTCTATTGGGCCGGGCCTAGGGCTTGCGCTTGCCAATGCCGTTGAAGAACCAGGCCATGTAGAGGCGGAACAGCCAGCCGCCGGGCCGGGGCTTGACGGTGGATACGGCGCGTCGACCGCGGCCCTTGAACTGTTTGACGACCACGCGACCCGAACTCTTTACGCAAACTGACGATGCGGGAAGAGCCGGGCCCGGTGATGGTTCCTGTGTCGACGATCGTACGTCGGGTCAGACGCCGCCCATGTAGTCGCGCTTTCCGATCGGGACGCCCGCGCCGCGCAGCAGGTCGTAGGCGGTGGTCAGGTGGAAGTAGAAGTTCGGCATGGCGAAGCCGGTGACGTAAGGCTGGCCGAGGAACTTCATCTCGCCGCCGGGGAAGGTCAGGACGACCTCCTTGCCCTCCTGGCCATCGACCTTGTCGCGCGGGACCGAGGCCAGATACTCGAGGGTCGCGGCGATGCGGGTCTGCAGTTCGGCGATGGTGGTTTCGCTGTCGTCATTGACCGGGGCGGCGACGCCGGACAGGCGGGCGAGACAGAGCTTGGGGCTGTCGCAGGCGGTCTGAACCTGTTTCAGGAAGGGGTTCATGTCGTCGATGATGCGCAGCGACAGGTAGGACTCGGGATCGACGCCGGTTTCTTTCGCGTGAGCGACGGCCTTGTCGAGCAGGCCGGACAGGGCGCGCAGGCCGCGCGAGAAGGGCGGAACGGTCAGGTCGTAGAGTTCGGTCGCCATTTGTGCGTTTCCTTTGAGGACTTTGTGTCGCTCTAGCGCTGCCATAGCGTGTTGTCACGCCCTTGGCGAACACCCGGTTTGGGGCCTAGGTTCGGCGACCGTCGGGGGAGACGGAGTTGTTCGAGATGAGTTCATGATCCGCACCCTGTCCGTCGTTGCCATCGCGCTGACGCTCGCCGCCTGCCAGCCCTCGGGCCAGGAGAAGGCCGATGCCGCGGCAGGGCAGGAGACCCTGCCGTCCGGCGACGCCATACCGGCGACCTATGACTGGTCTTTCGTGGCGCACGGCGGATCGGGCGATCTGGACTTCGGCGACGGCGACTGGGCCGAAGGGGTCAGCGTCTTCAGCATGTCCTGCCGGCCGGACACGAAGGAGGTGGGCATGACCTGGGGCGGCCTGGGGGATGGTGAGGCGGTGCTGACGTCAGGCACGGCCACGGGCACCTTCCGGCCCGGGACGACCATCCCGACCGATCATCCCGTGATCACCGCGCTGAAAGAGAGCGGCGCGATCGACGTGGGAATGAGCGCGGCCGACATGAGGCTGGTCGCCAAGGACGAGGGCAAGGCCGCGATCCTGGCCTTCTTCGACTACTGCGACACCGGCAAGGATCCGTATTACTCGGCCGAGGCGGCGTTGGCCGAGGATGAGGCCCGGGCTGCGGCGGCGGCAACGCCGACCGCACCGGCCGCAGAGGCGGCTCCAGCGACGGAAGCCGCTCCGGCCGTCGAAGCGCCGAAGACCTAGAAGGTCACCACCAGACGGACGACCTCGCCCGCATGGAGGCGGTCGAAGCCCGCGTTGATGTCGTCGAGCGGGATGGTCCCGCTCATCAGCCGGTCGATCGGCAGGCGGCCCTGACGATAGAGGGCGACATAGCGGGGGATGTCGCGGCTGGGGACGCAGGTCCCGATGTAGGAGCCCTTGAGGGTGCGCTCCTCGCCGACCAGGGACACGACATTGACCGGCAGGGCGGCGTCAGGCGGGGGCAGGCCGGCGGTGATCGTCGTGCCGCCGCGCCGGGTCATCTTCCAGGCGGCCTCGAGCGCTCGGACCGAGCCGGCCATCTCGAACACGAAGTCGGCGCCGCCGTTCGTCAGGGCGCGGACCTGATCGACCGCATCGGGATCGGAGGCGTTGACCGTCTGGACGGCTCCCAGGGTGCGGGCGAGGGCCAGCTTGTCCTCCGACAGGTCGACGGCGATCACGGGCGAGGCGCCGGAGGCCAGGGCGCCGAGCACGCTGGCCAGACCGACGCCGCCCAGGCCGACAACGACGGCGCTCTGGCCCGCCCTGATCCGGGCCGTGTTCACCACCGCGCCGACGCCGGTCAGGACCGCGCAGCCGAACAGGGCGGCCTCCTCGAACGACAGCGCCGGATCGATCTTCACCAGGGAGCGGCGCGAGACGACGGCGCGCTCGGCGAAGGCGGAGCAGCCGAGGTGGTGGTTGAGGTCTTCGCCGTCGTGATGGATGCGTTTGCCGCCGGTCAGGAGCTCGCCCCTGCCGTTGGCGGCGGCGCCGGGCTCGCACAGGGCGGGGCGGCCCTCCGCACACGGATTGCAGTGGCCGCAGGACGGCATGAAGACCATGGCGACGTGATCGCCGACGGCCAGGTCGGTGACGCCCGCGCCCAGTTCCTCGACGATCCCGGCCGCCTCGTGGCCGAGCGCCATCGGCATCGGACGGGGGCGGTCGCCGTTGATGACCGAGAGGTCGGAGTGGCACAGGCCCGCCGCCTTGATGGCGACGCGGACTTCTCCGGGACCGGGCGGGTCGAGGGTGACCGTCTCGATCGAGAGCGGGCGGCTTTCCGCATAGGGGCGGGCGGCGCCCATGGCGCGCAGGACGGCGGCGCGGGTGGTGGTCCGGGTCATGGGCAGCCTCGTCGGAAACGCGCGGGTCTCCTTCGATAGGCGCTTGACGCGACGGAGGCCAAGCCCGAGCGTCGTATCAGGATCGGCGATCAAGCCGGCGCTGCGAGGGACAGACGAATGCCGAAACGCGACGAGGGGCCGCTGGCCGACCGGGCGACCTACAAGGCCTATCATACGGTCTCGACTCGCTGGGCGGACAACGACCAGTACGGCCACATCAACAACGCCAAATTCTACGAGTTCGTCGACTCGGCGGTGAACGCCCACCTGATCATCGGCGGGGCGCTGAAGGAATCGATCGGCCTGGTGGTCGATTCAGGCTGCCGCTACACCTCGTCCCTGGCCTTTCCGGACGTCATCGAGGTGGGGATCAAGGTCGATCACATCGGCACGTCCAGCGTGAAGTACGGCTTCGCCGTCTTCCGCCGGGGCGTGGCCGAGCCGGCCGCCATCGGTCATTTCGTGCACGTCTATGTCGACGCGGAGACGCGGCGACCGCAGCCGCTGCCGGCGGTGCTCAGGGGCGTGGTCGAGAACCTGAGGGCGGGGTAGGGGCTTTACCTTCGTTCTGCGGTCAAGCTAGGCTGGTGGTCCGGGCCTGATCGCGGGCGCCCGGCTACAGGCGATGTTCGCCCAAGACCCGCTCCGTCCGCCTGACCGGCGGCAAGGAGCGCCCATGTCTTCGCCCATCCCCCTTTCGCCCAAGCCGGCCGATGTCGAGGCCAGACCGCCGCGTCTGAGCCTGTTCGAGCTGTTCGTGAAATTCCTCGGTTTCGGTCTCCTCGCGTTCGGCGGGCCGGCGGCGCAGATCGCCATGCTGAAGCGCGAGCTCGTGGAGGGCGAACGCTGGATCTCGCCGCAAAGGTTCAACCGATTACTGGCGGTCATGCAGGTGTTGCCGGGACCGGAAGCGCACGAGCTGTGCGTGCATCTGGGCATGCGGGCGCGGGGCCGATGGGGCGGTCTGGTCGCCGGGCTCGGGTTCATGCTGCCGGGGTTCGTCCTGATGATGGCGCTGGCCTGGCTCTATTTCCGCATCGATTTCGATCGGGGCTGGGTCGCGGCCGCCCTGTTCGGCGTGCAGGCGGCAGTGATCGCCCTGATCGTGCGGGCGGTGGAGAAGATCGGTCGGCACGCTCTGACGGATCGCCGGCTGTGGGCGATCGCCGCGGCCTGCGCGGCGGCAGCCCTGGCGGGCGTTCCGTTCTGGCTAACCCTGCCGGCGGCCGGGCTGGTCCATGCGGCGGCGTGGGCCGGGCGGATCCGGCTGGTCGCGGTTATCGTCTCGCTGGCCGCCGCAGCGGGCGTCTGGGCGGCGCAGGTCGCTGGCGGGATGGCGCCGCCGTCCTTCATCGGCGGCGCGCCGGATGCGCCGGGCGAGGTGGCCGCACTGCTGCTGTTCCTGAGCGGGCTCAAGGCCGGGCTGCTGACGTTCGGCGGCGCCTACACGGCCATCCCCTTCCTGAGAACAGACATGGTGGGGCGCGGCTGGCTGGGCGACGGGGCCTTCCTTGACGGGCTGGCGCTGTCGGGGGTGCTGCCGGCGCCCCTGATCATCTTCTCGACCTTCGTGGGCTATGTCGCGGGAGGACCGCTGGGCGCCCTGGCGATCACGGCCGGGATCTTCCTGCCCGCCTTCGCCTTCTCGATGATCTTCTACGACCGGCTGGAGACGGTGGTCGACGACGAGCGGCTGAAGGCGGCGCTGGAGGGCGTCGCAGCCGGAGTTACAGGCCTTATCGCCGTGACGGCGGCCCAACTCGGATGGGGCCTGCTGTCGAGTGCGGGTCCGTCATGGAGCGGTCCGGGGCTGGGGATCGCCATCGGCGTAGTCAGCCTGATCGTGTTCTTCCGCTGGAAGAGCCCGTTCGCCGCGCCGGTGGTGCTGGCGGCGGCCGGTGCGCTCGCCGTTCTGGCGACCTAGTCCTCGTCCATATAGCCGAGCAGGGCCAGGGCGCCGACGGCCGTCAGGACACCGATGGCGAAGGCGGCGACGATGGAGCCGGTAGCGACGGCGGTCGAGACCGTCACCGGGCGGCTTTCGTACCATTCGACAATGTCGGCCTCGTCGAGGTCGTCCTCAAGATAGGCGTCGGCGTCGTGCAGGGGATTGTCTGACATGGTCAAGCTCCGTCGTTGGCTGGCATAATCCCCCGCGCAGCGGCGGGTTCCGGCGACGGAGCGGCGCCCCTCCGTGACAGGCGCGCGACCATGGGCTAGACGGCCCCGACCCAACACCGAACGCGCTCAGGCAGCAAGCGACCGCATCGCGAGCGAGAGCGCCCTTCAAGAGACTAAAATGGCCGGCCATTCCAAGTTCAAGAACATCATGCACCGCAAGGGCCGCGCCGATGCGGTGCGTTCCAAGCTGTTCTCCAAGCTGTCACGCGACATCACGGTGGCGGCCAAGTCGGGCATGCCCGATCCCGCGCTGAACCCGCGTCTGCGTCTGGCCATCAACAACGCCAAGGCCGAAAGCCTGCCCAAGGACGTGATCACCCGGGCGATCAACAAGGCCGCGGGCGGCGACGTCGATACGATGGAAGAGGTCCGCTACGAAGGCCGGGGTCCCGGCGGCGTGGGCATCATCGTCGAGGCCCTGACCGACAATCGCAACCGGGCGGCGTCCAACATCGGCACGGCGTTCAAGAAGAACGGCGGCGCCCTGAGCGAGATGAACTCGGTCGCCTTCATGTGGGACAAGGTCGGCAAGATCACCTACCCCGCCGAGGCCGGGACCGAGGACGCGGTCATGGAGGCCGCCATCGAGGCGGGCGCCCAGGACGTCGAATCGGACCTGGTGAAGCCGGACATCTACGAGGACGCGCCCGGCCACGTGATCTGGACCGCCTTCGAGGATCTGAACGAGGTGGCCGAGGCCATGTCAAAGATCCTGGGCGACGCCAAATCCACCGCCATCGTCTGGAAGCCCCAGACCGAGGTTTCGATCTCCGGCGAGGCGGTCGGCACGCTGATGAAGCTGCTGGACGCGCTGGACGCCGAGGACGACGTGTCGATGGTCTATTCGAACGAAGAGATCTCCGACGAGGACATGGCGAAGCTGGCGAGTTAGCGGGCCGCCCCGATATGCTGTAAGAACCCGGCGATGAGCCCTCGTAACAATCACAAGCGCCGGTTCTACGACTCCGCCGAGATCGACCGGGAGGCCCTGGCGAACCGGCTGGCCTATGGCGGCAACCCGGTACACAAGCGCAATCCGGGCGACTTCAATCTGACCCCGCCCGCCGCACCGCGTCCCAACAAGACTCTGTGCGACGCCGCAGACATCTTTCGGCGAAGGCTGGCGCTGGATCTGCTGAAGGCCGGGGTGCGGAAGGGATTGACCAGCGCCTGGACGGGCGAGGGCTTTCCCAAACACATCTGGGCGGTCTCGGCCAACGGCGTGGCCCTGGAAGCCAAGCTGGATGACGCCCGAACCGGTCGGTATCACGGCTATCCCCTGCTGGGTGACGATCCGTTCAGCGATGTGGTTCATAAAGCCTGGTAATGGCCGATCCGTTTGAAATCGATGTTGCGGCTTGGCTGGCCGACGATCTGCACTGCGCAGAAGAAGCGGCGACCATGGCGGACCTGCGGATCCGGGTAGGCCAATGCGTCGCGACGCGCGTCGAGGATCTTCGGGCGCGAGCTACACGCGAGTCCATCCACGTCTCGGCCTATCCGCTTGCGCTGTGGCTGGCGACCAACTGGTGGCGACTTCGCTGGGAAGGCTCGGCCTACCGTGTCGATCACAGCGACTGGAAGCTCAGTCATATGATGAGCGCCAGCGGCAGCGGCTACGTCTGGCCGCCCTTGGTCATGTACGGCGACGGCGATGGCGTGCATCTGGACATGAAGCGATCGACGCCGTCGAGCGAAAGCGATCTGCGCTTTATCGAGCGATTCAAGGCCTATGTCTCCGGCGCCGATTTCGAGTTCGGCGTCGCGGATTTCGTCGACCGGGTCCTGGATCGGCTGAACGCCGTCCAGCTGCTGGATACCGATCTTCACAAGGTGTGGCACACGATCCGCGCTGAACGCGCCGACACTTCCTTGACCTGGCCGCGCAAACTCGAAGCGACGCTGGGATTCGATCCGGAAGCGGGCGATCAGGATCTGGTACTCAGCCTTGTGGCCGTCGCGGACCGTCGCGGCGAAGGCGTGGCGGAGGAACTCGCCGCGGCGGCGCATGACACCGCAGCGTCGCTTGCGGACCGGATCGGCGTCCTTCTGTCGGAATCCGGCGACACCTGGCGGCCACCGGAAGGCCTTGCGCTTGAGCCGGTCCAACTGGGCGAAGACCGTCCCTATGAGATCGGCTATCGCAAGGCGATGGAGTTGCGCAATCGGCTCGATCTCGGCAGCCGACCCCTGGCTGACGTTCAGGTCGGGGAACTGTTCGGACTTGAGCCTGCCCTGCTGGAGGCCTCGGGCGAACCCAGCCCCGTCGGGGTCTCCGAGCGGAATGGGTCCGTGAATCACCTTCTGCTCAAGTCGAGCGGAAGCATCGACCGGCGGTTTGAGATCGCACGCCTAGCGGCCGACCGCCTGTTCGTCTCCAATGACGACGATTGGAGTCTGGCGACGCGAAGCCATACCGCGAGGCAGCAATTCCAGCGCGCGTTCGCGGCCGAGTTCCTGTGCCCGGTCCAAGGGATAAAGATGTTTGCCGGCGCCAATCCGAGCGTCGACGAGGTCGAGGGCGTTGCTGCCGAATTCCGGGTATCGCCCTTCACCGTCCAACGTCAAATGGTCAACGCGGGCCTGCTGAACCCGTCCACGCTCGGGTAATCTCGGCGGCCAATGCGGAACCTGCGGCGCTGCCGTGGATTTGCAGGCCGATCTGAACTCCGGAGCCGCCCCATGGACATCACCCAGTTGATCCTCGACGACCACGCCGAACAACGGCGGCTGTTTTCGATCATCGAGCAGATCGATCCGAAGGACGTCGAGGCGCTGACGGCCGTCTGGTCGCGGCTGAAGGCGTTTCTCGATGTGCACGCCGAGGCCGAGGAACGGTTCTTCTATCCCGAGCTGCTGAAGCTGGGGGAAGGCGCCAACGACGCCGAGGACGGCACGGTCGAGGGCGAGACCGAGGACGCCATCGAGGACCACAACAAGCTGCGCGATGCGGTCAAGGCGGTCGAAAAATACCCGGTCGGCACCGGCGCCTGGATCGAGGCGGTCGGCAAGGCCAACGTCGTCAACTCGAAGCACATGGGCGAGGAAGAGCGTCAGGGTCTGACCGACTTCCGCCGCCATGCGCCGGTGGCGAAGCGGCATGAACTGGCGGTGCAGTTCGCCGCCTTCGAGGCCGATCATATCACGGGCGTGCGGCCGGTGAACAAGGACCCCGAGGCCTATATCGAGGCCAACGGCTGAGCCGCCTCAGTCCTGCATGGCGTAGCGTTTGACGATCTCGAACAGGAAGTCGCGGCCCTCGTAGAGAGAGCGGACACGGATGCGTTCGTTGAGGCCGTGGACGCCGCCGCCGTCGGGGTCGCCGAACATGCCGGTGACACCGTAGGTCGGGATGCCGGCCGCATTGGTGAAGCGGCCGTCGGTGGCGCCGGTGGTCATGGTCGGCAGGATCGGCACGTTCGGCCACATCTCGCCGGCGACCTCGCGGATCGGGCCCATGATCGCGTCCGACAGTTCCGGCGGCGGGGCGGTCGGGCTGGGCACGCCCACGGGGGTGATGGAGATGGCCGCATTGTCCATCAGCCGGGTGAGCTCGGCCTGCGCCTCAGCCACTGTATGGCCGGGCAGGATGCGGCAGTTGATGTTGGCCGTGACCTTCTGGGGCTGGGCGTTGGGGGCGTGGCCGCCGTCGATCAGGGTCGGGATGCAGGTGGTGCGCAGGGTCGCGTTCCAGGACGGATTGGCGGCCGAGACGCGGGCGGCGGCCGCGGCGTCGGGCCCCGCGGCTGCGCTGAGCGCACGCATGTCGGCGGCATGCTGCGGCTGGGTCTCGGCGAGCGCCGCGAAATAGGCGCGGGTGACCGGGTTCAGCTCCAGCGGGAAGTCCCAGGCGCCGACGCGGGCCAGGCCGTTCGCCATGGCGACGATGGCGTTGTCCTTGCGCGGCCGCGAGGAGTGGCCGCCGGGGTTGGTCAGTTCCAGCGTATAGTCCTGATAGATCTTCTCGCCCGCCTGGACCGACAGGGCGAGACGATCGCCCTCATCGTCGAGCAGTCCGCCGGCGCCCTCGTTCAGGGCGAAGCCGGCCTGGAGCGTCTCCGGATGTTCGGCCAGGAGCCATTCGACGCCATTGTGGACGTCGGAGGTCTCCTCGCCGCAGGTCAGGGCCAGTTTGATGTCGCGGGCCGGGGTGAAGCCGTCCTGTTTCAGACGGACCAGGGTGTCGACCCAGACGGCGGCCTGGGCCTTGTCGTCTGAAGCGCCGCGCGCGTAGAAATAGCCGCCCTCCTCGATCAGGGTGAAGGGATCGCGGGTCCAGTCGGCGCGGTTGGCCTCGACCACGTCGATGTGGGCGAGCAGCAGAAGCGCGGGGGCGGCGGCGTCGGAACCGTGCAGGGTGGCGACGAGGTTGCCGTCCTTCTGTCGATCGGCCGGAGCGAGGACGCGGACGTCGGCGGCCGGGAAGCCGGCGGCGGTCAGGCGGGCGCCCATCCGCTCGGCGGCCAGGGTGCAGCTGCCTTCGGACAGGGTGGTGTTGGTCTCGACCAGTTCCTCGTAGAGGGCGCGGAAGGCGACCTGGTCCGGGCGCGGCGCGGGGGCAGCCGGCGCCGAGGTTTGTGCGCGGCTGGAGGTCGCGATGGCGATGGCCACGCCGAAGACGACGGCGATGACGACCACGCCGATCAGCATCCGCTGGCGGTTCTTGCGCACGACCGCATAGACCGGCTCGTCGAGGTAGTAGAAGCCGGCCTGGGCCTGACGGATCGCGTTCTGGCGCAGCAGGCCGCGCAGGGCGAGCCGGGCGAGGTTCCTGTCGGGGGCCAGCGGGATGGCCTTGTCGGGCGAGAAGGCCTCGGCGGCGCGGAGGGCCTCGATCATCCGGCGCTCGGCCCGCATCCTCTGGGCCGCGATGACGGCGCCCGCGCTGTTGCTCATCTGGTCGATCCTCTGTTCGGCGCCGAAGCTAGCGCGAAGCATGGGCCTTGTCCTGAGGGACTTGCATGCGGCTACGCCGGGGGACTAGCGTGAAGATTCGTCAGTTCCCGGAGCGTATTTTGGATTTCGACATCAAGCTTCTCTGGCCCGTTCTGGCCGCGATGACGGCCGGCGGCCTGATCGGGGTGGAGCGGACCTATCACGGCCATCCGGCGGGGTTCCGGACCCACATCCTGGTCTGTCTGACGTCGTGCCTGCTGATGCTGGCGGCCATGCACCAGTCGACCTGGGCGTTCACGGCGCTGCCGGGCCAGACCGTCGTCATCGACCCGACGCGGATGTCGCACGGCCTGCTGACCGGGATCGGCTTCCTGTGCGCGGGGGTGATCTTCCGCGAGGGCTTCTCGGTTCATGGACTGACCACGGCGGCGTCGCTGTGGGTGACCTCGGCGATCGGGGTGCTGTTCGGGGTCGGGATGCTGAACCTGGCGCTGCTGGGGGCGGGGGCGACGCTGACCGTGCTGGCGATCCTGAGGCTGCTGGACGCCAAGCTGCCGCATGTCGGGGTGATGGATATCGACCTGCGCTGGACGCGGGGGACGGCGCCGCGCGAGGCAGAGCTGCGCGCCTTGCTGAAGCAGGACGGGGTCAAGGCCGTGCGCATCGGCCATGTCATCAGTCCCGACGGCCAGCTGCATCACCATCACGTCAAGGCCAAGGGGCAGATGCCGTTGGACATCGACGCCCTGGTGGCGCGGCTGGCGGATCAGCCGGGGCTGGCCGGGTTTTCGGTCCTGCCGCGCGACGACTGATCTTCAGGGCCTGATCCTATCGGAAAACCGCGCACACTTTTCCGGATCAGGCCCTAGCTGCAGAAGGCGATGGCGGCGTCGACCCAGACGGCGAGGCCGTTGCGCGCCCAGAGCCAGAGGCCCAGGGCGGCGACGAGGGCGAAGACCCCGCCGAGGATCAGGTTGCGCTTCATTCGGCGGGGACCGGGACGGGGCGGACCAGAGGGGCCTCGCGGATCGGCAGGTTGGCGACAGCGGCCATTACGGCAAGGCCGATCGAGGCGATCCAGATGAGATTGTAGGAGCCGGTCACGTCGAAGGCCCAGCCCGCCGACCAGGCGCCGAGGAAGGCGCCGACCTGGTGGCTGAGGAAGACGATGCCGCCGAGGGCCGACAGGTGCCGCACGCCGTAGATCTGCGCCACCAGCCCGTTCGTCAGGGGCACGGTGCCGAGCCACAGGAAGCCGAAGGTGGCGGCGAAGATCAGGACGCTGGCCGGCGACAGGGGGACGATCAGGAAGACGACCATGGCCACGCCGCGCAGGCCGTAGAGCAGGGCGAGCAGGTGCTTCTTGGAGCCCTTCGAGCCCCAGGCGCCCCAGAGCCAGGAGCCGGCGATGTTGAACAGGCCGATCAGCGCCAGGGCCGCCGCGCCGACGCCGCCGCTGAGGCCCTGGTCGCGGATATAGGCGGGCAGGTGGGTGCCGACGAAGGCGATGTGGAAGCCGCAGACGAAGAAGCCGGCGTTGAGGAGCCAGAAGGACCGGTCGGCGCCGGCCTCTGCGAGGGCTTCCTTCAGGGGTAGGCCGTCGCGGCTGTCGGTCGCGGGCGGCTTGCCGGCGACACCGAGCGCCAGCGGGATGATCAGGGCGACGAGGGCGGCGAGGATGAACAGGGTCGCGCGCCAGTCGTAGGCGTCGAGCAAACCTTGAGCCGCCGGAACGACGAGGAACTGACCCAGCGAGCCGCCGGCGGTGACGATGCCGAAGGCGAGGGTCCGCTCATGCGGCTGGACCGCACGGCCGACGGCGCCGAGGACGACGACGAAGGTGACCCCGGCCATGGCGACGCCGGTCAGGGCCCCGAAACCGATCATCAGGCCGAGCGCGCCCGCCGAACCCGCCGCAATGGCGAGGCCGGCGATGTAGATCAGGGCGCCGCCGACAGCGATCCGGCCGGCGCCGATCCTGTCCGCCCAGGCGCCGACGAAGGGCATGGCGAGGCCGAAGATCAGGTTCTGGGCTGCGATGACGAGGCCGAAGGTCTGGCGGTCGATCTCGAGATCGAAGCCGATGGGCCGCAGGAACAGGCCGAACGCCTGACGCACCCCCATGGACAGGGTGACGATCAGGGCGCCGGTGATGATCATCACCCAGGCGCGGCGGGAGATGCCGGGCGGCGTTTCGGCGGCGTCAGACATGGGTCTCGATCTCCTTGAGGAGGGCGATCAGGGCGGTCTCGCGGTCGCCGAGGGTTTCGGAGACCTTGGCTTGGGCCTCGCGCCATAGCGGCAGGGCGTCGGACAGCTTTTCGTGGCCCGCCGGGGTGACGGACAGGCGCTGGGCCCGTTGTTCGGTGTCGGCGGCGATCCAGCCGCTGCGGATCAGGGGCTGGATGGTGCGCCATAGGGCGCTCCTTTCGTGGGCAGTCGTCTCGGCCAGTTCGACAAGGCTGGGGCGGTCGAGGCGGGACAGGGTGCGCAGGATCGAGAACTGGGTCACGGTCAGGCCGACGGGGGCCAAGGCCTCGTCATAGCGACGAGTAAGGGCGCGTGAGGTGCGGCGCAGGCGGCCGCAGACACAGGGGTCGAGGCCGGCGGCCACGGCAGGGTCATCGCTGTTCATTGCATATGCATAGATGGGAGTTGTTGCATATGCAATGAAAGTTCCGAAGCCGTGGTCATTGTCCGGTAACCTCGATTGCGGCATGACAGGAACGAATGACGAACGCGCCGACTCGAATCCTGGGACTAGACCCCGGCCTGCGCCGCACCGGGTGGGGCGTGGTGGTGTCCGAAGGGTCGCGCCTGCGCTGGGTCGCGCACGGGGTGGTCGCGCCCCCGGAGACGATGCCGTTGTCGGAGCGCCTGTTGTGGTTGCTGGAGAAGGTCGGGGAGGTCTGCGCCGCCCATGACTGCGACGAGGCGGCGATCGAGGAGGTCTTCGTCAACGTGAATCCGGCCTCGACCCTGAAGCTGGGGCATGCGCGGGCGGCGGTGATGCTGGCCCCGGCGCGGGCCGGGCTGCCGGTGGCGGAATACTCGCCGAACCTGATCAAGAAGGCGGTGGTCGGGGCGGGGCACGCCGACAAAGGGCAGATCGCCTTCATGGTGAAACGGCTGCTGCCGGCGTCGGGGGACGTGAAGGCGGATGCGGCGGATGCGCTGGCCGTCGCGATCACCCATGCGCAACTGAGGAAACGGACGCTGCTGGAGGCGCTTAATCCGGTGCGGGGGGCGGCATGATCGGGCGCTTGCGAGGCGTGCTGGCCGAGGTCGAGGAGGGGCATTGCCTGATCGACTGCGCGGGCGTGGGCTATGTGGTGGCGTGCGGGGCGCGGACGCTCGGCCGGCTGCCGGCGCCGGGCGACGAGGCGACCCTGCATGTGCATTCGCAGTGGAGCGAGGATGCGGGGCCGAGGCTGTACGGGTTTCTGGCGCGGGATGAACGCCGCGCGTTCACGACGCTACTGAGCATTCAGGGCGTGGGGCCGAAGGCGGCGCTGTCGGTGCTGGACGTCCTGCCGCCGGGCGAACTGGCGAGCGCGGTGGCGCGCGATGACAAGGCGGCCGTGGGCCGGGCCAATGGGGTCGGGCCGAAGCTGGCGCTGCGGATCGTGACCGAGCTTAAGGGCAAGTCGCTGGGCGAGGTCTCGTTCACGCCGTCGGCGCCGGGGGTGCATGCGGAAGCTCCGGCGCCGATCCCGAGCGTGACGGGAGAGGCGGTGTCGGCCTTGCTGGGTCTGGGCATCGCCGAGGTCAACGCGCGCCGCGCCGTGGACCAGGCGCTGATCAAACTGGGTGACGAGGCCGAGCTGTCGGCCGTGATCCGGGCGGCGTTGCAGGAGCTGGGGCGGTGACCGACGAACGCATCGTCTCCCCGATGGCCGCCCCCGGCGAAGCCTACGACCGCGCCCTGCGGCCCCAGTCGTTGGCCGATTTCGTCGGGCAGGAGCAGGCCAAGGGGAATTTAAAAGTCTTCATCGACGCAGCCCGCAACCGGCAGGAGGCGTTGGACCACGTCCTGCTGTTCGGCCCGCCGGGGCTGGGCAAGACGACGCTGGCGCAGATCGTGTCCAAGGAGCTGGGCGTCGGCTTCCGGGCGACCTCGGGGCCGATCCTGGCCAAGGCGGGGGACCTCGCCGCCATCCTGACCAATCTCGAACCGCGCGACGTGCTGTTCATCGACGAGATCCACCGGCTGGCTCCGACGGTGGAGGAGATCCTCTATCCGGCGATGGAGGACCATGTGCTGGACCTGATCATCGGCGAGGGGCCGTCGGCGCGGTCGGTGCGGATCGACCTGGCGCCCTTCACCCTCGTGGGGGCGACGACGCGGGCGGGGCTGCTGGCGACGCCGCTGCGGGACCGGTTCGGGATTCCGTTGCGGCTGGAGTTCTACACGCCGGAGGAACTGGTGCGGGTCATCACCGGGGCGGCGCGCAAGATGGGGGCGCCGATCAACGACGAGGGGGCGCGCGAGATCGCGAGCCGGGCGCGGGGCACGCCGCGCGTGGCCGGACGGCTACTGCGCCGGGTGCGGGACTTCGCCGAGGCCGAGGGCGCGGAGGTCATCGACAGGCTGGTGGCGGCGCGGTCGCTGTCGCGGCTGGAGATCGACGAGGTCGGGCTGGATTCCAACGACAGGCGGTTCCTCAAGGCCTTGATCGAGAACTACGGCGGCGGCCCCGTCGGCATGGACACCCTTGCCGCCGCCATCGCCGAGGCGCGCGACGCCGTCGAGGACGTGATCGAGCCCTATCTGCTGCAACAGGGCTTCATCCAGCGGACCCCGCGCGGACGGATGGCCTGCGCCAAGGCCTATGCCCATCTGGGTCTGACCGAACCGCCGAAGCCCGTGACACAGGCCGGCGATCTGTTCGGCGATCGCTGAGCTTCACCTGATCGCCAAAGCCGGTCATGCTGGCGGGGATGGCCCGTCCCCGTATCACCGTCAGAGCGCTTCTCCCGGTTCTGGGGATCGCCGTCCTGTTGCTGGGCGGGCTGAGCCTGTGGGTGTTCGTGCACGAGCGCACGGTGCGGTCGTCGGAAACCCCGATCCAGCGGGCCGAGCGGCAGGTGAAGGAGCAGCGCGGCGGCGACTGGGAAATTCGCTACGTCGAGGCTGGTTCCGGGCCGGCGCTGTGCGGCTATGCGGCCCCGCGAAACCGTGGCGGGGCGACCCATGAGCCCGTGGCCTTCATCTCCCGCCTCGGTCGCGTTCTGTTCGCCGACGAGCCCCTGCCCACCGAGTTCCGCGATCTGCGACAGCAGTTCTGTCCCGCCTTCGCCCGTTCGCCTGTAGCGCCCCAATGACGACCGATCCCGATCATCCCACCGCCGGCCGCTTCGAGGGCCGGGTCCACCTGCTGCCGGTGCGGGTCTATTACGAGGACACCGACTTCACCGGGGTCGTCTATCACGCCAACTACGTCCGCTATTTCGAGCGCGGGCGGTCGGACTTCCTGAGGCTGGCGGGAATCGGCCACGCGCAGCTGCTGGAGATCGATCCGCCGCTGGCCTTCGTCGTGGCGGAGATGACGCTGCATTTCATCAAGCCGGCGCGGATCGACGACGCCCTGGTGGTGCGGACCACCTATGACGCGGTGAAGGGGGTGAGGCTGCTGATCTCCCAGGTCATCGAACGGGACGGGCAGGTCCTGTGCCGGGCCGATGTCACCGCCGTCTGCATCCATCTGGACGGACGGCCGCGCAGGCCGACGAAAGCCCTGGTCGAGGGCGTGACGCCGTGGCTGGCGCACGCCTGACGGATTGGTAACTTGCCGGAAGCCCGGGCGCGGCTAGACTCGCGCGCTGTTTCGTCAGGACCAGACGGCCGTCCAATCCGTCCCCAGGCCATAGAACCGCCACGCCGCGTGGCTCGATAGACTTCGACTACTCTTCCAGGACCTGCCCATGACCGTCGCCGCCACCGCCGCTGAAGTCTCGATGCTGAACCCGGTGACCCTGTTCCTGACCGCCGACTGGGTGGTGAAGAGCGTGATGGTCGGGTTGGCCATCGCCTCGGTGTGGTCGTGGACGGTCATCATCGACAAGGCGTTCCGCTTCACCGCCCTGAACAATCAGGCGAACGCCTTCGAGAAGGCCATCGCCTCCGGCCGGTCGCTGGAGGATGTGGCGGCCCAGGCGGGACCGGAGCCGGCACACGCCCTGCCGCGCATGCTGGTCATCGCCCTGTCGGACTGGCGCGAGACGCGTCGCAAGGGTCCGCTGACCGACACCGAGGGCAATATGCTGATCTCGCGCATCGACCGCAGCCTCGATTCCCTGATCGCGCGCGAGGGGCAGCGGATCGAAGAGGGTCTGGGCGTGCTGTCGGTGGTCGCCACCGCCTCGCCCTTCATCGGCCTGTTCGGCACGGTCTGGGGCATCATGAACGCCTTCGGGCGGATCGCGGCGGCGGGCAACACCAACCTGACGACCGTAGCCCCGGCCATCGCTGAGGCTTTGTTCGCCACGGCCGTGGGCCTGGCCGCGGCCATCCCGGCCTATATCGCCTACAACAAGTTCTCGATCGACGCGGGCAAGTTCACCGGCCGTCTGGAGAGCTTCGCCGACGACCTGCAGGCCGCGGTGGCGCGCCGTCTGGGCGGCGGCCCGGCGCCGGTCGCCCCGCCGCCTCCGCCGCCGTCCCCTGCCGACCTGACCTTCCGCCGGAGCGTCTGAGCCATGGCGATGGGTGTAGGCGGAGGCGGAGGCCACGTTCGGGGCCGGCGCCGCGCCCGCAAACGGCCGCTGAGCGAGATCAATGTCACGCCCCTGGTGGACGTGATGCTTGTGCTGCTGATCATCTTCATGATCTCGGCGCCGCTGCTGACCGTGGGCGTGCCCGTGGAACTGCCGAAAACAGAGGCCAGCGCGGTCGAGACCGAGAAGCCGCCAGTGACGGTCTCGATCGACCGCGAAGGCGCGATCTTCGTCCAGCGCGACGAGACAGCCTATGACGCCCTGACCGACCGGGTGGCGGAAGCCGCCGAAGGGACGGACCGGGAGGAACTGTCGATCTTCGTCCGGGCGGACGGACGCGCGCCCTATCAGGCGGTGGCGCGGGTCATGGCGCGGCTGTCGGCGGCCGGCTTCACCAAGCTGAACCTGATCACGGATACGGCCGAAGCCGCGCCGGCGACTGCGGCTCCGGCCGCGCCTGCGTCGGAACCCGAGGCCTGAGCGGGTGACGAAGTCCCGGCCATCCCTCGCGATCCTCGGCGCGATCCTGGTGCATGCCGCCGTCGTGGCGATGTTCCTGATCCGCTGGCCCGAGAGCGAGGCCGAGATCATGCCGACCGTGTCATCGGTGCCGGTGTCGATCATCTCCTCGGCGGTGGTCGAGGCGGCCGCGCCGGACAATCCGTCCGAGGAACTTGTCACCGAGGAGGCCGCGACCGCCCCGGTCGAGACGCCGCCCGAGCCGGTCCCGCCGACGCCCACGCCGCCCGCTCCGACGCCGCGTCCCACGCCGACCCCGACGCCCAGACCGACTCCGCCCCGGCCCACGCCGCCGAGGCCGACACCCCCACGCCCGACGCCGCCGCGCCCGGCTCCTCCCCAGCCGCAGCCGTCGCTGGACCTCGACGCCCTCGCCGGCCCGCGCCGTCCGGCGCCGACGCCGGGTCCGCGCCCGGCCACGGGGCAGCAGGGCGCCGGTCAGGCGGCCCAGGCCACGGGTCCGCAGCTGACCGCCATCTTCAACCAGGTCTATCCGAACTGGACCCTGCCCTGCGATATCCCGGGCGCGAACCAGCTGCGGATCGAGATGGACGTGACCCTGTCCGCCGATGGCCGGATCACGGCCGGACCGACGCTGCGCAATGCCCGCTCCGATTCGGTGTATCGCGCCGCCGCCGACGGAGCCCTTCGCGCTATCCGCCAGACCGCGCCCTTCGACGTTCCCCAAGGTTTCCCGGGCGGCGCGTTCCGGCCGACGTTCAACACCGAACGGGCCTGCCGGAACCGTTAGGCGTCTGAACTCTGGATCAAGGTCAGGGCTTCGGCGCCGCCCTTGACCGCTCCCGGCGAAAGACGTCGATCAAAGGTCGCGAGCCGCCCGCCGTTATGTACGGCCAGGGCGAGAAGATAGGTGTCCGTGATCTGGCCGTGGCTGGTCAGTCGTGTGGTGTCCACCAACGGCGACGACAGAAGGCTGATGGTTTCAGGCCAGAACACGTGGCCGGGTCGCCGGCAGACTTTCTTGAGAATCTCCGCCATGTCCGAAGCGGCGCCCGGCATCCGGTATGAGGGCTTTCCGGCGATGCGAATGAAGGCGTGTTGCGTGATCGGACAGGTCGCCCAGCCTTCATCGACGGTCTGTTCGAACCACGCCCGGGCATAGCCGTTGTGGACATGATCCGGGTCGATCAAGGCGATCAGGACGTTCGCGTCGAGAAGATGGATCAACCGTCGTCGTCCCGCGCCGCATTGACCATCTGCATCGTCACCACGGCGCCGCGTCTGGGCAGTTGAGGGAAGCCGTTCCACGTTTCCAGTTCCGGACCCGGGGTTTCAAACGACTTGCGCAGCCTTTCGGACACGACATCTCCCAACGAGCGGTTCTCGTGCTCAGCGATCGCTCTGGCTCGCTCCAGAAGGTCGTCGTCGATTGTCAGTGTCGTGCGCATGCCGGACTATAGCGCATCACGCATCAAGCATCAAAGCTGACGATCCCTGATGGGCCGCCCGGCAAAGGTTGCCGTCCCGAAAGTCGCCCCATTCGACCTGATGCTGGCGTTTGTCACACGGTCTGGCGATAAGGATCGGGACATCTCGCTGCGCCTTGAGGAGACATCGATGCGTCTGAACCTGCTTCTGAGCACCGTGGCCGCCATCGGCATCGCCGCAAGCTCGTTCGGCCAGGTCTCTGGCGCACAGGCCCAGGCGGCGCGTGACCCCAACGGTCCCTCGCGTCAGCAGACACAGGCCCAGCCGGCCCAGACGGGCGAGCCGATCGAGGTCGAGATCGACCAAGGCGTGCTGCGGCCGTTCCAGATCGCCGTCGCGCCGTTCAGCGGCCCGAACGGAACCTCGATCGCCGACCTGGTTTCCGGCGATCTGCGGCGCTCGGGCTTCTTCGAGCCGATCAACCCGGCCGGCTTCATCGAGACGGGCCTGACCCTGGCCAATGCGCCGAACTTCCCGCAGTGGACCCAGATCGGTGCGCAGGCGGTGCTGTACGGCTCGGTCACGCCGCGCTCCGACAACCGTTACGACTTCGGGTTCCGTCTGTACGACCCGTACCGCCAGTGCCAGCTGGTCAGCTACAACTTCACCGCCACGGGCGAACAGTGGCGCCGGATCGCGCACAAGATCGCCGACGTCGTCTATGCCCGGATGACCGGCGAGACCGGCATCTTCGATACCCGGATCATCTATGTCGCCGAGAGCGGCACCGAGCTGAACCGCCTGTCGCGCCTCGCGATCGTGGACCAGGACGGGTACAACCCCGTCTTCCTGACCGACGGCTCGGAGATCATCCTGACGCCGCGCTTCTCGTCCAACCCGGACGAGATCACCTATATGGCGCTGGGCGAGGACTACAGCCGCATCTATCTCTACAACCTGACCACCGGCCGGCGCGAGAGCCTGGGCGAGTTCGACGGCCAGGCCCTGGCGCCGCGCTATTCGCCGGACGGGACCAAGGTGGCCTTCTCGATCATCCGGGGCGGCAATACCGACGTCTATGTGATGAACCTGAGGACGCGCCAGCTGTCGCGCCTGACCTCCGACCCCGGCATCGACACCTCACCGTCGTTCAGCCCCGACGCGTCGCGGATCGTGTTCAACTCCGACCGAACCGGCACGCCGCGCCTCTATGTCATGAACGCCGACGGCTCGAACCAGCGTCCGATCTCGCGTGGCGGCGGCAGCTATACGGCTCCGGCCTGGAGCCCGCGCGGCGATCTGATCGCCTTTACCAAGTCCGGCGGCGGCCAGTTCGGCATCGGGGTGATGGGCGTCGACGGCTCCGGCGAACGGATGCTGAGCCGGTCCTATTTCGAAGAGGGCCCGTCCTGGGCGCCCAACGGCCGCTATCTGATGTATTCGCGCCAGACGCGCGGCGGGAACACCACCCTCTGGATGGTCGACCTGTCCGGCCGGGTCATCGCCCAGTCGGGCTATCAGGGCCGGGGTTCCGACCCCGCCTGGTCGCCGCTGCTGGACGAAAGCCCCAGCAACCTCGGCGTCGGTCAGGGCGCCGACAGCTGCTCGTCGTAGAAATCACGTCCGGGACCCACCGGAACAACTATGCGTTATCGCCGGAGACGGCACAGACAAAAGCCACGGTTGGCGACGTATGCTGAAGCTTCGCCGGACAGCCGAAAACAAGGAGACGACCCGATGATGACCGTATCCAGCACGACCAGGTTCGCAGTGGTCGGTTTGGCTGTTCTGTCGATGGCCGCCTGCGCCCCACGCCGCCCGGTGACCGGCGCGGCCGACGGGACGACCGGCGGACCGGCGATCGACAACCCCGCCTATCCGGGCCCCGGCAACGGCGGCATCGACGGCGGCAATATCGGTTCGGGCGCGCCCGGCTCGGAACAGGACTTCGTCGTCAACGTCGGGGACCGGATTTACTTCGACCTCGATTCCTTCTCGGTCAGCCCGGAAGCTTACCCGCGCCTGGACGCCCAGGCCGCCTGGCTGTCGCGCTATCCCGGCGTCACCGTCCGCATCGAGGGCAACGCCGACGAACGCGGCACCCGCGAATACAACCTCGCCCTCGGCGCCCGCCGCGCCGAATCGATCCGCAACTATCTGATCGAGCGCGGCGTCTCGGCCGGCCGGATCGACACGATCAGCTTCGGCAAGGAGCGCCCGATCGCCGTGGGTTCGAACGAGGATTCGTGGGCCCGCAACCGCAATGGCCACACGGCGATCGCGTCGGGCGCGCAGTAAGGTAAGGGCGCTATCGCTCGCGCGGCGGCTCGCTGCTTGAGCGCGGAGCCGCACAGCCTGAACGCGGTCCGCGTTTGATTCTGGAGGGCGTCCGTGTTCGCGGGCGCCCTTTCCTTTTGACCGGCTTCGCGCTGCGCTGCACATAGGGCCTGGCGTGCGTGGAGGGGGCTATGGTGGATATGGATGCGGCGGGCGGTCTGGCGACCGGCGGCCTGATCGCGGGAGCGGTCGAGAAGCCGACCGGCAAGGCGGGCGACGACCACGCCGGAGCCTGCAGCGACTGCGGCGAGCCCACGACCGGAAACTTCTGCGCCAACTGCGGCCAGCCTACTCATGTGCACCGGACCCTGCTGCACCTCGGCGAGGAGCTGCTGCACGGCGTCATGCATTTCGACGCCCGCATCTGGCGCACCCTGCCGCTGCTGATCGCGAATCCCGGCCGGCTGACCCGCGAATGGATCGAGGGCAAGCGGACCCGCTACGTCTCGCCGCTGGCCATCTTCCTGTTCACGGTCTTCCTGATGTTCTTCGCCCTGAGCTTCGGCGGGGCCGCCCTCGTGCCGACCGAGACACGCAGTCTCGACGAGCGGATCGCCAATACGGAAACCGCGATAGCGAACCTGCGCCAGCAATTGGTAGAGGTCGAACCCAGGGTCGAGGCCGACGAGCCGGGCGCCGAGGGCGTCCAGGCCGGACTGCAGGCTGGTCTGGCCGCGTCCGAAGGCCAGCTGCGCGCCCTGCAGGAAGCCAAGGCGGAAGGTCCGCGCGCCGACGGCCTCGCGCCCGGCAGCTGGCAGGCCAACATGGCCGATACGGTCCACGGCGAGAACTTCCACGTCGGCATCGGCGACAAGAAGATGCAGGAGAAGATCCTCCACAAGCTCGGAAACCCCGATCTGGCCGTCTACAAATTCCAGCAGACGACCTACAAGTTCGCCTTCCTGCTGGTGCCGATGTCGATCCCGTTCGTCTGGCTGATGTTCGCCTGGAAGCGGGGGTTCACCTGGTACGACCACGGGGTCTTCGTCCTGTATTCCCTGACCTTCATGTCCATCCTGTTCATGGTTCTGGGCGTGCTCGGGCGGATGAACGGCTGGTTCGCGGGCGTGCTCGGGACGATCGGGACCTTCGCCGTGCCGGCGCACATGTTCGCCCAGCTGAAGGGGACCTACGGGCTGTCGATCTGGTCGGCGCTGTGGCGGACCTGTCTCCTGCTGTTCTTCTGCGTGGTGGTGTCGACCTTCTTTGTCCTCGCCATCATCGCGCTGGGACTGGGAGCGTAGGGGTGAGGAGCCTGACGCCTTGCGGGCGCCGCAAAACGATGAAAGCTGTAGCGTCATGAAGAGCCCATTCTCGTTCCGGAACATCGCCCTCGCGACCGTGGCCCTCGGCCTCGTCGGCGGGGCGGTCATCGCCCAGACCCAGCCCCTGCCGGCCATCCAGTGGGATGTGCGGCGACTGGACAACCTGGATCGCAACGTCCGCCGGCTGGAGCGCGCCCTGCTCCAGCGCAACAATCAGGTCGGCGAGCCGATGCTGGTCGAATCCGATCCCGAGCTGATCGCCCTGCAAGGCCGGGTGTCGCAGATGGACCGCCGGCTGCAGGACATGGAGCAGACCGTCCAGCGCGTGAACGGCGACCTCGAGCGGCTGACCTTCCAGCTCGACGAGGGCGACCGCGACAACGCCGCCCTGCGCACTCGACTGGCCGATTCCGACCGCCGCGTCGAACGGCTCGAGACCGCCGCCGTGGAAGCCCGTCGCGCCGCCGAAGCGGCTGCCGAAGAAGCCGCGCGCGGACCGCGCTCGCCGACCGGGGACGCCGTCTCCGATCTGGCCGCCGCGCGGGCCCTGACCGACCCGGCCGCTGCGCGCTCCGCGCTCGAGGCCGTGGCGATTAACTGGCCGGATACGCCGTCGGGCAAGGAAGCCGTCTGGCGCATCGGCGACATCATCCGCGCGACCGGCGATCAGGCCGGCGCTGTGCAGCAATACGCCACCGCCCTGTCCGGTTGGCCGACCCTGCCGTGGGCGGGCGAGGTGACGCTGAAGCTCGCGCGCGGGCTCGAGGCGACGAACCGGGACGCGCAGGCCTGTGCGGCCCTGGGCGAGTATGTCCGGCGGTATCAGGCGACCTCGACGCCCGCGCTGCGCGCCATAGCCGCCGAGACGCGGACCCGGGCGGCCTGCCGCTGAGCCCCGCCGGCGCGGCCGGGCTGGAAGGCCGGGTCGCGGCGCGGCTGGAGGCGCGGCTTGAGACCGACGTGGATCATCCCGTCGCCCTGGCCCTGTCCGGCGGCGGGGATTCCATCGCCCTGCTGGAGATCGTGGGCGCCTGGGCGAAGCGCGCCGGGCGCCGCCTGCTGGCGATCACCGTCGATCACGGGCTGAACCCGGAGAGCCGCGACTGGAGCCGCCGCTGCGAGGCCGCCGCGCGCGCGGTCGGGGCGGACTGGGTCGAACGCCGCTGGGAGGGTGAGAAGCCGACCACCGGGCTGCCGGCTGCGGCGCGTCGGGCGCGGCATGGCCTGATCGCGGACGCCGCGCGGGAGGCGGGGGCCAGGGTGGTCCTGTTCGCCCACACCGCCGACGACATCGCCGAGAGCGACTGGATGCGGGCGCGAGGCTCGACCCTGGGGCGGCTGAGAGAATGGGCGCCGAGCCCGGCCTGGCCCGAGGGGCGGGGGCTGATGCTGTTGCGGCCGATGCTGGATGAGCGGCGGGAGGCTTTGCGGGACTGGCTGCGGGAGGCGGGGCGGGACTGGATCGAGGATTCGGGAAATGCGGGATTTGGGCGGGGCGCGGCGCGGAAGGCCTTGACCCCTCTCCCGGTGGGAGAGGGCTTGAGCGCCCGGGAGCCGGAGGCGATCGGTCTTGCGCGAAAGGGTGAGGGTCGGACTTCGCCGGAAGCGCACGACCCTCACCCTTTCGGCTTGGCGCATCGCTTCGCTCTGCGAGCCTCAAACCCTCTCCCACTGGGAGAGGGTTTCGAGATGGTTCGGCCGGGACTCGCGACCGATATCGCCGCGATCCTGCTGTGCGCATCCGGAGGCGAAACGCCGCCGCGCGGGGGTCGGGTCGAGGCGCTGACGGCGCGGGTGAATGCCGGCGAGGAGTTCACCGCCAACCTCGCCGGCGCGCGGATCGAGGCGAGCGGGGACACGGTAGTCATCGGCCGTGAGGCGGGAGAACTGCGCCGGCATCCCGTAGCCGACATCGCGCTACAGCCCGGCGTTCCCGCCGTCTGGGACGGACGCTACGAGATCATCGTCCGTGAGCCGGGCTGGACCGTCACAGCCGGGTCCGGTCGTCTGAACGCCCTGTCCAAAGCGGATCGCGTCATCGTGAACACGGTCCCGGTCCGGGTCCGCGCGGCTCTGCCGGTCCTGATCCGGGACGGCGGGGATGCGCCGGTTCTTGCATGGCGGGCGGCGGAGGTTCGCGCCCTGGCGCCGCGCCGTCTGGCCCTCGCGCTGGGCGAAACGACGCAGGAAAGCGAGCTATCCCTGACCATGCATGGCGAAACGCCGCCGCCTGACCTATTTTGACGACAACGACGTAACATCTGCCGGCCCGCGAGGTCGGCGACGAGGATTTCAGACCGATGAACCTGCGTAACCTGGCGATCTGGGGCGTGATCATACTGGGCCTTCTGGCCGTCTATGCCGCCATCAGCCAGAACGGCGGCGCGACGCTGCCCGGACAAGCCGCCGGCGCCCAGGCGCGCCCGGCGACGATCACCTATTCCGAGCTGAACGACCGTGTCGCGGCCGGTGAGGTCAAGTCGGTGATGATCTCGGGCGATCAGGTCACGGGCGTCTACAAGAACGACAGCCGGTTCACCGCCGTCGTGCCGATTTCGGACAACCAGTTGGCCGCCCGTCTGGACGCCGCCGGTGTCGATGTCGGCGCCAAGACCATTCGCCAGTCGATCTGGATGAACGCCCTTCTGGGCCTGCTGCCGATTTTGCTCTTGGTCGGGGTCTGGATTTTCTTCATGCGCCAGATGCAGGGCGGGGCGCGCGGGGCCATGGGCTTCGGCAAGTCCAAGGCCAAGCTGCTGACCGAACACAAGGGCCGCAAGACCTTTGACGACGTCGCCGGCGTGGACGAGGCCAAGGAAGAACTGCAGGAGGTCGTCGACTTCCTGAAGGACCCGGCCAAGTTCCAGCGTCTGGGCGGCAAGATCCCCAAGGGCGCCCTTCTGGTGGGCCCTCCCGGCACCGGCAAGACCCTGCTGGCCCGCGCCGTCGCGGGCGAGGCGGGCGTGCCCTTCTTCTCCATCTCGGGCTCCGACTTCGTCGAGATGTTCGTCGGCGTCGGCGCCAGCCGCGTGCGCGACATGTTCGAACAGGCCAAGAAGAACGCGCCGTGCATCATCTTCATCGACGAGATCGACGCCGTCGGTCGTCACCGGGGCGCAGGCCTCGGCGGCGGCAATGACGAGCGCGAGCAGACGCTGAACCAGCTGCTGGTCGAGATGGACGGGTTCGAGGCCAACGAGGGTATCATCCTGATCGCCGCGACCAACCGTCCCGACGTGCTGGATCCGGCCCTGCTGCGTCCCGGCCGCTTCGACCGTCAGGTCGTGGTGCCGAACCCCGACGTCGCCGGGCGTGAGCGGATTCTCCGCGTGCACATGAAGGACGTGCCCCTGGCCGCCGACGTGAACACCAAGACCATCGCGCGCGGCACCCCGGGCTTCTCCGGCGCCGACCTGGCCAATCTGGTCAACGAGGCGGCCCTGATGGCGGCGCGCAAGGACCGTCGCATGGTCACCCACCGCGACTTCGAGGACGCCAAGGACAAGGTCATGATGGGCGCCGAGCGCAAATCCATGGCCATGAACGAGGAAGAGCGTCGCCTGACCGCCTATCACGAGGGCGGCCACGCCATCGTCGCCATGAACGTCAAGATGGCCGACCCCGTGCACAAGGCGACCATCGTGCCGCGCGGCCAGGCCCTGGGCATGGTCATGCAGCTGCCGGAAGGCGACCGCTATTCGATGAAGTACCAGCAGATGGTCGATCGCATCGCCATCATGGCCGGCGGTCGCGTCGCCGAGGAGATCATCTTCGGCAAGGAGAACATCACCTCGGGCGCCTCGTCCGACATCCAGCAGGCGACCAAGCTGGCCCGCCGTATGGTGACCCAGTGGGGCTTTTCCGACGTGCTGGGCACCGTGGCCTATGGCGAGAACGAGCAGGAGGTCTTCCTCGGTCACTCGGTCGCGCGCAGCCAGAACATCAGTGAAGAGACGGCCCGCACCATCGACGCCGAGGTCCGCAAGCTGGTCACCTCCGGCTGGGACGAGGCGCGCCAGATCCTGACCGACAAGGCCGCGGATCTGGAGACCCTGGCCCAGGCCCTGCTCGAGTACGAGACCCTGTCGGGCGAAGAGATCAAGGACCTGCTGGAGAAGGGCGCCGCGCCGAACCGCGACGAGAACAACTTCCCCAACGCCGGGCCGTCCGTCTCCGTGCCGGTCACCCCGGTGTCGGACGGCGTCAGCGTCGTCGCCTCGGACAACCACACGACGCTTCACTAGAACGACAGCACCCCGCCCCGGGAAACCGGCGCGGGGTGCTTCTTGACGAACAAGTTTGCAATTCAAACAAGTCTGTGAGAAGGGATCTCCCGAAACGAGGGGAGAGACCCATGACCACCGATATCGACCGGCCGGAGCGGCTGCACGGACTGGACGCCCTGAGGGCCGGAGCGCTGCTGCTGGGCGTCGTCCTGCACGCGAGCCTGGCCTTCTTTCCGCAGCAGATCTGGATCGTCGCCGACGATAGTCGGTCGATCGGCGCGGCCGGACTGTTCTTCGCCATCCACCTGTTCCGGATGACGGCCTTCTTCCTCATCGCCGGCCTGTTCGCCCACATGATGCTGGCGCGCCGGGGTTGGCTGAGCTTCGCCAAGGACCGGATCATGAGGATCACGGGACCGCTGGCCGCCTTCTGGTTCCCGGTCATGGTCGGGATCGTCGGAGCCCTGATCTGGACGTCCTACGTCAACGGTCTGGTCGTGCCCGGCGCGCCGCCGCCGCCTCCGCCGACCTACGACTGGACCAATTTCCCGCTGACCCACCTGTGGTTCCTCTATGTGCTGACGCTCTTCTACGCGGCGGTCCTGATCCTGCGCGCGCCGTTCGCGATGCTGGACAGGGACGGCGGCTGGGGTCGGGTCGTGGACAGGATCACCGGCGCCCTGATCGGACCGTGGACCCCGATCGTGCTGGCCGCGCCTCTGGCTCTGGCCCTGTATCTGGATCCGAAATGGGTCGCCTTCTTCGCCGTGCCGACGCCGGACGCAGGCCTCGTCCCGAACACGGCGGCGCTCGTCGGCTTCGGTCTGGCGTTCGGCCTGGGCTTCCTGATCGATCGGCGTCGCGACCTGCTGAACCGGATCGCCGCCTGGACGCCTCTGTTCCTGGCCGTCGCCGTGGTCTCGGGCGTCGCCGCCTACAACCTCGCGGGGGGACCGAAGATCACGCCCATGGTCGAGCTGACGGACGAGAAGGCGATCGCGGCGGCGGTGACCGCGCTGGCGGTCTACACCTCGGCGTTCGCGGCGATGGGGCTGTGCCTGCGATTCCTGTCGGGGCACAGCGCGATCCGGCGCTACCTCGCCGACGCCTCCTACTGGATCTACATCCTGCACCTGCCGCTGGTCATGCTGGCCCAGGTCTGGGTGCAGGACTGGGCCGGGCCGTGGTGGCTGAAGCTGGGCGGGGTGTCGATCGGCGTCTTCGCAGTCTGCCTGATCACCTATGAGCTGCTGATCCGCCACACCTTCATGGGAAGCTGGCTCAACGGACGGCGCGTGCCGTGGCGCAAGGCTCCGTCCGTCGCGGCCGTTCCCGCCGAATAGCTTGCCCCCGAAGCTTGCCAAGACCGACCGGCTCGTCCACCCCGGACGGGCCGGTCGCAGATGAGAATCGCCCCCATGCCGTCCAAGCCCGCCAGCCCATCCCCGGAGGCCGACCTCGCCTTCCTGCGCTCGATCGTCGAGGGCGGGGGCAAGCCGTCGATCACCCTGGCCATCTGCTATCTGGCCGGCGGGCTGCTCTACGGCCTCCAGTGCCTGTTCCACATCGGCCAGATCTTCGGCGTGATCCGCTGGCCGGACCTGGCCAACCTGGCCTTCGTGATCGGTATCACCGTGGCGGTGTGCGGTTTCATCACCTGGGCGGCGATCCGCGACATGCGCGAAAGCGGGGGAGGCCATCGCGGGCCGCTGGCGACGCGGACGCTGAACGCGGGCTTCTCCAGCGCCGGCATGGTCAATCTGGCCATGATCATCATCTTCGGCGTCGGGGCGTGGCGGGACGGCGACTTCGCCCTCTGGCTCTACTACCCGGCCGTGGTGTTCGGACTGCAGGCCGCCGCATGGTCGGTGGCTTGGGGGTTGAAGAAGAAGGTCTGGATGCTGGCGACCTCGGCCGGAGGATGGGTGACGGCCGTGGCCCTGGGGCTGCTGGTGCGCCAGCCGGACCAGTACCTCTATGTCTGCACCGCTGCCCTGTTTCTGCTGTTCGCCCTGCCGGGCTGGATCATGCTGCGCGAAGCCCGGGCGAAGGTCGCCTGATCCATGGCGCTGGGCGATCTCGGCAAGATCGACGAGGTCATCCACGGCCGCATGCGGCTGGGGATCATGGTCTATCTGGCCGACGTCGAGACCGCCGACTTCACCGAGCTGAAGACCGTGCTGGAGGCGACGCAGGGCAATCTGTCGGTCCACCTGAAGAAGCTGGAGGAGGCGGGCCATGTCGCCATCGACAAGAGCTTCCAGAACAACAAGCCGCTGACCCGCGTGACCCTGACCGCCTCTGGCCGGAAGGCATTCGCGGCCTATCTCGAGGCCCTGGGCGGGCTGATCGGGAAGAGGGACTGATGGCGCCGATGGTCGTCGATCCCAAACGGGTGCAGGCCTTCGCGGACGGCGACGCGTTTCACGGCTGGCTGGCCAGGCATCACGACAGGGAGCCCGAGGTCTGGATTCGGGTGTTCAAGGTCGGGTCGGGCACGCCGAGCGTCAGCTGGAAGGACGCGATCCCGGTCGCCATCCGCTGGGGCTGGATTGACGGGGTCAGGAAGAGCCTCGACGCGGTCAGCTTCGTGCAGCGGTTCACGCCGCGCGGGCCGAAGAGCAGCTGGAGCGAGATCAACGTCGCCCATGCCGAGCGGATGATCGCCGACGGGACCATGCAGCCGTCGGGACTGAAACATGTCGAGGCGGCCAGGGCGGACGGGCGCTGGGAGAAGACCTATCGGGTCAGGGGCGCCGAGGTCCCTGACGACCTGCAGGCGGCGATCGATGCGGAGCCGAAAGCGAAGGCGCTGTTCGACGTGCTCACCAGCCAGAACCGCTTCGCCCTCATCCACCGCACGAACGCCCTGAGGACCGAAGCGGGGCGGAAGAAGAAGATCATCGATCTGGTCGCCATGCTGGCGCGCGGCGAGACACCGTATACGCAGAAGAGGGGCTAGAGGCGCGTATGTGTTCGATCCGGCCTCGTGTCATGGGCATCCTGAACGTCACGCCCGACAGCTTCTCCGACGGCGGTCTGCACGATACGGTCGAGGCCGGGCTGGCGCAGGCGATGAAGCTGATCGGGGACGGAGCGGACATTCTCGACATCGGCGGGGAGTCGACGCGGCCGGGGGCGGAGCCGGTCCCGGCCCAGGAAGAGATCGCGCGGACGGCGCCGGTGATCGCGGCGGTGCATGCGCGCTGGCACGGACCGATCTCGATCGACACGATGAAGCCCGAGGTTGCGCGCGCCGCCGTCGCGGCGGGGGCGACGATCTGGAACGACGTCACCGCCCTGACCTTCGCGCCCGATGCGGCGGAGGTCGCCGCCGAACTGGGGTGCGAGGTGGTGCTGATGCATATGCTGGGCGAGCCGCGCAGCATGCAGGTGGAGCCGCGCTATTCCGACGTGGTCGCCGAGGTGCGCGACTATCTCGGCAACCGGGCCGAGGCGGCGGTGGCGGCGGGGGTGGCGCGAGACCGGATCACGCTCGATCCCGGCATCGGCTTCGGCAAGACCATCGAGCACAATCTGGCGCTGATCGCCGGGCTGGGGAGGCTGGCGGAGCTTGGCTATCCCGTGCTGTTGGGGGCCAGCCGGAAACGGATGATCCGGAACATCGACCCGTCGGCGACCGAGGCGGGGGACCGGCTGGGCGGCTCGATCGCCCTGGCGCTGGAAGGGGCGCGGCGCGGGGCGGCGATCGTCCGCGTCCACGACGTGCGGGAAACCGTCCAGGCGCTGGCGGCGCAGGCGGCGGTGGCCTCCGCCTAGGCGGCGTTGATCTGCCAGGAGACGCCGAACCGGTCCTGGACCCAGGCGAAGCGGCGGGAGAAGCCGTAGTTGTTCGCGGGCATCAGCACCTTGGCGTCAACCGAGAGAGCCGTCGCCAGGGCGTCGACCTGATCCGGATCGTCGACGCCGAGGAAGGTCGAGATCGAGGGGGTGAAGGTGAAGTCGTGCACCGGCGGGCTGTCGTTCGCCATGATCTCCAGCCCCGCGATCGACAGCCGCGCCATGGCCACCGTGCCGTCGGGCTTGTCGTTGCGCGACAGGACACGGGTCTCGGGCAGGGTGGCGACATAGAAGTCGAGCGCCTCGCCGCACTGGCCCTGGAACATGAAGAAGGGGTGGGCGGTGGTCATGATCCGGCTCCGGCGTGAAGGACGGTTTCGAGGGCCGCGAGAATGGTGGTCCAGCCGTGGACGGTCTGTCGCTCATAGGCGGCCCATTCGGCGGCGAGGTCGTGGGTCAGGACGATGCGGCAACCGTCGCTCCCGGCCTCGAAGACCACGGTGACGCGGGTCCATTCGCCGTCGTCGTCGGTGCGGAAATCGAAACCGATCCGCTCGGGCCGCATGATCTCCACGAACCGGCCGAGGTGGCGGGCGAGGGTCTCGCCGCGCCGCTCTACAATGGTGAAGCCGCCGCCGGGGACGGGATCGTATTCGACCTGTTCCATGACCCCGTCGGGCGTGTGGAACAGCCACAGGCCCACATGGGCCGGATCGACGAAGGCGTCGAAGACGCGCTCTCGCGGATGCCGGAACCGCTTCTCAACCCGGATTTCGATCGGTTCCGCCATGGTCAGAGCTTCGCCAGCCAGGTTTCGCGCCGGGCGAGGAACAACTCCCAGTCCCAGCCGTGACGCACGCCGTGGATGGCGTCCTCCAGTCCTTCCAGGTGGGTGCGCCAGCCGGTCATGACGTTGGCGCGGCCGCCGGCCCAACCCTGCGGGATGCGGTGGACCAGCTGGATGTGGGTCCCGTCGCCGTCGGGCGTCAGACGCCAGGACACGACCGACTCATCGTTGGAGCCGAAGGTGTGTTCGAACCGGGTGTAGGGCTCGACCACCAGCACCTCGTTGTTCTGGATGCGGCGGTCGGGGGTGTCGGGCATGAACTCGTGATCCGGCTGGCGGAAATGCAGGTCCATCCGGCCGCCGGCAACCAGGTCGATGTCCGCCTCGGCCAGCCAGCAGGCGAGACCTTCCGGCGTCGTCAGGGCCTTCCACACGCGCTCCGGTGAATGGCGCAGGCGGCGTTCGAAACGGATCTCCCAGCCGTCGTCGAGGGTGGAGATGGTTCCCAGTTCGGAGGGCTGCGCGAGGGTGTCGGTCATTGCGGAAACTCCTTGTCGAGATGACGTTCGAGGGCGTCGAGGCGGTTGATCCAGAACTTGCGGTACGGCTCGAGCCAGGCGTCGAGCTCGGCCAGAGGGGCGGGGTTCAAGCTGTAGAGACGGCGCTGGGCGTCCTTGCGCACGGTCACCAGACCGGCCTCGCGCAAGACCGACAGATGCTTCGAGACGGCCGGCTGACTGATCGGCAGGGCATCGACGAAGTCTCCGGCGGGCCGCTCGCCGTCGCGCAACAGGGCCATGATGGCCATGCGGTTCGGTTCGGCGAGGGCGTTCAGGGCGGCGTGCATGAATATCGTCTACAGGCTATATAGCCATACTGCAATATAAAAAGCGGACTTGCCGACTCCGGCGGCGTGACGCATCCCGGAGCCATGTCGTCATCCGCCCCCTTCCCCGGTCGCGTCCTGATCATCGCGGGGTCGGATTCCGGCGGCGGGGCGGGGATCCAGGCCGACATCAAGGCCGTGACCGCGATGGGCGGCTATGCGGCGACGGCGATCACGGCGATCACGGTGCAGAACACGCTCGGCGTCCATGGCGTGCACCCCCTGCCGCTCGATCTGATCGAGGCGCAGGCGCGGGCCGTGCTGGACGATATCGGCGCCGACGCGATCAAGACCGGCATGCTGGGCTCGGTGGCGGTGGTGGAGTGGGTCGCGGCCATTCTCGACACCTCGGATGCGCCGACCGTGGTCGATCCGGTCATGGTGGCCAAGGGCGGGGCGGCGTTGCTGGACGAGGACGCGGTGCAGGCGGTGCGCAGCCTGATGATCCCGCGCGCTTCCCTGCTGACGCCCAATGCGCCGGAGGCCGAGGCTTTGACGGGGATCGCGGTGGAGGATCTGGACGGGCAGCGCCGGGCGGGCGCGGCCCTGCTGGAACTCGGCGCCGGGGCGGTGCTGATGAAGGGTGGTCATGTGCCGGGCGTGACGGTCGTCGACCTGCTGATCACCCCGTCCGGCGAGACCCTGCTGGAAGGGCCGCGCATCGAGACGACCTCGACCCACGGCACCGGCTGCACCCTGGCCAGCGCGATCGCGGCCGGACTGGCCCTGGGCCATCCGCTGGAGGTCGCCGTGGCGGAGGCCTGGGCCTATGTGTCGGAGGCGATCCGTCGTGCGCCGGGTCTGGGCCACGGACACGGCCCGCTGGATCACGGCTGGCCGCTCAGGGATGCGCGATGAGCGGCTTTGAGGTGCGGCTGGTCGAGATCGTCCGGGCGGACCCGGACCTGATGCACGTGCTGACGACGGTGCGCGGGCTGGGCCTGCCCGACTGGCGGGTCTTTTCTGGCGCGGTCTATCAATCGGTCTGGAATGCGGTGACGGGCCGGCCGGCCGGCTATGGCCGAAAGGATTTTGACCTCGGCTATTTCGATCCGGACACGTCGTGGGGCGCCGAGGACGTCGTCATCAGACGGGTCGCGGCGGCCTTCGAGGAGCCCTTCCGGACCGACGTCGAGGTGCGCAATCAGGCGCGGGTGCATCTGTGGTTCATGGATCGGTTCGGTGAGGATTATGAGCCGCTGCCGGACACCGATGCGGCGCTCGCGCGGTTCGTGGCGCCCGCCTTCGCGGTCGGCGTGCGGATGGAGGCCGACGACACCATCAGCATCGCCGCGCCGTTCGGGCTTCGGGACGTGTTCGACATGGTGATCCGCCCCAACCCGAACCGGCCGCTGGCCAAGGGCTGGGACCGCGTCGTGAACAGTGCGACCGCTCGCTGGCCGGAACTCAGACAGGCTTGAGGCCGGGCGTCCAGCGGCCGTCGGTCGGGCGGATCGGCATCTTTCGCGATGCGGCAATCGCGCTGACATTCGCCTGTCGCGAGAAGCAAAAACCTTCGTCGCCGTCCCGAATGCATGAAACGTCCCTTCGCGAGAAATCGGGATGCCGTGCTTTCAATCCTCCCCATTTTGGGCAGAGTTTCCGCAACGTAAGAAGCGGGTGAGGTTTTCATCCGTATCAAACGCGACCAACGTTCATCAGACGGTGATTTACTGCGCCGGCTGACTGCCTGGGAGTGCAGAAATGATCTCGAGTCTCGAACAGCTTTCTCGCCTTCTGGGCGAATACGAACAAATGACCGACGGCGGGGACCAACCGGACGAGGGCGCGGCCGACGACCGGTTCGACCAGCTTGATCTGATCGAAAGGCAGTTGCTGCTCGCTCCGGTTCACTCGACCACCGATGTCGCCGCGAAGCTCAATTTTCTCGCCAGGATCGCCGGGGATGGTGAGCGCAGTGACGGGGCCGACGTGATCTGCATTCGGGATCTGGCCAGCTGGATGGACGCGCGTTTCGGCGTGAATGCAGTGGCCGATCGGACCGATCGGCATGCCGGCCAGGTCAGGACGTGACCGCCGAGGTTTTCGACGAAGGAGCGCCGGGCCACCTCCATCCTGATCAGTACGAGAAGGCGTTGGTCAGCACCACGTCCGAATACTGCGTCAGGGTGATGGTCGCCTATGCCGGTGCATGCGACGGCGATTTCCTGATGGCGATGGTGTTTCTTTCGATTTCGCTGGGCTGCACGCAGCACCTTCGGAACCGGGCGGCCAAGGCTGAAGATTTCGACGGCCGATTCTACCGCGACTCTCTTAGGCGGCCCGTTTCCATCTCGTCCATCGCCAGGTCGTTGAACGTCCCCATCGAGACCGTTCGGCGAAAGTGCGCGCGCCTCGCGGAGCTGGGGCTTCTGGATCGCACGCCCAGCGGGCAGGTGGTGGTGACATCCGCCTCACTCGCCCGGTCCGACATCGGCGCGGTCGTCACAGACAATGTGACCGCGCTGCGTATCATGCTGGACCAGATCGAACGGATGCCGGCCGCGTTCCGCTAGCCGCTCGCGTTTCAGGGCGCCGGCGACAGCACCGGGTAGACGTCGCGGTCGACCATCTCCATGTGGCGCAGCGGATCGGCGGCCTCGAAGCCGTATCGGGCATACAGACCGTGGGCGTCGGCGGTGGCCAGACCCCAGCGGCGCAGGCCCTGAAGACGGTCGTCGGCGAGGATGTCCTGCATCAGCTGTTTGCCCAGACCCCGGCCGCGCGCCCGGTCATCGACGAAGACGTCGCACAGCCAGGCGAAGGTGGCCTGATCCGTGACCACCCGGGCGAAGGCGAGCAGGTCCCCGTCCTCGACCAGGCCGAAGCAGAGCGACCCGGCGCAGGCGCGCTGGAACGTCGGCCACGGGATACGGGCGCCCCAATAGCTTTCCTCGGCGATCCAGCGCCACGCCGTGCGCAGCTGAGAGTCGTCCAACGCGGTGGTCAGGGTGGCGGTCATGGGCGGGTCCGTCTGGTTTCCCCTCGCATCCTGACTTAAGCCGGGCGGCATGCGCCAGTGGACTGTCGACGCCTTCGCCGAACGCCCGTTCATGGGCAATCCCGCCTCCGTGCTCCAGCCGCTGGACGCCTGGCCGGACGCCGGCTGGATGCAGTCGCTGGCGGCGGAGAACAACCATTCGGAGACGGCCTTCCTGCGCACGACCGCCAGCGCCTCGCGGTTCGACCTGCGCTGGTTCACGCCGTCGACCGAGGTCTCCCTGTGCGGTCATGCCACCCTGGCGGCGGCCCATGTGCTGTGGCGCGAACTGGGGATCGAGGCGCGCCGGCTGACCTTCGACACAGCGTCCGGGCCGCTGACGGTCGACCGGTTCGGCGAGGGCTACGAGATGAATTTTCCGGCCGATCCGCTGACGCGGGTCGAGACGCCGAAGGGGCTGGCGGAGGCGCTGGGGGCCGAGCCGCTCGAGGTGTGGGCGAGCCGGTATCTGATCGCGATCATGGCGGATGCAGCGACCGTGCGCGGCCTGACGCCGGACAGTCCGGCGCTGATGGCGTTCGGGGACGGCGCGATGGAGAGGGGGCAGGTGATCGCCGCGGCCCTGTCGGACAAGGATGAAGGAGGGGATGTCGACGTCGTGGATCGTTTCTTCGGGCCCGGTTGCGGGATCGACGAGGATCCGGCGACCGGCTCGGCCCGGTGCGGCCTGGCGCCGTTGTTCGCGATGAAGCTGGACCGGAGCAATGTGACCTTCGAACAAGCCTATCCCGGTCGGGGCGCGCGGTTCGAGACCGAGCTGGCCGGCGATCGGGTCCTGATCCGGGGGCACGCGGTGACGGTGATGGGGTCGGTTCTGCGGTTCTGATCCCGCATACGGAAAGGGGGCGTGACCCTCTCGGACCACGCCCCCCGCCTTGCGAGCGACCGTGTCTTCGGCACGACCGCCCGAAGCTCACGAACCGTTAGTGGCGACGGTTGTCGCGGTCGCGGCGTTCCTCGCGGATCGAGGCGGAGAGACGGTCGAAGCGACGATCGAGGTCGGACCGCTCCCAGGCCGTCAGGCCGCCACGGCGGTAGTTGGCCTCGAGACGCAGCAGGGCGTTGAACTCGCCGCGGACGCGGGTCGCCTCGCGGCGGCTCAGCTGGCCGTTGCGGACACCCTGGTCGATGCGGCGGTCGAGGTTGGCCTGACGGACGTTGATCGATTGCCAGCCGCCGTAGTTCTGGCTGTAGCCGCGGTCGTCCTGGCGGTCATGGCCACGGTTGTAGGACTGGGCGGCCGCCGGGAGGGCGACGGCGGAGACCGACGCCAGAACGAGGGCGGGAACGAGCATCTTCTTCATCATCGGATCACTCCACTTTTGAACTCGGCAACCGGACTGGCTGCGTTGACCTGATGAAAGCTGATCGCCGCTGAGCCGATCCTGAACGGGGCGGGTCAGGTTCTGTTCATCCGGAGGGAGAGGCCCGTTTCCCCCAAGGTTAAACGTCCCTAAGCTGCGTGTTCAGCCGCCGTTCAGAGCGCCGGCCTCATAAGACGTTCCATGACCCGCCTGTCCGCCATCCTCCTGTCCGCCCTGATCGCCGTAGCGCCGCTGAGCGCCGCGCATGCGCAGGACCGTGGCAATCGCGGTGATCGCAATAACGGGCAGTCGTTCGAGCGTCAGGAGCGCCGTATCTCGGAAGCGGAAGCACAGGGAATCGCCCAGTCGCGCGCCCGCGGCGCCCGTTTCGTCGGCTCCTTGGGCATGCGCGGCGACTCCTATGTGTTCCGCTTCGAGCGCGACGGCCAGATCATCGACATCACCGTCAGTTCGCGCGGCTAATCCAGGGACCCACGATGCGAGTTCTCCTTGTTGAAGACGACGTCGATCTGTCGCGCCAACTGAAGCAGGCCCTTGGCGACGCCGGCTATGCGGTCGATCACGCCGCCGACGGCGAGGAAGCCCATTTCCTGGGCGACACCGAACCCTATGACGTGGTCGTTCTCGACCTCGGCCTGCCCAAGATTGACGGCGTGTCGGTGTTGGAACGCTGGCGCCGGGACGGCAAGGCGACGCCGGTGCTGATCCTGACGGCGCGCGGGGCCTGGTCGGACAAGGTCTCGGGCTTCGACGCCGGGGCCGACGACTATCTGACCAAGCCCTTCCACACTGAGGAACTGCTGGCGCGCCTGCGGGCCCTGCTGCGGCGCTCGGCGGGCATCGCTTCGGCCACTTTGGCGTGCGGGGGCCTTAGGCTGGATCCGCGTGCCGCGCGGGCGACGGTTAACGGCGAACCGCTGCGGCTGACGTCGCTGGAGTACCGGCTGCTGCACTACATGATGATGCACCAGGGTCGGGTCATCAGCCGTACCGAGCTGGTCGAGCACTTGTATGATCAGGACTTCGATCGCGATTCCAACACCATCGAGGTCTTCATCGGCCGGCTGCGCAAGAAGGTCGGATCGGACCGGATCGAGACCGTGCGAGGCCTCGGCTATCGCCTGACGCCTCTGGCCGGCGAGTCCGAAGCCGCGTGAGCGACGACGCCCCGGCGCTCCAAACTGTGACGAAACCGTCCTGGGGGCGCTGGTTCGGGCGTCCGGGCCGCAGTCTGACGCGCCGGCTGATCTGGCTGGCGTCGGCGTGGATCGTGGTCGCCCTGATGCTGACCGGCTGGATGCTCACCAGCCAGTATCAGGAGAGCGCGCTGCGACGGCTCGGCAATTCTCTCGGAGCCGTGATCGACGATGTGGTCATCGCCAGCGTCATGACGCCCGAAGGCCTGCGGGTCGCCGAGATCAAGGACGCCCCGACCCTGCGCGGCCTGTCGGGCAAATACTGGATGGTGGGCGAGGTCGATGCAGAGGGCGGGTTCGTCGTGCTGGCGAAGTCTCCATCCCTGTCCGGCGAGAGCCTCTACGTCGCTCCCGAACTGCCCGCACGGCTCAAGGCGTCGATGGGCGCGACCCTCAGCTACAACGATCCCGGCATCCTGCCCGACGGGGCTCAGCCGCTGCGCATCGCCGCAAGCATGAAGGCGCTCAACGGGCGACCGTTCGTCTTCATGGCCGGGATCGACCGGTCGGAGATCGACATGGACACGCGCCAGTTCGCGACCTTCACCTGGACGGCGTTGCTGATCCTGGGCATCGGCCTGGTCATCGCCGTGTTCCTGCAGGTCCAGATCGGGTTGCGGCCCCTGTTCGATCTTCGGGTCGAGATCGCCAATGTCCGCAAGGGCAAGGCAGCGCGGATCGAGAAGGACTATCCGACCGAGATCCAGCCACTGGCCGAACAGGTCAACCGCCTGCTGGACCACAATCAGGAAGTCGTGGAGCGCCAGCGGACGCACGTCGGCAACCTGGCCCACGCCCTGAAGACGCCGCTGTCGGTCATGCTGGCCGAGGCGGGAACGGATCAGGGGCCGCTGGCCGACATCGTCCGTCGCCAGTCAGAGGTCATGAAGGGCCAGGTCGATCACCACCTGCGTCGCGCCCGCGCCGCCGCCCGCGCCGCGCATGGCCTGGGCGAGAAGACGCCTGTGGGCGAGGTCATCGACGAATTGGCGGTCATGCTGGAGCGGGTGTTCCAGTCGAAGGACGTGGAGATCGACTGGCGCGCGCCGGATGAACTGGCCTTCCTCGGCGAGCGTCAGGACCTGCAGGAGATCCTCGGCAATCTGATGGAGAACGCCTGCAAATGGTCGACGCGCCGGGTGCGGGTCTCCGCGGGCGCGAGCGGTCTGGGGCAGATGATCGCCGTGGTCGAGGACGACGGACCCGGCCTTCCGGCCGATCAGCGTAACGGGGCGCTGAAGCGGGGCGCGCGGATGGACGAGAACGCGCCGGGATCGGGACTGGGTCTGGCGATCGTCGACGACCTGACCCGCGCCTATGGCGGACGCCTGACCCTGGCCGCCAGCGATCTCGGCGGGCTCAAGGCCGTGCTGGAGCTGCCCGCCGCGGAAGTCTGATTTCCCCGCTTCCGGATTTTTAACCTCGTGCCTTTACTGTGATGTCCGACCGCGACCTTGCGGTCGACGGAGTGTGGCATGGCCGAGCTATCGGTCGCGCAGCGTGCAGTCCTCGCCCAGATGCTGGAGCGTGTGCCCGACCGCGTGTTGAAGACCCTTGCGGGCGCGGTCGCCCAGATGCCCGGAGAGCGCGCGGCCGCGCTCAGTATCATGCTGGCGGATGAGACCATCGACCGTCGCCGCCGCGCCATCGCCTTCGCCCCCCTGCTGCCGATGTTCCAGCGTCGTCCGGACGGCGTCGATGCCCTGACCTTCCCGTCCGGCGTCCTGCCTCGCCTGTGGAAGGCGGCGTCCGGCAAGGAGCCCGAGCTGCTGCTGGTGCTCGACGACTATCGTCCGATCGAGGAGAATCCGAAGATGCGGGCGGTCGCCGACCGCATCTGCGTCGCCGCGGCCGCCGCCGTGCGCGACACGCCCGACATCGTCTGGCCCGTGGGCGGCGATGAGGCGGTTCGCGCCAGGGGGCTGGACGAACTGGCCCTGTGCTTCGACCTGGCGGCCATGGCCCGGCGCGGCCTGCTGAACCTGCCGGACCTGATCCTGCGGCCCACCGGCGACCAGCTGGCCGAGCTCCGCCTGTTGATCCGCGACTGCGCCGAGATCACCACCGACGGCGGGCCGCGCATGCTGGAGATCATGTTCGCCCATCTCGGCGACGCCTCCCTGATCCTGCGGCTGGTCGTGCATTCGTCGAAGGCCTCGGCCAAGGAAGGCTTGCTGTCGGAATCGGAGATGGCCGGCTTCGTCAATCGCCTGATCGCCGAGGTCGAGGCGCGGGTGACCCGCATCGCCTCGCACAAGCCGGGCGCCAAGGCCGACCCCGGGCCCGGACTGCGCGCCGATATCGCCTGGTGCGCGGAGACCCTGGGCGAACTCGACATCACTCTGCAGCTCGATCCCGAGGGGATTTGGGGCAAGCAGGCGCGGGAGGCCCGCGAGCGGATCAACAAGAGCCTGTCCGGCACCCTGCGGTCGCTGGACAAGACGATGGACCGGCTGATGCCGTCGAAGGCGGTCAAGACGGCCGGCCGGATGACCAAACAGGCGCCGGATCTGGACGCCGAAGCCGCGCCGCTGGAGGCGGTGCAGGCGGCCATCCTTCAACTGACCCTGCTGGGCGCCCTGCGGACCGCGGCCCAGGTGTTCGGTTGTGAGGGCCTGCGTGTCCAGCTGGTGCAGTCGGTGACCGAAAGGGTCACCACCTGGGTCGATCTGGTGATCGAGGCGGTGAACGCGGGCGAAGCTCCGGATCAGCGCAAGTCGCTGGCCATGGTCGAGACCCTGGCCAAATGCCTGCTTCTGATCGAGGCGACCGACGCGGCCCGCACCGTTCGACGCCGGGCCGGCGCGGCCGGCGCCCGCGCATCGCTCGACGAGGAGCGCTCGCCCCGGGCCGCCTGATCCGCTAAACGGCGCGGATGATCGTTTTCTGGACCCTGGCCGGCCTGGCCACGGCGCTGGCCGGATTGCTGGTGCTGAGCCTCGCGCGGCGCGGCGCCGACCGTGAGCAGCCTGTGTCGGACACGGGCGCGGCCGAGCTGGCCGAGCTGGATCGCCTGAAGTCTCGAGGACTGCTGGACGACGAGGCCTGGACCGCCGCACGGGCCGAGGCCGGACGTCGCCTGCTGGCGGGCGCGTCGCCGGAAGTCGCCCCGCGCGTCGGCGGGCGGGACCGGACCATCGTGCTGGTGGGACTGGTCGGGGCGGTCGCCGCGACCTTGGGTCTGTATTTCGTGGTCGGCGATCCCGGCCTGCCGGATCAGGCCTATGAGCGGCGGATCGACGACTGGGCCGCCAGCCCCGAGACCCTCGATGCGGAACAGATCGCGGCCGTGCTGAGCCGCGCGGTGAAACGCGAACCGGAGAACCGCACCGCCCTGACCATGCTGGGCGCGGCCCGGTTCGAGGCCGGCGATCCCATCGGGGCTGCCTCGGCCTTCCGCCGGGCGCTGGCTCTGGACGAGACGGATGCGACGAGCTGGGCCCGTCTGGGCGAAAGCCTCGTGCGGGCCGCCGACGGGAGTGTCGGCGTCGACGCCGAGGCGGCCTTCGCCCGGGCGCTGTCCCTCGATCCAGAGCAACTGGGCGCACGCTATTTCCTCGGCGAGGCCGCCCTGGCCCGGGGCGAGACGGCACGGGCGCGCGAGGTCTGGGCGCCGCTGATCGCCGCGCTCGATCCGGCCGATCCGCGCCGCGCCGATCTGGTCAGCCGACTGGACGCGGCGGCATGACCCGTTGGAGCCGACCGGGAGTGACGCTATACCGCGCGACCTCTCCGTTCCCGGAAACTGTCGTCCGCCCATGAGCTGGCTTCCCAAATCGCCGAAGGCGCGTCGTCGCCTGTGGGTCGTGGCCGCCGCCGCGCCCGTGCTGGCGCTCGCCGTCGGCCTGTCGCTGTGGGCCATGCAGGACAGCGTGACCTTCTTCTTCTCGCCGTCGGAAGCCACGGCGGACGCTGCGCCGGCCGGCCGCATGATCCGTCTGGGCGGTCTGGTCGAGGTCGGCAGCGTCGAACAGCACGGCACGACCGTCGCCTTCGCCGTCACCGACAACGCCGCGACCAGCCGGGTGATCTATGAGGGTGACCTGCCCGACCTGTTCCGCGAGGGGCAGGGAATCGTGGCCCAGGGCCGGTTCGGCGCCGACCGGGTGTTCCACGCCGACACCGTTCTGGCCAAACACGACGAGACCTATATGCCGCGCGAGGTCGCCGACCGGCTGAAGGCCAAGGGCGAGTGGCGGCCCGAGGGCGGCGTATCGACGCCTGCCGGTCAGCGCGCTCTATGATCGTCGAATTCGGCGCCTTTGCGCTGATCCTCGCCCTGACGCTTTCGGTGCTGCAGACCGGGCTGGCCACGGTCGGGCGGGTGCGTCGCAGTCCGCTTCTGGCCGGCGGCGCGGAGGGCGCCGCCATCGGCGCGGCCCTGGCCACGGCGCTGGCCTTCGCGGCCCTGATCTTCGCCTTCGCGACCTCCGACTTCTCCGTCGCCAACGTGGCGAACAACAGCCACACCGACAAGCCGATGCTCTACAAGGTGGCCGCCGCCTGGGGCAGCCACGAGGGGTCGCTGGTCCTGTGGTGCCTGGTCATGACCGGCTTCGGCGCGGCCCTGACGCGCGCGCGCGGCCTGCCGTTCGGGCTGAAGACCTCGGCCGTCGGCGTGCAGGGTGGGCTGGGCGCGCTGTTCTTGGCCTTCGCCGTCTTCACGTCGAACCCCTTCGCGCGGATCGACCCGGCGCCGTTGCAGGGCGCGTCGCTGAACCCGCTGCTTCAGGACCCGGCGCTCGCGATCCATCCGCCCATGCTCTACGCGGGCTATGTCGGCTTCTCGGTGACCTTCTCGCTCGCCGTCGCCGCCCTGATCGAGGGAAAGGCCTTCTCCGGCTTCTGGCCCGCGTGGGGACGCTGGGTGCGGCCTTGGGCCCTGGCGAGCTGGGTTTTCCTGACCTGCGGCATCACCCTGGGCGCCTTCTGGGCCTATTACGAGCTCGGCTGGGGCGGCTGGTGGTTCTGGGATCCGGTCGAGAACGCCAGCTTCATGCCGTGGCTGGCGGGCGCAGCCCTTTTGCACAGCGCGGTGGTGACCGAGCGGCGCGGGGCGTTGGCGGGCTGGACGGTGTTCCTCGCCCTGCTGGCCTTCACCTTCTCCATGCTGGGCGCCTTCCTCGTGCGCTCCGGCGTGCTGACCAGCGTGCACGCCTTCGCGGTCGATCCCGAGCGGGGCCTGATGCTGCTGGGCATTCTCGGCTTTACCGCCGGGTCGGCCTTCGCCCTGTTCGCCTGGCGCGCGCCGCAGCTGAAGGGCGGCGGCCTGTTCGCCCCGGTCAGCCGCGAGGGCGCATTGGTGCTGAACAACCTGTTCCTCACGGTGGCCGCGACGACGGTCCTGCTCGGCACCCTCTATCCCCTGATCCTCGAGGCGGCGACCGGGGCGACCATCTCGGTCGGTCCGCCCTATTTCGCCCTGACCTTCGTCCCGTTGATGACCGTGGCCTTCCTGATCCTGCCGGCCGGGCCGTTGCTGGCGTGGAAGCGCGGGGACCTGAAGGGCGCGATGCAGAGGCTGGCCCTTGCGGCCGGTCTGGCCATCGCCTGCGGTTTCGTCGGCTGGCTGGCCTTCGAGCCGAAGAAGGCCTTCGCCGCCGCAGGTCTGGCCGTCGGCGCCTGGCTGATCCTCGGGGCCTTGGCCGAGGTCGTCGAGCGCGTCCGCCTGTTCCGCGCGCCCCCATCCCGCGCTCATTTGGCCGAGGTCGGTCGTCGGGCGAAGGGCCTGCCGCTCGGCGCCTGGGGCATGACGCTGGCCCATGCGGGTCTCGGTCTGTTCGTGCTCGGCGCCGTGGTCGAGACCGGCTTCAAGGTCGAGGCCGCCGCCCCCCTGGCCATCGGCGGCGAGGTTCATGCCGGTCGCTGGACCGTGACGCTGGACAGGGTCGAGATCGTCGAAGGTCCCAACTATCTGGCCGAGCAGGGGACGCTGACCGTGACGTCCGCCGATGGTCGCGCCTTCCCGCGCACCGTGACCGCCGAGCGTCGCTTCTTCCCGGCGGGCGGCCAGACGACGACCGAGGTGGGGCTCGATTTCCGGGGACTGGACGACGTCTATGTGGTCATGGGCGAGCGCCGCTCGACGCCAGAGGCGGCCCGGGCCTGGACTGTCCGGGTCTACTACAATCCGTGGGCGCGGCTGATCTTCCTCGGGCCGTTCGTCATGGCGCTGGGCGGAGTGCTGTCCCTGTTCGACCGGCGGCTGAGGCTGGCGGTGAGCGGGCGGAAGAAGGTCGCGATGGCATGACCAGGCTTGTCCTTGCGATGCTGGCCATCCTGACGCTGTCGAGCCCCGCCTTCGCCCAGGAACCCGCCGCGCCGCCGGACCAGCCTCTGGCCTCCCCCGGTCAGGAAGCCCGCGCGCAACGCATCTTCGAGGTCGTGCGCTGCGTGGTCTGCCAGCACGAATCCATCGCCGACAGCCCGGCCGGAATCGCGGGAGACATGCGTCGCCTGATCCGCGAGGAAATCGCCTCGGGCGCCACCGACCAGGCGGTCAGGGACGACCTCGTGCGTCGTTACGGCGACTATGTGCTGTTCACCCCGCCCGTGCGGACGGGCACCTGGCTGCTGTGGTTCGGGCCGGCGCTGCTGGCTGTTCTGGGTGGCGTGGCCCTGTTCGTCTTCGCGCGTCGCAAGGCCGTCGAGACCGCGCCGCTTTCGCCCGAAGAGGAACGTCGGCTGGCCGATCTTCTCCAAAGCGAAACAGTTCGCCCCGATCCTGACGCATCCGCGCCTCACGACGGGCGTTGAGGGGGCTCAAGCCTCGCGACGCGATGGTTGGCGAAAGCCGCCAGAGGTCTATATCACAAGGCGAAACGGGCGCCGGTCAGTTCTGGCCGGACCTATTGAAGGATCGCAAGACACCGATGCTGAAGCGCAAGGAATTCATCCTGGGGGCCGCTGTCGGCCTCGTTTTCGCGGCCGCCGCGACTGCAGGAGGCGTGATCGACTGGCCGGGCGCCAACGCCGCCGAGGCGAGCGGGCGACTGATCCCGTCGGCCGGAGCCGCCGGCCTCGCCTTCGCCCCGCCGCAGGGCGCGCCGCTGAGCTTCGCCGACATCTTCGACCAGGTCTCGCCCGCCGTGGTCCAGATCGACGTCGAGACGCCGATCGAGCGTCCGCGCGGCGGCGTCATCCCGATCCCCGGCTTCCCCGGCTTCGGCTTCCAGGCTCCCGAGACGCAGCAGCCTGACGAGGGCGAGGACGCCCCGACCGCCCAGGGCGCCGGCTCCGGCTTCTTCATCTCGGCCGACGGCTTCATCGTCACCAACAACCACGTGGTCGCCAACGCCACCAAGATCACTGTCAAACTGTCGGACGGGCGCGAGCTGCCGGGCCGTCTGGTCGGTCGTGACGCCGACACCGACCTGGCCGTGGTCAAGGTCGAGGGCTCGGACTTCAAGTTCGTCAACTTCGAGGAACAGGCCGAGCCGCGCGTCGGCGACTGGGTCATCGCGGTCGGCAATCCGTTCGGTCTCGGCGGCACGGCCACGGCCGGCATCGTTTCGGCCCGCGCCCGCGACATCGGCGACGGCACCACCCCCTACACCGACTATCTGCAGATCGACGCCGCCATCAACCGGGGCAACTCGGGCGGCCCGACCTTCGACATCTATGGCCGCGTGATCGGCGTGAACTCGGCGATCTTCTCGCCGACCGGCGGCTCGGTCGGCATCGGCTTCGCCATCCCGGCCTCGATCGCCAAGTCGGTGACCGATCGTCTGATGAGCGGCCGGGCCATCGAGCGCGGCTATCTGGGGGTCACGATCACGACCCTGAGCGAAGAGCAACGGGCTGGATCCGATCTGCCGGAAGGCACCGAGGGCGCCTACGTCGCCGACGTGACCCCCGGCGGACCTGGCGAGCGAGGCGGTCTTCGAGCGGGCGATACCGTGGTTCGATTGAACGGCCGCGACATCAAGACGTCTACCGAACTGACCCGTCACGTGGGCCAGGCTGCGCCGGGCGACGAACTGCGTCTGGAAATCTATCGTGAGGGTCGTCGTCAGGATCTGACCATCCGCTCCGGCACGCGCCCGGCGGATATCCAGGCGGCACAGGCCGGCGAGGAGGGGGCAAATCCGTCACCGGGCCGTCCGGTCCCACCGGCTGGCGAGGCGGTCGAAGGCATCACCGTCACGCCGTTGACCGAGACCCTGCGTACGCGCTTCTCGATCCCCGAGCGCGTCGAGGGCCTGGTGGTCACCGCCGTGGCCGAGGGCTCTCGCGCAGCGCGGGACGGCTATGAGGCCGGCTTCGTGATCCTGCAGGCCAATGGCCGTCAGGTTCGAACCGTGGCCGACCTCCGCGCCGCCGTCGCAGCCGCCCGGACTGCAGGCCGTGAAGGCCTGTTCCTGCTGGTCCGCACGTCTCAAGGCAATGTTCCGGTCGTGCTGCAGCTCTCCAAGGCTGAATAGCCTCGGAGCAGTCCCGACCCTGAACAAGGCTTAACTCCCCAAGTCGCCGCCGATGGACTACCGTCGGCGGCGATTGTGATTCCGGAGGGTGGCCCTGTGAAAATTCTGGTTGTCGAGGACGACGCCGAGGCGGCCCAGGCGATGGTGCGCGGCCTGACGGAGGCCGGCCATGTCGCGGCCCACGCCATCGACGGCGCCTACGGGCTGCTCGAGGCGCAGAAGGGCGACTACGACGTCTATGTGGTCGACCGGATGATGCCGCGCCTGGACGGCATCGGCATGGTCGAGACCCTGCGCAAGGACGGCGACCAGACGCCGGTGCTGTTCCTGTCCGCCATGGGCGAGGTCGAGGACCGGATCACGGGCCTGAAGGCCGGCGGCGACGACTATCTGGTCAAGCCCTATGCCTTCGCCGAGCTGATCGCCCGGGTCGAGGCCCTGTCGCGCCGTCGCGAGACGGGCGGGGTCCAGACGGTGCTCAAGGTCGGCGACCTCGAGATGAACCTGATCGCCCGCACCGTGCATCGCGGGACCTCGGAGATCGACCTGCAGCCGCGCGAGTTCCAGCTGCTCGAGTTCCTGATGCGCCACGCCGGCCAGTCGGTCACCCGCACCATGCTGCTGGAGAAGGTGTGGGAATACCATTTCGACCCCCAGACCAACGTCATCGACGTCCACATCAGCCGCCTGCGCTCCAAGATCGACAAGGGCTTCGACAAGGCGATGCTGCAGACGGTGCGCGGGGCGGGGTACCGGCTGGAGGCGTAGCGAGAGGTTTCTCCCTCCCCCTCGGGGGAGGGTGGCCGCGAAGCGGCCGGGTGGGGAGGGCCAGGCGACATGGCGATCATCGCTCGGGCCCGCGAGATGCGAAAGGCGCTCACCCCTGCCGAGGCGCGCCTTTGGGTCTCTCTACGGGCGATGCGATCAGAGGGGCTGCACTTTCGCAGACAGGTTCCGTTGCGCGGCTACTACCTCGACTTCTTCTGCTGGGCGCGAGGCGTGATCGTCGAGGTGGATGGGAGCTCTCATCAAACGAAGGATCGCCAGCGTCAGGATCGTGTTCGAGATGCCGTTTTCGCCAGAGAAGGTCTGCTGACTTTGCGCTACGACAATCTGATGGTGCGAGATCGGCTGGCCGACGTGATCGACGCGGTGCGTGCGGCTTGCCTTGCCCGCCCCACCCGGTCTGCGCTGCGCTCCGACCACCCTCCCCCGCAGGGGGAGGGAGAATAGTTCATCGATGAAGCTGCCGTCCCTCTTTCGTCGCACGCCCTTCCGGCTGACGCTGCTGTTCCTGGCGCTGTTCGCGGCGGCGGCCAGCGCGATCCTGGCCTATGTCTATGTCGCCTCGGCCCAGGAGGCCCAGGCGCGGGCCGAGGCCGACGTGCGGGGCGAGTTGAAGACCCTGATCGGAGTCTATGACAGCCGCGGGTTCGACGCGCTGAACATGGCGCTGATCGACCGGACCCTGGCTCGCAGCGCCTATGTCTACCGACTGACCGACAAGGACGGGACCTTCATCACCGGCAGTCTCAATGTCTCGCCGTTCGACGCGGCGCCGACGACCGACGAATGGACCACCTTCACCTTCACCGACACTGATCCGGACGGACGGGTGATCCGGCCCCAGGTGCGCGCCGTACAGGTGCGGCTGAAGGGCGGCGAGGGGCTGATCGTCGGGGAGTCCCTCGGCGACACCGAGGCCTATCTAGGCCGGCTGACCCAGGCGCTGTGGATGGCCATGGGCATGGTGCTATTGCTCGGACTGGGCGGCGGTCTGCTGATCAGTCGCAATCTGGAACGGTCCATGGGGCGGCTGAACGCCGTGGTCGGGGCGGTGCAGGACGGGAATCTCAAGGCGCGGGTGGCGGTGCGTGGCTCGGGCGACGAACTCGACGAACTCGGCGCGGGGCTGAACCGGATGCTGGATCGGCTGGAGACCTCCATGGCCTCGATCCGCCACGCCGGCGACGCCATCGCCCACGACCTGCGTTCGCCCCTGACCCGGATGCGGGCCAAGCTGGAAGTCGCGCTGATCGACGCCGAAAGCGGCCGGATCGACGGCGCCGACGCGCTTCAGGTCGCGCTGGACGAGGCCGACACGCTTCTGAAGACCTTCAACACCGTCCTCGCCATCGCCCGACTGCAGGCCGCGGCGGGACGCGTCCCGGACGCCGCCGTGTTCGACGCCGCCGACCTGGCCGCCGACATGGCCGAACTGTACGAGCCCGCCGCCGAGGACAAGGGACTCGACTTCTCCGCCGAGATCGAGCGCGGCCTGATGATCGAGGGGGCCCGGCCGTTCCTGGCCCAGGCCCTGGCCAACGTCATCGACAACGCCATCAAATACACCCCGGTCGGCGGGGCCGTCATGCTGCGCGCGCGGCGGCGGTCGTCGGGCGAGATCGAATTCTCCGTCACCGACACCGGACCGGGCGTGCCGGAAGAGGATCGCGGACGGGTCATCGAGCGGTTCGTGCGCCTCGACAACAGCCGCACCGAGGCCGGGTCGGGTCTGGGCCTGTCGCTGGTCGGCGCCGTGATGGAGGCCCACCTCGGCCGCATCCAGCTCGACGAGGGCCCCGGCGCCTATGGCGAGTCCGGGCCGGGGCTACGTGTCGCCCTCGTCCTGCCGCCGGCGAACGAAGGATGAGCGACACGCCACTGGGCGAACTTCTGGCGGCCTGCGGACCGGTGGTCGATGCCGAGGCGGCCGGACGCGCCCGCGAGCGGTTGTCGGCCAGTGCGGTGGAGGCCTGCTGGGGCGCGACGCTGGACGCTGCCTGGCCTGCGCTGGCCCCCGTATTCGCTGCCTCGCCCTATCTGTTCGGTCTGGCGCGACGCTGGCCCGAGACGCTGCACGCCATCCTGACCGACGCGCCCGATGTGCGGCTCGAGGACATCGCGGCCCGGACCATCGCCCTGACCGGCGGCGCGGACGACATGCGCTCGCCTCTGCGGAGGCTGAAGGCGGAGCTGCATCTGCTGACGGCGGTGGCAGACCTCGGTGGTGTGTGGGATCTGGATCAGGTCACCGGGGCGTTGAGCCGTTTCGCCGACGTCGCCTCGCGTGCGGCCCTGTCCGGCGTGGCCGAGGACCTGCGTCGGCGCGGCAAGCTTCTGACCGCCGCCGACGACACGCGCGGCCCGATCCCCGGCCTGTTCGGACTGGCGATGGGCAAGCACGGAGCGTTCGAGCTCAACTATTCCTCCGACATCGATCTCAGCCTGTTCTTCGATCCGGAGCGGCTCGCGCCCGTCCTCGCCGAGGGGACGGAGGCGCAAGGGACGATGAACCGGGTGGCGCAGGGGGTGGCGAGCCTGCTCAGCGAGCGCACCGCTGACGGTTACGTCTTCCGCGTCGACCTGCGCCTGCGTCCCGATCCGTCCTCGACGCCGCCCGTCGTCACCGTGCCCATGGCGCTCGACTACTACGAGAGCGTCGGCCAGAACTGGGAGCGTGCGGCCTTCATCAAGGCCCGCGCCATCTGCGGCGATTTCGGCGCGGCGACCGAGTTCCTGAAGGCCCTGACCCCCTTCGTCTGGCGTCGCAGCCTCGACTATCAGGCCGTGCTCGACATCCAGTCGATCAAGCGACAAATCCACGTCCACAAGACCGGCGAGGGAATGGAGGCGGCGGGCGCCAATCTGAAGCTCGGTCGCGGCGGCATCCGCGAGATCGAATTCTACGCCCAGACCCAGCAACTGATCCTCGGCGGCCGCGATCCGTCGTTGCGCAGTCCCCGAACCGTCGACGCGCTGGCGGCCCTGGTCGAGAAGGGCCACCTGCCGGCCGAGGTCGCCGCCGAGATGACGGAGGCCTACATCGCGCTTCGCGGCCTCGAGCATCGAGTGCAGATGCTGGAAGACGAACAGACCCACATCCTTCCCGCCGATCCCGTGCGCCGTGTGGCGGTCGCGGCGCTGGCTGGACAGGGGGATCTGGCCGCCTTCGACGCGTCGGTCGAGGCTATCCTGATCGGGGTCAACCAGCGCTACGGGGCCCTGTTCGAGGGCGAGGAGGAACTGTCCTCGCCGTTCGGCAGTCTGGTCTTCACCGGCGTCGACAACGATCCTGAGACCTTGGCGACGCTGGGGCGGATGGGCTTCTCCGATCCGGGCGCGGTCGCCGACACGATCCGCTCCTGGCACCACGGCCGTATTTCGGCGACGCGGTCGGTGCGGGGCCGCGAACTGTTCACCCGACTGGCGCCCCGGCTGCTGACGGCCTTGGCCCGAACCGGCGCGGCCGATGCCGCGTTCAAGCGGTTCTCGGTCTTCTTCGCAGGCCTGTCGGCAGGGGTTCAGGTCCAGGCCCTGTTCCTGAACCAGCCGGAGCTGTTCGAGCGGATCGTCGGCGTGATGGCCTTCGCGCCGCGTCTGGCCCGGACCCTGGGCCGCTATCCGGCGGCGCTGGATTCCATGCTGGACGCGCGGTTCGAGACCGAACTCGGCGTCAACACCGGCCTGTTCGACCAGATGGCCGAGGAGGCGCAAGGCGCCGGCGATTTCGAGGGGGCGATGAACGCCGTGCGTCGCCTGCATCGCGAACAGGCCTTCCGCATCGGCATGCAGACCCTCAGCGGCCGGGTGGGACCGGAGGCGGCGGGCAAGGGATTCACCAACCTCGCCGACGCGGTCATGCGCACCCTGTCGGCCGCCGCCCTGACCGAGACGGAGCGATTGGCCGGCGTCATGCCCGGCGCCGTGGCCGTCATCGCCCTCGGCAAGGCGGGGTCGCGCGAGATGACCGCGGGCTCGGACCTCGACCTGATGACCGTCTACGGCGCGCCGTCGGACGCGGTTTCGGCCACGAAGGGCTGGTCGCCCGATGTCTTTTACGTCCGTTTCACCCAGCGGCTGATCTCGGCCCTGTCTGCGCACACGGCCGAAGGCGGGCTGTACGAGGTCGACATGCGGCTGAGGCCCTCGGGATCCAAGGGGCCGGTGTCGGTGCCTCTGTCGGGGTTCGAGGCCTATTACGAGGGCGAGGCCGCGACGTGGGAGTTCATGGCCCTGACCCGCGCGCGCGTCGCGTGGGCCAGCGATCCGACGTTCGGCGCGGATGTGTCTGCGGCCATCGAGGCGGCCCTGCGACGTCCGCGACCCGGTGTGGATACGGCCGGCGACGTGCGGGCGATGCGCGACCTGATGGATCGCGAACGGCCGGCCAGGGGGTTCTGGGACCTGAAGCTGGCGCCCGGCGGTCTGGTCGACGCCGAATTCGTCGGTCAATTCCGTCAGCTGCAGGCGGCGACGACGGGCGAGGCGCTCAGCGTCTCCATCCTGGACCAGCTGGCTAAGGATCCGGCGCTGAAGACGACATGGGTCCTGCATCAGGCCCTGGCCCAGCTTCTGGCCTGCGCCTTCGACGACAAGGGCGACCCCGAGGCCGAGTCGGAAACCTTCCGCACCCGTCTGGCCGAGGCGGCGGGAGAGAAGGATTTTCCCGCCCTGCGGCATCGTCTCGAAAGGGTCCGGAAGGACGCCCGCAAGGCGTTCGAAAAGGTGCTCCCGAAGGCCCGCGACGGATAGTTCGCGCTCGCGCGTTTCACCTTCAAGACAGGGGTCTTGCGGGCGTTTTGAACGACCCGTCCAATCGGAGATGAACGCATGAGGAAATCTACCCTGGCCGCCGGCGCCGCCGCCGTTCTGGCCGTCCTGACCGCCGGCTCCGCCCTGGCCCAACAGGCTCCGCGCGCGGTTCGTGCAGACGCCGACGGCGACGGTCGTATCAGCCGCGCAGAGTTCGTCGACGGCCGCATCGCGCGCCTGACCGCGATCGACGCCAACCGCGACGGTTCGATCAGCGCCGAGGAACGCCAGTCGGGCATCGACACCCGCCGCAACCAGCGCGCCTCGGCCCGCTTCGAGACGCTCGACAAGGACGGCAACGGCGCAGTCAGCCGCGAGGAGTTCACTGCGGCACGCGAGATGCGCGGCGAACGGGCCGGGCACGGCGTGAGACAGGGCGGTCATCGCGGTCCCGGGGCGGGCTGGGGTCGTGGCCGCGGACACGGCGGCGGCGAACGGGGGCAGGGCGCCGAGGCGCGGGCCCCGCTGACCATCGCCGCTGTGCAGACCCGGCTCACGGCCCGTTTCGACCGGCTCGATGCGAACCATGACGGCTTCATCACCGCCGAGGAACGCACCGCGGCCCGTCAGGCCATGCGCGACCAGCGTGGAGAGGGCCGTGGCGGTCGCATGGGCCGTCGCGGTCCCGCTCAACAGTCGCCTTCGGCGCCCGCTTCGGAGTAGGACGGTGGGGACGGTCGCGATCGCATGGCCGTCCCGCCTGTCCGTTCGTCGGGAAAGGGACCGCTTGGCTTCTGTCGTCGACCCCGACGAGGATCTGGTGCGCCGCGTGGGTCAGGGCGATCCCGCAGCCATTCAGGCCATGGTCGCGAGGAAGCTTCCGCGCATGCTGGCCCTGGCGCAGCGGATGCTGGGCGATCCCGTCGAGGCCGAGGACGTCGCCCAGGATGCGATACTGCGCGCCTGGAAGCAGGCCCCCCGCTGGACGCCGGGCAAGGCGAAGTTCGACACCTGGCTGCACCGGGTGGCCCTGAACCTCTGCTACGATCGCCTGCGTCGGCGGCGCGAGGTTCCGAGCGAGATATCTCCGGACCGGCCCGACGACGGGCCGGCGCCGGATCGCGGGATCATGACGGCCCAGCTGGGCGCGCAGGTGGACCGGGCGCTCGCCGCCCTGCCGCAGCGCCAGCGTGAGGCCATCGTGCTGTGTCACTATCAGGAGCTGACCAATATCGAGGCCGCCGGCCTGATGTCGGTCAGTATCGAGGCGCTGGAAAGCCTGCTGTCGCGGGGTCGCAGGACCCTGAGACAGACACTGGCGCATCTGGCCCCCGGCGCCGGGCCGGCGGTCGAAGGAGGACGAGGATGAAACCCGAACGCATGGACGAGACGCGTTTCGGCGAACTGGCTGACGCCTTTGGCGGCGATGTCCGTCGCTGGCCCGGGAGCGAGCGCGACGCCGCGCGCGCCTGGATCGACGCCCATCCGCTGGAGGCCGAACGCGCCCTGTTCGACGCGCGCCAGACCGACGCCGCCCTGTTCGCCTCGCCCAATCCCGTTGTGTCCATGGCGTTGCGGGACCGCGTCATCGCCGCAGCCTCGGTCAGGGCGCGCGCCGCCTGGCCGGGCTTGCGGAAGCTGTTGTGGATCGGCGGGGCCGGCTGGGCCGCCGCCGCCTGCGCCGGCGTGGTGTTCGGCGCGAACCTGGGCGGCCATTTGGCGACCCAGGCCCAGGCCGACGCCGTGCTGGATCAGGCCATGCTCGGCGGGTTCGACGAGACCGAGGTGCTCGGATGAACACGCGCACCCTCGCCATCGTTCTCGGCGTCGCCCTGGCCGCCTCGATGGCGGTGAACCTGTTCGCCGCGACCGCCGCCTACACCGCCCTGACGGGGCAGGAGCGGATCGAAGGCCGCATGGACGGCAAGGACAAGGACGAGCATCGCGGCTCGCCGCGAGAACTCGTGGCCGCGCTCAGCCCGGAAGTCCGTGTTCGCGTGCGACAGTCGCTGCGGGACGCCGGTCTCGCCGCCCGCCCGGACTTCCAGCAGGCGCGCGAGGCCCGCCGTCAGGCCATCGCCGCCGCCGGCGCAGAGCCCTATGACGCGGCGGTCGTCGAACGACTGCTCGACCAGTCGCGCGACGCCGAGATCCGCGGCCGTCGTCGGCTGGAGGCCGACACCCTGGCCATCATGGGCACGCTTGAGCCGGCCGACCGGGCCGCCTTCGCCCAGATCCTCAGTCGTGGCCGGGGCGGATCCGCCGGTCATGGAGACAGGGGTGGAAACCCACGCGCGAAGTAGAGCCCGCGATCAATCAGGGGTGGCTTTGCGTCTGAAATCATCGGAAAAGCCTGCGGATACAACGGCAATCCGGGGGGATCGATGCAGCGCTTTCGCATTCAGGAATGGTTCTGGATCGGTGTGATCGCCGTCGCTCTGGCGGTCATCGCCGTGGTGATCCTGGAACCGTGGGTCCCGATTCTGAAGCCCGATCCGACCGGGAAGTCGCTGGCGCTTTTCCGGGGCAGACCCTGGGGCTGACGCTAGAGCATGATCGTTTCTGGTGGACCCGCTTCGCGGGTCCGACATGGAGCGTGAATCATGCTCTCACTTGAATCTGGAGCCTGATTCACGACGTCAGTGGAATCGCGAAGCGATTCCACCTCTGCCGATCAGGCTCTAGGCGGCCCGGGCCTGTTCGACCGATGCGCCGGGGCGTTTCATCGGGATGTCGAAGCTGACGGTGGTGCCGACGCCCGGCTCGCTCTCCATCAGCATCTGGCCCTGGTGCAGCTCGATCAGGGCCTTGGTCAGGGACAGACCGAGGCCGGTGCCCTGGGTCGTCTTGGAATGCTGGCCCTCGACCTGTTCGAACGGCTGGGCCAGGCGGGCCAGGTCCTGGGCGGCGATGCCGATGCCGGTGTCGGTGACGGCGATCCGCACGCGATCCCCCAGCGTGTGCAGCGACACGGTGATCTCGCCGCCCTCCGGCGTGAACTTTACCGCGTTGGAGATCAGGTTCAGCATGACCTGCTTCAGCCCGCGATAGTCGGCGTCGATCTCGGGCAGGTCCGGCGCCTGTAGCGACAGGGTCAGGCCCGAGTCCTGCGCCTTGCCGCGCATCAGGCGGATGGCGTCCTCGCAGACCTCGGTCAGATCGACCGGCTCGTAGTGCAGGGTCATCTTGCCCGCCTCGATCTTGGCCATGTCGAGGATGTCGTTGATCAGGCTGAGCAGATGCTGGCCCGACTTCAGGATGTCGGCGGCGTAGCCCTTGTATTTCGCGTCGCCCAGAGGCCCGAACATCTCGCCGGCCATGATCTCCGAGAAGCCGTTGATGGCGTTCAGAGGCGTGCGCAGCTCGTGGGACATATTGGCCAGGAACTCGGACTTGGCCTGGTTGGCGGCCTCGGCCCGGGTCATGGCGATCTCGTATTTGCGGGCCAGAAGGCTGAGCTTCTCCTGGCTGGTCTCAAGCTGGTCGACCATGGTGCGCAGATTGTCGGCGGCCCGCTGGCGCTCCAGTTCCTGACGCCGGATGGCCGTCACGTCGGCGGCGGTGACCACGGTGCCGCCGTCGCCGGTGAACCGTTCGCTGAGCTGCAGAACCCGGCCGTCGTAGAGCTCGACCTCGCGGGCGCCGGCGCGGCCCTCGGCGGACGGTCGTTCCTCCTTGATGGCCAGGGCGGCGATGCGGTTCAGCTCGTCCTTCATGGCGCCCTTGCGAACCGCCTCGTCGGCGAAGCCGAAGGCATCCTTGAAGGCCTGGTTCCACAGGATCAGGCGGCCGTGCTTGTCGAACAGGACGAAGGCGTCGGAGACGCTCTCGATACCGTCACGCAGCCGGTTCTCGGCGGCCTGGGCCTGGGCCTTGGCGCGGCGCGCCTCGGTGATGTCCAGGGCGACGCCGAGGATCATGCTGAAACCCTCCTCGCCCCGAGCGCCTCGCGCCTGACCCCGGGCGTCGATCCAGCGTGCGCCGCCGCCGGACAGCGGCACGGGGAAGGTCACCTCGAAGGCGCCGAAGGTCGAGGCCTGGCGCAGCGCGTGTTCCACCAGATCGCGATAGCGGGGATGGATTCGCTCCATCACCGCCTCGGCGCTGACCGATCCGCCGCCAGGCAGGCCCAGCAGTTCCGCCATGAAGTCGGAAACGACGACCTCTCCTTCGTTGAGATCCCATTCCCAGACGCCGCAACGCGCCGCCTCGACGGCGACGCGGAACCGGTGCTCGGTCTCCGCCCAGGCCTTGGAGGCGCGTGACTGTCGCCATCGCTGCAGCAAGGCCAGGCCCAGCACCAGGACGCCGAGCCCCAGGGGTGCGATCAGCAGCCACAGGTCGCTGATGATGGCGGCGGCGCCGGTCGTCTCCGGTCGCCAGGCCACGACCGCCAGTCCGCTGTCGCCGACAGGCGCGGAGGTCGCTTCGATGGCCTCGCCGGGGCGGGGTGCGCCGTGAACGGCGTCTTCGGTCGCGGTCAGGGCCGACAACTCGACGCCAAGCCGGTCCTTCAACGAGACGCCGGCTGCGCCCGCGATCAGGCCCTCGGTCGGCGACACGACCAGGGTGCGCAGGCCGGCGTCGTCCGCGACGGGGGTCAGCGCGACCAGCCCCGGGGCCTGTGATGCGGTCGACAGGATGGCTCTGCGATCCCGCGTCGCCCGGGGCGCGGCGGTCGCGGGGGCGGCCGCCAGCGGTCGGAACTCTTCGGGACTGGCGCCGACCGCCGCGGTGGCGACGCCGCCGGTGTCGATCACCGCAAAGGCGCTATCCGGCGCGGCGATGCGCGCGGCCTCAAGAGCGTCCAGCGGGCGGCCGGCGTCGGTTCTCAGACGTTGCGCGGCGACGCTCAATCCCACCTTCGCCTTGGCCAGTCTGGCGTCCAGCAGGGCGGCGCCCAGGTCTGCGTCGCGCCGCAGGGCCTCGACCTTCAGCACCGCCGCCTCGCGCGCGGGGCGCGTGCTCTCGCGCGCGAACAGGACGACATAGATCGCGAGGCCCAGCGTCAGGGCGAGAACCAGTACCCGGCCCCATGTCGGCAAGCCTTCGGGACGGTCCTGCGCCCGTCGTCCCGGCCCTTGAATGCGGCGATCGGCGCCCCGCAAATCTCTCTCCCGGACATGCTCGCGGCGTCCCGGCCGGGGCGGCAGGGTCAGGCGTTGGGCGATTCGACGACACTTGGGAATCTAGGCTGCGTCGCGGAATCCTGTCGAGGTTTGGTTAACGAAACTCTTCTACGCGGCGCGCGCGCGTTGCGCGGGCGCCGACGCTTCCGGCGCGGGGGCCAGAACCTCGGTCACGGACTTCAGGACGTCGCGCGCCTGACGGGCCAGGGCCAGGGTCTCCGGCGGCGCGTCTTCGGGGCTTTCCGCGACCGTGTCGACCAGCTTCCGGGCCAGTTCCATCAGCTTCGGCGCGGCGGCGATCAGGCGCGCCTGGAACTCGATCCGCTGGGGATCGCGGTCGTATTCGGCCCCGGGCACGCGCCAGCCGCCCCAGTCCGCCGGATCGGTGACCACTACGGGATAGGTGCCCGGGCAGGGGTGGTGCGGCACGTCCTCGGCCTGCTGCCACTTGTTGCGGGCGCGCAGCAGCCGCCATTCGCTGACATCCGCGCCGGCGTCGTCCTCGGCGGGCAGCATGAGTTCGCTCGCCTGGAATTCGCGCCCCAGCCCGACGTCATAGGTGACCTTGACCGGTTCCTCGAAGCCCTTGGCCCAGACGGGCTGGACCTTCTCGATCTGGGCCCATGCGCCGACGCACTCGACCCAGACCTTCTGGCCTTTCTGGAATTGCGCGCGCGCCATCGTCGTCCTCACCCGTTCCACCCCACAATGGGGGACGCGCCGTTGACGCCCGGTTTCGCAAGAGGGTGAAGCAGGAATGAAGATGCGACGGACTTCGGCCCGCAGCCCGTTGAACGGACAGACCGACGCCGAAGCGCGGGCATCAAGCGTGGCCGTTCATCAACCTGACTGTTTCACAACAGCCGGCTCAGACGTGTGTCAGCTTCGAAATGTTTTTCTTCACCTCGCAGCCCACCCCCGGGCCGAGATTGAAGGAAGAAGATCATGACGACCGCCCTGACGAAGAAAGCCCTGCTTTCTCTGCTGGCCGCGTCGGCGGTCGCGATCGCGACCCCGACGATGGCGCAAGACTACGGCCGAGGCCACGGCGACCGCGGTGGCGGCTACGGCCAGAACCACGACGGCGGCTACAATGGCGGCTGGAACGGCGGCGGCCTGAACGGCGACCAGGCGCGTCTGTCCCAGCGCATCGACCGCGCCGCCTACAGCGGCCGCATCAGCCGCCGCGAGGCCCAGAGCCTCCGCTACCAGCTGGAAGAGTATCAGCGGGTCGAATGGCGCTACCGCCGCGACGGCCTGTCCCGCTGGGAACGCCGCGACCTGCAGGACCGCCTCGATCGCATCGAACGCAACCTGCGCGACGAACGCTGGGACCGCGACGGTCGCCGCTGGTAACCGCTGAAGGTCTCCCTCTCCCGGTGGGAGAGGGAGATCGCGCACGGCGCCCCTCAAGGGCGTCGTTCTTGCGCGATCGGGTGAGGGTCGGATGTGTCCGACCTCGCGCCGTCCGTCCCTCATCCTTTCGGCTGGCGGGTCGCTCCGCTCTCCGAGCCTCAAGCCCTCTCCCACCGGGAGAGGGTCTCGTCTATGACGCGACATGACCGCAGCTGCAGACGCCCGCTCCATCCTGACCCGCCTCGGCGTCTCCGAGGCGACCTTCGATCTCTCAGGGATGACGACCCGCTCGCCCATCGACGGCTCGACGGGGGAGCGGGTTCTGGCCGCCGACGCCGTCGCGACCGAAGCCGCACTGGCCGCTGCGACCGTCGCCTTCGACGCCTGGCGCCGCATCCCGGCCCCCCGACGCGGCGAACTGGTCCGCCTGCTGGGCGAGGAACTGCGCGCGTCGAAGGACGATCTCGCCATGCTGGTCACCCTCGAGGCCGGAAAGGTCACTTCGGAAGGTCTCGGCGAGGTTCAGGAGATGATCGACATCTGCGACTTCGCCGTCGGCCTGTCGCGCCAGCTCTATGGCCTGACGCTGCCCAGCGAACGCCCCGGCCACCACATGCGCGAGACCTGGCAGCCGCTGGGACCGGTCGTGGTCATCTCGGCCTTCAACTTCCCGGTCGCCGTCTGGGCCTGGAACGCGGCCCTGGCCCTGGTCTGCGGCGATCCGGTGATCTGGAAGCCGTCGGAGAAAACGCCCCTGACCGCCATCGCCACCCATGCGGTGATGCAGCGCGCCTTCTCCCGGTTCGGCGATGCGCCCGAGGGTCTGGTCCAGCTTCTCGTCGGCGGCCGCGAGATCGGCGAGACCTTGGCCGCCGATCCGCGTGTCGCCCTCGTCTCCGCCACCGGTTCGACCCGGATGGGCAAGGCGGTCGCCACGACCGTCGCCGGACGGCTGGGCCGGTCGTTGCTGGAGCTCGGCGGCAACAACGCCATGATCGTCACGCCCTCGGCCGACATGGACATGGCCGTTCGCGCCATCGCCTTCTCCGCCGTCGGCACCTGCGGCCAGCGCTGCACGACCCTGCGTCGCCTGCTGGTGCACGAGGATGTCGCCGGGGCTCTGATCGAACGATTGGCGAAGGCCTACGCCACCCTGCCTATCGGCGATCCGCGCGAGGATGGCGTGCTCGTCGGTCCGCTGATCGATGAGGAGGCCGCGAACGGCTTTGATCGCGCCCTCGAACAGGCGGTGGAGCAGGGCGGTCAGATCGTCGTCGGCGGGACGCGCGACGGCGCTTACGTCCGCCCCGCCATCGTCCGCATGCCGACCCAGAGCGACGTGGTGCAGCACGAGACCTTCGCGCCGATCCTCTATGTCCTGACATGGAAAGACTTCGACGAAGCCGTGGCGATGCAGAACGCCGTGCCCCAGGGCCTGTCGAGCTGCGTCTTCACCGACAGCGTCCGTGAGGCAGAGGCCTTCCTGTCGGCCTGGGGCTCGGACTGCGGCATCGCCAACGTCAATATCGGCCCCTCGGGCGCCGAGATCGGCGGGGCCTTCGGCGGCGAGAAGGAGACCGGCGGCGGCCGCGAGTCGGGCTCCGACGCCTGGAAAGCCTATATGCGCCGCCAGACCCAGACGGTGAACTTCTCCTCGGCCCTGCCTCTGGCCCAGGGCGTGCGGTTCGAGGTCTAGAGTCCTTCTCCCCTTGCGGGAGAAGGCAACGCGATACCCATCAACGGATCATCTGAATCCGCCTTTGAAATCAACGCCCGGCTCTAACGAGAGCCCTTCTATCCATCACCCCCTCAAGCGCCCCCATACTGGTCCCTTTCGCGCGGAGAGGACCACCATGGGCGAACGCTTCGGACGCATTGGACGCTTTGGACGGTGTTTTGAAGTCCGGACCAACGGGACTCTATGGACTATCTGGACTCGAATTTCCGAAGTCGGGTTGCGCTCTCTCCCCGGGGACGCAGCGGGGAATTGCGACGCCGCTGCGCCTCGACAGGGCCGCAACCCGTCCCCACTGTCAGGACATGAACCGCCGCGCCCTCCTGTCCCGCGTCGCCCTCGTCGCCGTCGGCCTCGGCGGGGCGTGGTGGTTGAGGGATCATGTGCTGTGGCGCGATCCCCGCGTCGCCTTCGGCCCGGAGGAATCGAGCGGCTGGCTGCCCTACGATGAGCGCCGCGCCTCGGTGCCGACCGTCCGGGTCACCGTCGCCGGCCGGCCGGTCCGCGCCCTGGTCGATTCCGGGGCCCAGTATTCGGTCATCGATCGCGGCCTGTTCCAGAGTCTAGGCCTGACCCAGGCCTTCGACATTCCGCTCGTGGCCTACGGGGTCGGCGGCGGGGCGCAGATGGGGCGGGGGGTGACGCTCGACGTCACGGTCGGAGGCATGCGGATCGAGGCCTTGCGCGCGGCCATCCTGTCGCTGGGTCCGCTGGCTGTGGGAGAGGGGCTGGGCGCCCCTTTGATCCTCGGTCAGGATCTGCTGGGCCAGACGGTGCTCGAACTGGACACGGAGGAACGCCGGATGCGGTTCCTGCCGCGCACGGGCCATGTCCTGCCCGCGGACGTCGCAGCCATCCCGGTCTCGAGGGCGAACGGAGCCCTGACGACCGAGGTCACCGTCGAGGGCGCGACCATCCGGGCCGTCGTCGACACCGGAGCCTCGGCCTTGCTGGCCCTGTCGCGCGAGGCGGCCGGGAACCTGGGTTTGCTGGATGGGCGTCCGTCGGAACGGGGCGCCAGTATCGTTCTGGGCGGCTCCATCGACTCGCAGGTCGTCCGGTCACGGACCATCACCGTCGGCGACCAGATCTATCGTGACGCCGACACGCCGATTTACGCCGACGTTCCCCTGCCGGGCTTCCCCGCCGCCCTCGTCGGCATGGAGGCCTTCGCCGGGCGTCGGATGGTGCTCGATCTCGGCGGTGGGCGTCTGCACGCCTCCCGCCCTCTGGATCTGACCATCGGTCAGGGCCGGGTCTGACCCGTTCCGCGCACGACGTATTTGTAACTGGTCAGCTGTTCCGCCCCCACCGGCCCCCGCGCATGCAGGCGCGAGGTGGAGATGCCGATCTCTCCGCCGAAGCCGAACTCGCCGCCGTCCGCGAACTGGGTCGAGGCGTTCCACAGCAGGATGGCGCTGTCGACGCGGTTCAGGAAGGCCGCCGCCGCCGCCTCGTCCTCGGCCACGATGGCGTCGGTATGGCCCGAGCCGTGCGTGCGGATGTGTTCCACCGCCGCGTCCAGCCCGTCGACCAGCCTGATCGCCAGGATCGGCGCCAGGAACTCATGCCCCCAGTCGTCGTCGGAGGCCGCCGTCATCGCCGGGACCATGGTCCTGGCCTCCGCATCGCCGCGCAGTTCGCATCCGGCCGCGATCAGCGCCTCGGCCACGGCTGGCAACAGCCGTTCGGCTGCCGCCCGATCCACCAGAAGCGTCTCAGTCGATCCGCACACGGAAACACGCCGCATCTTGGCGTTCACGACCACGTCCCGGGCCATCCCGACCTCGGCCGAGGCGTGCAGATAGGTGTGGTTGATCCCCTCCAGATGCCCCAGCACGGGGACACGCGCCTCCGCCTGCACCCGTGCGACCAGACTCTTGCCGCCGCGCGGGATCAGAAGGTCGATGGAGCCGTCCAGCCCGGTCAGCAACGCCCCGACCGCCGCCCTGTCCGGCGTGTCGACCAACTGCACCGCGTCTTCCGGCAGGTCCGCCGCCGCCAGTCCCTCGACGACCGCCGCGTGAATCGCCAGCGAACTGTCGAGACAGTCCGACCCGCAGCGCAGGATGGCGACATTGCCCGACCGGATACACAGGGCCGCCGCGTCCGCCGTCACATTGGGCCGGCTCTCGTAGATGATGGCCAGCACGCCGATCGGCGTCCGCACGCGCGCGAAATCCAGCCCGTTCGGCCGGGTCCAGCGGGCGGTCTCGACGCCCAGCGGATCGGGGAAGGCCGCCACCTCGTCCACCGCCACCGCCATGGCCTCGACGCGGGTGTGCGTCAGGGCCAGTCGGTCGATCTGGGCCTCGGCCATGCCGTTTGCCCGGGCTCGCGCGATGTCGCGGGCATTGGCCGTCAGAATGTCGTCGGCCCGTACCCGAAGCGCCGCCGCAATGGCCATGAGGGCCGCCGACCGCATCTTTGCCGAAGCCAGCCGGACGGCGTCCGCCGCCGCGCGTGCGCGCCGCCCGCGCGCCAGCATCGCCGTGTCCAGATCGCTCATCCGTGCAGCACCAAGTCGTCGCGATGAATCGCCACGCCCGGCCCCTTGTAGCCCACGAGGTCTTCGATCTCGCCCGAGTGACGGCCCCGGATCCGGTCCATTTCCTCGGCCGCATAGGCGGCCAGCCCCACGCCCAGCACCGCGCCGCCTGCGCCGACCACGCGCACGCAGTCGCCCCGGTCGAACCGGCCCTCGACCCGTTTCACGCCCGAGGCCAGCAGGCTGCGTCCATGCGCCAGGGCCTGGGCTGCGCCTTCGTCCACGGTCAGCGACCCGGCAGACTCGAGACTGCCGGCGATCCACGACTTGTAGGCCTGCAGGGGCGTCGCGGGCGCCGTGATCAGGCTGGCCCGTGCGCCCCCCGCGACCGCGCTCAGGGGCCGCGCCTCCAGCCCCGAGACGATCAGGGTCGCGCATCCTGCCGAGCGGGCGATCCGGGCCGCCTCCAGCTTGGTCGCCATGCCGCCGGTGCCCACCGCGGCGTCCGCGTTGGCCCCGCCGGCCATGGCGAGGATCTCGGGCCCCAGACTTTCGATCAGCGGCAGATGCTTCGCTGTCGGGTTGCGACGCGGATCGGCCGTGTACAGACCATCCACGTCCGACAGCAGGATCAGCAAGTCCGCGCGAACCAGTTGCGCCGTCCGCGCCGCCAGCCGGTCGTTGTCGCCGTAGCGGATTTCCTCGGTGGCGACGGTGTCGTTCTCGTTGACCACAGGCACGACGCCGAGCTTGAGCAGGGCCTCCAGCGTCGCCCGGGCGTTCAGCCAGCGTCGGCGGCGTTCGGTGTCGTCGCGGGTCAGTAGCACCTGTCCGGGCGTCAGGCCCGCGCCGGCCAGCGCCGCCTCCCAGGCCTGCATCAGCAAGGATTGCCCGACGGCGGCGGCCGCCTGTTTCTCATCGAGTCGCGCGTTCTTTTCCAGCCCGAGCCGCCCCCGGCCGAGCGCGACGGCGCCGGAAGACACGACCACGACCTGTCGTCCCTGCGCCCTCAGCGCGGCGATGTCGGCGGCCAGCCCCGCCAGCCACACGGTCGCGGGCGCCTTCGCATCCACCACCAGCGACGACCCGACCTTGACCACGATCCGTCGCGCCGCGCGCAGACTGGCGGCGGGGGAGACGATTTCAGGCATGGTCAGGGCGGGCGCGTTCACGGCGCGACCATGCCGCGCCGTGTGCGATGCAACAAGCGGTCAAGCTCGCCCTTTTGCAGGGGCTACAGACCCTGGAAGGTGTCGCAACTCGCGGGATCGCCCGACTGGTAGCCACGCTGAAGCCATTCCATCCGCTGGGCCGACGAGCCGTGGGTGAAGTTTTCCGGGCTGACCTGACCGCCCGAGCGGCGCTGCAGGGTGTCGTCGCCGATGGCCGCGGCGGTGCGCAGCCCCTCTTCCAGATCGCCCTGTTCCACGGCGACCTCGCCGCCGGAAACCGAGGCCGCGTTAGCGGCCCAGACCCCGGCGTAGCAGTCGGCCTGGAGCTCGAGCGCCACGGAGTAGCGGTTGCCCTCGGCCTCGGACGAGGCGCTCTGCTGCGCCCGTTGCACCTGTTCGGATGCGCCGGTCAGAGTCTGGACGTGGTGGCCGATCTCGTGGGCCAGAACATAGGCGCGGGCGAAGTCGGCGCCCGAGGCCCCCAGCTGTGTCTCCATCTCCTGCCAGAAGGCGAGGTCCAGATAGACCTGACGATCCGTCGGGCAATAGAAGGGCCCCATCGCCGACTGGCCGAAGCCGCAGCCCGTGGGTGTTCCTTGCGTATAGAGGACGATGTTGTCCGGCGGCCGATACCCTTCGAGCTTGGTCGCCCAGACGTCGTTGATGTTCTTGCCGACGATGTCGACGAACAGACCGGCCTGATCCTCCGGCGTTCCTTGCATCCCCTCCTGCGAAGCGCCGGCCTGGCCGAAGGTCGAGGCGACCTGCTGGGTCGTCGAGGGATCGATGCCGAAGACGAAATAGCCGATGGCCGCGAGGACGAGCACACCGATGCCCCCGCCTGCGGCCGCGCCGCCGCCCATGCCGCGGCGGTCCTCGATCCCGCCGCCCCGCTGTCCGCCCTGCCACCGCATCGCCGCCTCCTGAATGTCCCGCTCAAGCTAGGCCGGAACGCAGGGGGAGGGGAAGGGATGCAAGCTTAGCGAGGGGAACGCGCGAGCCAGTCGTCGATCTGGCCGACACCGGAAGACACCGCCTCCCGCCGTGCCGTCGCCGCCTCGCGCGCCTGTCGCCGGGCGTCGGGAGAGGGCGGGACATCGACCAGAGGGATGTAAGGCTCAGGCTGACGTTGGGCGCGGATTTCCGCCTCGGTCAGGCGGGCGTTCAACTGCTGCTGTCGGGCATAGGCGGCCTGTTGTTCGGACTGCAGCCGCTGGGTCTCCATCCGGAAGCGCAGCCGGTCGGCCATCGGATCGCCGACATAGGGCTGGCCCGGCGCATAGGTCTGGGCCGAGGCGGTCCCGGCGGACAGGACGGACAGCAGGATCAGGGCCGCGGATCTCATGGCCTCAAGATGGGGCCGGACGCCGTTTCGACCAAGCGTGGCCGCGATCAATCCAGCGAGAAGACGGAACTGCGCTTGATGGCGAAGTCCTCGAGCTCGCGCGTCGTCGGCACCTGGTACTCGGCCAGGTGGGTCAGGCCGTCGGTGCGGAAATAGGTCCGGTGCGGATCGCCGATGAAGACCTGCGATCCCTGCGACCGCGCCTGTCTCAGCCAGGCCATGACCCGCTCGGTCATAGGCTTCTCGTAGCAGACGTCGCCAGCGCAAAGGATGTCGGCCTCGGGCGGCCGGGCGTCCAGCAGGTTCGCACCGGTGAAGGACAGAGTCACGCCGTTGGCCTCGGCGTTCAGGGCGACGGCCGCCTCGCAGAAGGGGTCGATGTCGGCGCAGAGCACGCGCGACGCGCCCGCCTTCATGGCCGCGACGCCGACCAGTCCTGATCCGGTGGCGAAGTCGACCACGGTCTTGCCGGCGAATGTCTGCGGATTGTCCAGCACCCAGCGCGCCAACCCCTGTCCGCCCGACCACGCGAAGGCCCAGAACGGCGGCGGCAGGCCCAGTTCGCCCAGTTCCTCCTCCGTCAGTTTCCAGATCGGGGTGATCTCGTCGGCCAGCCACAGCGAGATCTCAGGCGCATGCGGCACGGCCTGAAGCCGGGTGTTGGCCAGGATGAAGGCGGCGGGGTCGGTGATGGTCACGCAGCCTCAGCTACCCGTCCGGACGCCGCCTGACGCAGCACGCTGACATAGCCGGGCGCGACCTCCATCCGCCCGCCGGGCCCTGTCGCCCGGATCGCCTCGTGCAGGCGCGGCAGGTTCCAGCAGGCGACGTGCATGAACAGGTGGTGCTCGGCGTGGAAATTGACCCAGTAGGGGGCGATCAGGGCGCGCTCCCACCAGCCGGCGCGGGTCGTGCGGGCGGCGCGGAAGGGATCGGTCGCCGAGCCCTCGACGCAGGCGTGTTCGGCGATGTTCCTTAGGCGGGTGACGAGCGGGAACCAGGTCGCCATGGGCAGCAGCCACAGGGCGAAATACGCCCACCAGACGCCGGCGAAGCCGAAGGCCAGCAGCATGCCGGCGTTGACCAGCAGAAAGGGCGCCACCGAGCGGCCGGTGACGATGGCGTCGTAGTCGTGGGCCTGCCCGTTCGCCGAGCGTTGGCGCAGGACGGCGAGGGGCAGCAGGATCCGCTGCTTGAAGAAGGTCTGGCCGGTCAGGTCGCGGATCATCTTGCGCCGCAAAGAGGCTCCCGAGATAGGGAAGGGCGCCGACAGGACCAGATCGGGGTCCTCCGGCTGCTGGGCGAACCGGTGGTGCGACAGATGGTAGGGGCGATAGGCGTCCAGCGACGCTCCGATCGGCACGGCGCACAGCCAGTGGCCGAGGAAATCGTTGAGCGTGAGGTTCTTCGCCAACGCTCCGTGCGCCGCCTCGTGCATCAGGATGGCGAGGCCCAGCTGGCGCGTGCCGATGATCATGACGCAGAGCGGTATCAGGATCGGCTGCCAGACCCCCGCCGCGACGGCCAAGGCGATGACGCCCCAGGCATGGACGACCAGCAGCGGCCCTTTCCACGCGGAGCGCGCCTGGAACGGCGCCCATTCGTCGGGAGCGAAGACCTCGGCGGGCGATATTCGCGGGGCGGCGGGCATGGCGGCGAAGATAGACCGTCTCAGCCCTTGGTCAAAGCGACCCGGCGTCGTGTCAGCACGACCTGACAAAAGTCATGTTGACCTGACAAAATTGATGTGTAAGGTAGGCCTTACAAAAGGAGATCTCAGATGGCCTCGTGGAAGACAATGGATCCGGCGCACAAACGCTATCTGATCCGCACCAATATGTTCATGGCGGGCTATGTCGTGGTCAACGTGGCGGCAATCACGGGCGCCTTCGATCAGATCATCGGTACCTCGGCCGGTGTCGTCCTGGGCCTCTGCGTCGCGGCGCCCATCGCCGGACAACTTTGGGCTACCCTGTCGCTGATGAACGAGGCCGACGAGTTCGTGCGCGCCCTGACCGCCAAGCGGTTCGTCATCGCGTCCGGTCTGGCCATGGCCCTGTTCAGCGGCTGGGGCTTCGCGGAGAGCTACGGCGACGCCCCACATGCGCCGGGCTGGCTCATCTATCCGTTGTTCTGGGGCCTGTTCGGCCTGATCAGCCCGTTCGTGAAGAGCACCGGCCGATGAAGAACAGCCTTCGCGAACTCCGCACAGGCAAGGGCTGGACTCAGGAACAGCTGGGTCAGGCGCTGGGCGTCTCCCGTCAGGCCGTCAACGCGCTCGAGACCGAGAAGCACGACCCGTCGCTCGACCTCGCCTACCGCATCGCCGCACTGTTCGAGCGGGCCGTGGAACACGTCTTCGACAATCCGCACGCCTGACGTCTCGTCAGGTCAACCTTACAAGGACATCATAATGCTGCATCTCCGTCCCATTACCGGGCGCTCGACCCTGCGCGCCCTGTTCCTGGCCTCCGCCGCTGCTCTGGCCGTCGGCGGCGCGGTTTCCGCGGCCGAAGCGCGCGCCGAGCCGGCCGCCGCGATCCAGACCGCGCCCTTCGCTTCGGACCGTCTGTCGGTCGAAGTGATCGGCTCCGGCCCGGACGTCATCCTGATCCCCGGTCTGGCGTCCTCGCGCGAAGTCTGGCGTCCGCTGGCGGCGCGGTTGGCCGCCACCCATCGTGTTCACCTGGTCCAGTTGGCCGGGTTCGCCGGCGAGCCCTGGAGCCACGGCGACGGTCCCTTCGTCGCGCCGGAGGTCGAGGAACTGGCCCGCTATATCGCCGAGGCCGGCCTCGATCAGCCCGCCGTCATCGGCCATTCGATGGGCGGGCTTAGCGGCCTGCTGCTGGCCCAGTCGCATCCCGACAGTGTCAGCCGGTTGATGATCGTCGACGCCCTGCCGTTCTACAGCGCCATGTTCGGCCCGGCCGTGACCGCCGATCAGGCTCGTCCGTTCGCGGCCCAGGCTTCGGCGATGATCCTCGGAGCAGACGAGGCCGCCTTCCGCGCCCAGCAGGTCCAGACGGCGGCCGGTCTCGCCAGGAATCCGACGGCGCGCGAGCAGATCGTCGAATGGTCGATGGCGACCGACCGTCACGCCTTCGCCGCCGCCATGACCGATGTGATGACCACAGATGCGAGTCCGGGGCTGGCCGCCATGACCACCCAGGTCACCGCCCTCTACGCCACTGATTCCGACGGCGGCCCGCCGCCCGCGATGGCGCAGGCGCTCTGGGAGCGGGAATACGCGCCGCTGCCGAACGTGAAGGTGATCCGCGTCGACGCCAGCCGCCACTTCATCATGGCCGACCAGCCGGCGCGGTTCGACGAACTGGTGGACGAGTTTCTGAGGTAGGTCTCAGGTCTCAGGTCTCAGGTCTCAGGTCGCGGCGGGCTCGGGCTTGGGTCCGCCCGCGAACTCGTCGGCATAGGCAGGGGCCAGCAGGGCGCGGAACGCGCTCTGCGGCACCGTCACCTCGTATGATCCGTCGGAGTAGGGCCCCACCTGATAGGGGCCGATCAGGAAGACCAGACCGCCCGCCTTGCCCGGCATGGTCCCCTGCGCCAGCACGAAAGGAATGCTGGCCGCGCGCGGGCATTTCCACATGTCGCTGCCGATCAGGGATACCGTGTCGGCCTGCGGGTCGCGCTTCTTCTTCTCGGCGTTGATCGCAGTACACAGGGCGATGTCGAGGGCCGAAAGATCGCCGGACTTCGTGAACAGGTCGGCCGCCGCCACCTCGCGCTTCAATGCCTTGTCCCACAGGATCGCGGCGAAGGACGAGTTGGGATGGGCCCCGCCGGTGTATTCGGAATCTGTGCGGATCAGGCTGAACAGCTTGCCGGTCTCGGCGCCCGGGGTGATCTCGATCGACTTGTCATAGGCGCCCATGCCCTCGTCGCCGCCGGCCTCGGTGCGGTCGGCCTGGGCGCCTTCCGAGAACTCGCGCAGGTCGCGGACGGCGGCGGCGTAGAGGCGGGCGTGCAGATCAGGCTGGGTCTTGATCGCGACCGGCAGGGTCAGGCTGACCTCGGCGAAGGGCGTCTTGGACTCGAAGGCCATGGGCGCCGCGGCGTCGGCCGGGGTCACCACGGCCCCGGTCCCCGCAGTCGCGGCGGGCGGCGGGGTCGTTTCGGCCGGCTTGTCGCGGTTGCAGCCCGCCAGGGTCGTGGCGACGGCGATGCCGATGAGGGCGAGGCGAAGGGCGGGCGTCATGGCGATCTCCGGACTAGAACGGCAGTGATACGGCGCCGAGGGCGATGGCCGCCAGCAGGATCAGCCCCGCTTCCCGATTCGACTTGAACAGTTTCAGCGCGAGAGCGCCGTCGGCGGGTTTCAGCGTCCGCACCTGCCAGGCGAGGTGGGCGGCGTAGCCGACGATGCCGAGATAGAAGATCGGCCCCAGTCCGGCTGTCAGCCCGGCCAGCCCGGCCGAGATCACCGCCAGCCCGTAGAAGGTCGCGACGCCGGGCTTCACGCCCTTGCCGAGTCGCCGCGCCGAAGACTTCACCCCGACCATGGCGTCGTCTTCGATGTCCTGCAGAGCGTAGATGGTGTCGTAGCCGAGGGTCCAGAACACGCCGCCGACGTAGAGCAGGATGGCGACGACGGTCAGGTCACCCGTTACCCCCTGGAGCGCGCCATACTCGTAGAAGAACTCTTCGCCCGGAAACTTGGCTTCCTCGATCCACCAGACGATTAGCGGCAAAGCCCCGGTCGCCGCCGCATAGCCCATCAGGGCGCCCCAGTTGAATGTCAGCCCCAGCCAAGCCTGCGGCCACCAGGTGATCCGCTTCATGAAGGGGTAGGCCGCCACCAGCGCCAGCGATCCGACGCCCAGCAGCACCGCGGTCAGGTTCAGCGTCAGGAGGATCGACAGGCTGACCAGGCTGCACAGGATAACGAATCGCCAGGCCTGTCGCACGCTGATCCGGCCCGAGGCGACCGGCCGCGCCGCCGTGCGGGCGACCTTCACGTCGATGTCGCGGTCGACGATGTCGTTGAAGGCGCAGCCCGCCGCGCGCATCAGACAGGCCCCGATGGCGAAGCCGACGAACAGCCACAGCTCATGGAGACCGGGCGCCGTCCGATACTGCGCCATCGCCAGCGTGATTCCCTGCCAGCCCGGAAGCAGAAGAAGCCAGATCCCGATCGGCCGGTCGAACCGCCCCAGCTTCAGCCACGGCTTGAGGCCCTCGGGCGCGCGGGCGTCGACCCAGTTCTGGCCGGCGTCGGGGAGCGGCGCCGACATCTCAGCTCCGGCGCACGAGGATGACCCCGCCGATAACCAGCGCCACCCCGGCGATCCGGCCGAGATTGACCGGGGCGCGGGGGACACCGAACGCGCCGAAATGGTCGAGGATCAGGCTGATGATGAGCTGGCCCGCCACCATCAGGGTAATCGTCATGGCCACGCCCAGCCGGGGCACCGCCCAGGTCGCGGCGACGACGAAGATCGCGCCGTACAGGCCTCCGACCCAGGCGTACCAGGGCAGGCCCTTGGCCGCTTCGATGTCCGGCCGGGTGTGGAGGATGGCGGCGAGGATGCCCAGCGCCGCCGTGCCCACGGCGAACGAGACGAAGGCGGCGTTGACCGGAGTGACGACGGCCGTGGCCAGTCGCGCATTGGTCGGAGCCTGAAGGGCGGTGGCGCCGCCGGCGAGGACGACCGCCAGCATGGCCAGAAGGGGAGCGATCCCGGGTGCGAAGTTCATGCGTCAGCCTCTACCAGCGCGGATCGGCGGGCGCACCGCCGAACATTTCGGCCAGCCGCGACCGCGTCGACCGGTGGGCATCCCCGGGCAGGTCGGCCGGATCGAACCAGCCGGTCTCCGCAATCTCGCCGTGATGTGTCATTTCGCCCGGCTCGAAGGCGTCGAAGCGATAGACCAGCACATGGTCGCCCCTGAAGAACCGCTCGTTGGAATGGACCGAGATCAGCCGGCCCGGCGCCGTGGCCCTCAAGCCCGTCTCCTCGAACAGTTCGCGCGCGGCCGCATCGACAGTGATCTCGCCGCGATCGACGCCGCCGCCCGGCAGCCACCAGCCGGCCAGATAGGTGTGTTTCACCAGCATGACGCGCCCTTGCGCATCCACCGCGACTGACCGCACGCCCAGCGTCATGCCGCGTTGCAGCCGCGACACGGCAAAAAAGATCGGCCGCGTAAAGGGCTCGATTCGGACGCGCCAGTTCATGCGGCGACGCTACAGGGCGGGAAGCACCTCGAACACCCGCTCCGCCGGTCGCGCGACGACCACGCCCAGAGGCGTCTCCACGATGGGCCGTTCGACGAGGATGGGATGGGCGATCATGGCGGCGATAATCACCTCGTCCGACGCGTTCGTGCCCAGCACCGCCGCCTCGGCCTCCCCGGTCCGCAGGATGTCGCGCGCCGACAGGTTCATCCGCTCCAGCAGGCCGCGCAGTCGATCATCGTTCCAGCCGGTCTGGCGATAGAGGATGATCTCCGGCTCGATTCCCCGCACCCGGATCAGCTCCAGCGTGGCGCGGGACTTGGAGCAGCCGGGGTTGTGGAAGATCGTCACGGGAAAGTCGGTCATCGGTTCGAACTGATCGGCGGATGCGGTATTGTCCAGCGCCAACGGAGCGAGGCCATGGCCCTGAAGACTTTTCGCGACGAAGCCAACTATCGAGAGATCGCCGGCCTGTGGCTGGGACTGGGCACGGTGCTGGGCGTCCTGGGCCTCTTCATCGCCAGCCTCGCCATCGTCTGGACCATCGGCTCCTACGAGAACGGCCAGATTTCGCTCTTCGAGTTCGCGATCCAGATGACCTTCTTCGCCGGCTTCGTTCTGGCGCCGGTGATCGGCTGGGCGCTGTTCTCGCGCCGCCGATACTGGACGGCGATACTGGCGGGCGCCTTTCCCATCCTGATCGTCGGCGGATTTCTCGTCAGGGTCGCCAGTTACTGACGCGCCTTGAACCCGAGCGCTTGCCCCTCTATTCCCGCGTCATCATCAGGAGCTCCCCATGCTGGCCCTCTACATCATCCTCGGTTTCGTCGCCGTCGTCGGCGCCTTCAACATCTTCGAGTTCGGCCGGGTTGACTGATCCCCGGCCCGGCGCGGCGCTCGTCACGGGCGGGGCGCGCCGGATCGGTCGCGCCATCGTGCTGGCTCTCGCCGCGCGCGGCCATGACGTCGCCATCCATCATCGGGATTCGGTCGAGGACGCGGAAACGCTGGCCGAAGAGGTGCGCGCGCTCGGTCGCCGTGCCGCCGTCCTGTCCGCCGACCTGACCGACGAGGCCGCGACGCGGGGCCTGATTCCGGCGGCGGCCGAGGCGCTCGGCCCCATCGCTGTTCTGGTCAACAACGCCTCCGTGTTCGAGGACGACCGCGTCGGCGGCCTGTCGCGCGAGACCTGGGACCTGCATCTCGAGACCAATCTGCGCGCTCCTGTCGTCCTGGCCGAGGCTTTCGCCGAACAGGCGCGGGACGGCGCCTGCATCGTCAACCTGCTGGACCAGCGGGTGCTGAAGCCGGATCCCCGCTTCTTCTCCTATGCTCTTTCGAGGAATGGCCTGTGGTGGGCGACGCGGACCCTGGCCCAGGCGCTCGCGCCCCGGATCCGGGTCAACGGCGTGGGGCCCGGCCCGACCCTGGCCTCGATCCATCAGTCCGAGGCCGAGTTCGCCGCCGAACAGGCCGCCATGCCGCTGGGCCACGGGTCCAGCCCCGAAGACATCGCCGAAGCCGTCCTCTATCTCGTTGACGCCCCCTCGGTCACCGGCCAGATGATCGCCGTGGACGGCGGCCAGCACCTCGCCTGGCAGACCCCCGACATCGCCGAGTAGCCCTGTGACCCCTGTTTCTGCGCCCCGGCGGGAAAATCTGACCGTCTTCGTCAAGGGCCTGCGGGTCGAGGCGGGCATCGGCGTCTATGACCATGAGCACGGTCGGCTGCAGACCCTCGTCATCGATGTGACCCTCGATCTGGGCCCCGCCGAGGTCCACGGCCTGTCCGACACCATCAACTACGAGAGCGTCGCCGCCTCCGCCCGCCGCATCATCGCCGAGGGGCACGTCGGTCTGGTGGAGACCTTCGCCGAGCGTCTGGCGTTGCACTGTCTGGAGGACGGCCGGGTAGAGGGCGTCACGGTTCGCGTCGACAAGCCGGGCGCGCTGGACGCCGCCGACGGCGCCGGGTGCGAGCTGACCTACCGACGCTGATTCGGCTCCAGCCTTGCCTTTGCCGGCTTTCGGCACGACATGTCGCCGCGCAATGCCCCAGGTTCGTTTCACCCGCCGTTTCTCGATGGCTCATCGCCTGCTCTCCGACCCAGCGTCGCGCTGTGCGGTGCCGCATGGCCACAACGAGTTCGTTCACGTCGTCCTCGCCACGGACGCGGAGATGGATTTCGGCGCCTCGAACTATGTCGCCTCGTTCGAGACCCTGAAGGGCCGCTGGCACGGCTTCATCGACAAGGCCGTCGATCATGCCTTCCAGATGAACGGCGCCGATCCCATGCTGGCCTGGTTCCAGCAGAATGAGCCCCGGCGCGTACCTCGTCTGATGGTGTTCGACGGCGATCCGACGACAGAAGCCTTCGCCGTCGCCCTGCGACGCAAGCTCGACGCCATCCTGGCCGCGGACGGGTCGCCCTATCGCTGCGTCGAACTGACCCTGGAAGAGACCCCGACCAACGCCATCGTCATCGGCGAGCACCTGAGCGCCGCCGAACGCGGCTGGATGGCCGGAAGCTGGATGGATCGGCCCGATCTGTCGATCAACGACCTGCCGGCGTAAGGTTACGCCCGGTTCGGCTTGCCTCCGACCGGCGGCCCCGCCATTGTCCCACGAATGAACGCGAGGACCCCGATGGCCGAGCCCGGCGATCCCAATGCGCCCCGGACCCAAGGGTCTGGAGCGCCCCATGACATCGACCACGATGATCTGATCGGCTTCGCCTCGCCCGCCGCGCTGCAGGGCCAGTCGCGTGAGCCTGCGCAGGTGGAACCCGAGCCAGAAACGCCCCCGGCGCCCGCACCCGAGCCGGAGCTGTTCGCCCCGGAGCCCGGCCTCATCGTGACTCCTGTCCCAGAGATCGCTGCTCCGACGCCGATCCCGAGCCCGCCGCCCGCGCCTGAACCCGTCCCGCAGTGGGCCCGCGAGACCCCGATCTCCGAACAGCCGGCCGGCAGTTTCGCCCGACGCCGCGAGCAGCCCGCACAGATCGACGGCGCCATGGGCATCTACGCCGTCTACGCCCTCATCCTGTTCGCCGTGCCGACGCTCGGCGTATCGGCCCTGATCGCTCTTGTGGCCGTCACCGGTCGCGCGGGTCCGCAGGGTGATGTGGCCGCCAGCCACTTCATCTTCCAGCAGCGCACCCTGTGGGCCGGCGCCGTGGTCGCCCTGCTCGGCGCCATCCTGATCGCCGTGGGTCTCGGCGTCTTCGTCCTGTTCGTTCTGGCCGTGTGGTTGATCCTTCGCGGCGCCGGCGGCGTTCTGAAGCTGAAGGCAGGCCGGCCCATCGCGCGACCCAGAGCCTGGCTGTTCTAGGAGCGACCTGATGTCCGACGCCCCCCAACCCCGTCTCGCGGCCGGCCACGAGGCCGAGGGCAAACCCGCCGCCCTGATCGCCTGGGGTCTCTACATCCTGTCGATTCCGTCGGCCAACGTGCTGGTTCTGGTCGGACTCGTCGTCGCCTATGCCGCGCGGAGTTCCGCCACCGGTCTTCCGCGCCAGCATATCGAGGCCCAGATCGTGCTGTTCTGGTCGGTCTTCTGGTGGACCATCGCCCTGTGGGTACTGATCGCCATCAGCATGGCGGCCTCGATCATCCTGATCGGCATCCCGTTCCTGCTGCTGTTCGGCGCCCTGTGGTTCCTGCTCAGCATCTGGTTCACGGTGAAGAGCATCCTGGGAATCGTGAATCTGATGTCCGACAAACCCGCCTGACGAGACGTGACCGCAAGGAACGGTCCGCTGCCGCAAGGGGTTTCGCCCTGAGTATCGAGGGAATTCCCATGACCGACTTCCGAGACGTCACCGCCGAGCATCGCTACGAACAGGGCTTCACCGACGCCGACGGCGAGATCCGCCGCGTCTGGGCCGACTATGCGGTTCAGGGCGATCGCCGCGCCATCCTGCATGTCGAGGCCGAGGACGAACTGCGCGGCTCCGGCGCAGCCGGCAAGTTCATGCAGAGCCTCGCCGACCACGCCCGCGCCGAGGGACACAAACTCACCCCGGTGTGCGGCTACGCTGTCGCCTGGTTCCGGCGGCATAAGGATCAGGCCGACGTGGTCGGCTAACCGCCTGCATACCCTCCGATGATCGGCAGCACCTCGCCCGTGATGAAGCTCGACATCTGCGGCGACGCCAGGAAGACGTAGGCGGGCGCGATTTCTTCCGGCTGGGCCGGCCGCTTCATCACGGTGTCCTCGCCGAAGTGGGCGACGTCCCCGGCCTGTTTGTCGGCCGGGTTCAATGGCGTCCAGACCGGGCCCGGCGCGACCACGTTCACCCGAATGCCGCGCGGCGCGAGATGCGTGCCCAATGACCGGGCAAAGGCATGGATGCCGCCCTTGGTCATCGAATAGTCGAGCAGGTCCTTGTTCCCGAGCAGGCCGGTCACCGACCCGGTCATCACGATCGACCCGCCCGACTTCATGTGCGGAACGGCCGCTTGGGTCAGGTTGAAATAGCCATAGAGGTTGGTCTTCAGCGTCCGGTCGAAATGTTCGAAGGTCAGGTCCTCGAACGCCTCGACATGCTCCTGGAAGGCGGCGTTGGGGACGACGACATCCAGCCGCCCGAAGGCCTTCAGCGTTTCGGCCACAGCCATTCTGGAGAAGGCCGGATCGGCGACATCGCCCTTCAGCACGATGGCGCGACGGCCCTCGGCCTCAACGGCAGCCTTTGTCTCCTCGGCGTCCGCATCCTCGTCGAGATGGCAGATGGCGACGTCGCAGCCCTCGCGCGCGAAAAGCACCGCCACCCCGCGCCCGATTCCGGAATCGGCGCCCGTGATCAGGGCCGCGAATCCTTCCAGCTTGCCTGAGCCCTTCCAGAAGGGGGCGTCGTACAGGGGCGCGGGATCGAGAGCGGCCTCGTTTCCCGGCTTCTTCTGGTGCTGTTCGGGGAAGGGCGGCTCCGGGTATTTCCGCGCGCCCGCCTGCACCGGGCCCGCGTCTTTCTGTTTGCCGCCCTTCTCCGCTTTGGCGTCGATCTCCGCCTGAATCTTGCGTTCGTTCTCGGCGGTGTCTTCGGCGGCGGGTGTGAAACGGTCGTCCATCGGGGCTCTCCTGAAACTCCCCTCGGAAACCGGCGGACCCCGGGGCGGTTCCGGGGCATTATGTCGTTCGACGGCAGGGAGCCGGGGAGGGGCATCGAATGGACGGCTTCGATCTTCAGGGCGTGCGCGACGGCGTCGGAGCGGCCGCCGGTCCGCTGCAGATTTGGGTTCTGCCCGCGCTTCTGGGGTTGGGTCTCGCCTCTGCGACCGGGCTGCGAACCTTCCTTCCGCTGCTCATGCTCGCGCTTGCCGCCCGGTTCGGCCTGTTCGGCATCGCCCTGAACGAACAGATGAGCTGGCTCGCCGACTGGCCCGCCATCGCCGCGCTCGGTGTCGCGGCCGTCGTGGAGTTCGCCGGTGACAAGATTCCCGTCGTCGATCACGGCCTGAACGTGCTGGGTGCCTTCACCCGACCTGTCGCGGGCGCCGTCGCGGCGGGCAGTGTTTTCGTCGGTCTCGACCCGACCACGGCCGCCATCGCCGGCGTCATCGTCGGCGCGCCCGCCGCCTTCGCCTTCAACGCCGCGCAGGGCGGAGCCAGACTGACGTCCACGGCGACGACGGGCGGTGTCGGCAATCCGGTCCTGTCCCTGATCGAGGACGTGCTCGCCTTCTTCACCGTGATCCTGGCCTTCCTGGCCCCGATCCTCGTTCCGGTGGCATTGATCGTTCTGGCGGTTCTCGTCTTCCGGCTGGCCAGGCGGCTGCGCGAAAAGCTTTACGCTCGCGACAGCGTTACGGCAGACGCGACACGATCGCCTTGATGGTCTCGGCCTTGGCGGGCAGGTCCTCGGCCAGACGCGACGCGATCTCGCGTGCGCCGACCGGATAGGCGTCGCCGCCGGCCGAGATTTCCCGGGCCAGGGACGCCGCCTCGTTCAGGCGACGTTCCAGCTCCTCGACCTGTTCGACGGCCAGGGCGCGGGCCTCGGCTTGCAGCTGTTTGACCCGATCCGCCGTCGTCTGGGGCCCGCGCATGAGGTCATAGACCTCGCTTTCGGCGACAAGACGAAGGTCAGGCTTGGAGCGGCTTCCGGTGGTCTTGGGCATGGGGTTCTCCTGACAACTGGAAACGTCCGGTTACGGTGAAGTTTCCTTGTTCCGGCGACATCGCGAGCGATAGCGTGGCTGTGTGACTCGAACGCATCACCTCGTTCGACGACATCAGGCCTCTTCCTGTTGCCGTTCTTCAGTCTCTTCTGCGGTCATGACCTCGGCCGCGTCCTCGTTGAGAGCCTGCGCCTCGCGGCGCGGCTTCACATAGGGTTCGGGCTGCGGCGTCGAGGTGTTGTTGCGCCACAGGCTGCGACCGGCCTGCAGTCCGCCCGTCACCTGCAGGATCAACCGTTCCTCGTCCCGGCGACGCACGTCCTCGATGGTTTCGGTCGCCTCCTCTTCGGAGAAGCCGAGGTCCTTCAGCACATGCTCGCTGAAGGCCAGTGCGCTTTCGAAGGTCTCGCGGATGTGGAACTCGACCCCGGCCTGGATCAGGCGGATCGAGTGGCCGCGGTCATAGGCGCGCACGAACAGCTTGGTCAGGGGGAATTCGGCCTTGACCAGTTCCACGATCCGGTCGGCGATCTCGGGCTTGTCGACGCAGACGAGAATGGTCTCGGCGGTTTCGGCCCCCGACGCCCTCAGTACGTCCAGCCGCGAGCCGTCGCCGTAATAGACCTTGAAGCCGAAGTTTCCGGCCGCCTGGATCATCTCCACGTCCATGTCGATGATCGACACGTCGACGTCGCGCGCCAGCAGCGGCTGACAGACCACCTGGGCGAACCGACCGAAGCCGATGACCAGAACCCGCTCGCGCAGGTTCTTCGCGCGATCGACGCCGTCCAGATCATCGATGGAGACCACGTCCTCCTTGAGGAACCAGCGTGACACCACCACGGTCACCAGCGGGGTCAGCACCATCGACAGGATGACGATGGCGGTGAAGATCGCCGCCGTCCGCGCGTCGAACAGCCCGGCCATGCCGGCCGCCCCGAACAGGACGAAGGCGAACTCGCCGCCCTGGGCGAACAGGGCCGCCCGCTCCAGCGCCTCGGTGTGCTTCGCCTTGAACAGACGTGCGATGCCATAGATGCCCAGCGCCTTGACGAGCATGAACAGGACGACCCCGCCCACCACCCACTGCCAGTCTGCCAGCACGACGGCGAGGTTCAGCGACATGCCGACCGACAGGAAGAACAGGCCCAGCAGGATCGAGCGGAACGGATCGACGTCGGCCTCGAGCTGATGCCGGAAGGTCGAATCCGACAGCAGCACGCCCGCGAGGAAGGCGCCCATCGCCATCGACAGCCCGCCCAGCGACATGGCCCAGGCCGCGCCGCAGACGACCAGCAGTGCGGCGGCCAGCATGACCTCGCGCCCGCCGTATTTGGCCAGTTGGCGGAACAGGGGGTTGATCGCATAGCGCCCGGCCAGGATCACCCCGCCGACCGCCGCGATGGCCAGACCGGCCGTCTGCCACAGGGGCGGGCCGTTCTCGGCCGTGCCCAGCGCCGTGCCCAGCACCGCCACGATGGCCAGCAGCGGCACGATGGCCAGGTCTTCCAGCAGCAGGATCGACACCGCCCGCTGGCCATGCGGAGTTGTGATCTCGTTCCGCTCGTCCATCGTCTGCATGATCACGGCGGTGGACGACAGGACGAAGCCCATCGATCCGATGAAGGCCACGGCCGGCGCGACGCCGAACGCCATAGCCGTCCCGGTCAGCAGGAGGCCGCAGGCGATCACCTGCGCCGCGCCGAGGCCGAAGATTTCCTTCCTCAGCTTCCACAGCTTGGCCGGTCGCATCTCGAGCCCGATGATGAACAGGAACATGACGACGCCGAGCTCGGCGACATGCAGGATCGCCTCCGGATCCTCGATCAAACGCAAGGCGAACGGGCCGATGATCACACCGGCGGCCAGATAGCCCAGCACCGATCCCAGGCCGAACTTGCGGAACAGGGGCACCGCGACGACTGCGGCCGCCAGCAGCGCCACCGCGTGGCCCAGGTTCATGCCCGCTGCTGGATCCGCCATGACTGCTCCGTTTTCGTGAGAGCCTTATAGTGGCGACGCTTTGCTGCGATTGCGAGGGGCGTCAGCCTTTCGCCAGGGCCACGATCCGTTTCACCAGCGCGCTGCCGGGATCGGCCAAGGGGTCCAGAACGGTGAAATGGTTCAGGCCGGGCAGGGCCTCGAACCGCGTCTCGACGCCCTTGCCGCCCCAGAAGTCCGCCATGTCTTTCGACTGGCGAACGAACTCGCTGGTCTCGCCGGCGCCGACGATGCAGTCCAGCACCGTCCCGCCCGGCGTCGACCCGTTCGGCACGGGCCAGTGCACCGGCGACAGCGCTGCTGCCTCGCGTGCATCCAGCCTCAGCGCATCGTTCAACGACGTCGGCACCAGTGGCTCCAGATCGAACAGACCCGAGATCGCCACTGCCGCCGACGCCCGGCCTTCGCTCAGCATGCAGGCCGCCAGATGCCCGCCCGCCGAATGACCGAACACGAAGGGGCGTTTTCCTGTCTGCGCCCGGATCAGCTCGACCGCATCCCGCGTCTGGCTGACGATCCGGCCGAGCCGCACATGGGGGCAGAGGTCGTAGGACGGCACGGCCAGGCTGACGCCATGCCTCAGGAGCGCGGGCGCGACCCAGCTGAACCAGGATCGGTCGAGCGCCTGCCAGTAGCCTCCGTGGATGAAGACGGCGATCGGCGCGTCCGGCCCCGCCTCGAACAGGTCCATGACCTCGCGTTCGCCGGAGCCGTAGGGCAGGGCGACCGGCGGATGGGCCGCCCGCGCGGCCTCCGCATCCGCCTTCCACCGCGCCATGACGACGGGGTGGTTCGGCACGGCCGCGCGGTTGTTGTACTCGGCTTCCAGATCGAGGGGCTTATCGCTCACGTCCGCATCCGCTACTCAAGCCCGCGAACACCGGAGCCCACCCCCATGATGACCGCCATCTTCGTCTTCATCAAATGCGAGCTGGGCCACGCCAACGACGTCGCCGCCGACATGGTCGACAATGTCGAGAACGTCTCGGAGGTCTATTCCACCTCAGGCCAGTACGACCTGCTCGCCAAGTTCCAGCTGCCGAAAGACATGGACATCGGCACATTCGTGACGAAGTCGGTCCAGACCCGGCCCCACATCCGCGACACCTTCACGGTCATCACGTTTTCGCCGTTCCTGCCTTCGCGCGTCTGACCGGGCGGCCGGCCTCGACCCGGTCGGCGTCGTCCTCGGCCTCGTCGTCGTCGCCGACCTTCTCCTCGACCGTTGCGGACAGGCGCTGGAAGATGCCCAGTCCGATCAGCACGAAGACGGACGCCGCCAGCAGGGCGGTCGGATAGCCCATCTGGGTCACATCCTCGCGCGCCGTCTTGAACACCATGACCAGCGCCTCGAGGAACAGGGCTATGATGATGGTCGACAGGAATTTGGTCAGGCTGCGTCGCGCCTCGGCCGCGCTGCGCTTCTCGTTGCCGCGCCGGACCTCGTCCTCGAACAGATATTTCGCCACGTCGAACACCGCGATGGCGACGATCACATAGCCGAGCACATCCAGGACGGCATCGGCCCCCGATGCGTCCGGACTGGCGAACCCGTCCCACGCCTCCCGCAGCCCCAGCACCACCAGGGCGGTGGCCAACATCATCAGCAACAGGCTGGCGGCGGCGAAAACACCGCGCGTCACATAGGTCATTTCGAGGCTCCCCCGGTTCGCGGTCACGAACGCGCGAGCCGCGTCGATGTTGCCGCGACGACAGCGTGGCCAAACGCAACTGATCGCTGCTAACCTGTTCGTCTGAGGCGCAGGCACAGGCGTCAGGGAGCGAACATCATGTCATCCGGTGGGGCCGATCTGGAAACCTTCCGCGCCGAAACGCGCGCATGGCTGGAGGCGAACTGCCCCGCCGAATGCCGTGGCCCGCTCGACAACGAGGAAGACCGCGTCTGGGGCGGCCGCAACCCGACCTTCAAGACCCCGGCCCACAAGCGGTGGATGGACGTCATGGCCGCGCGCGGCTGGACGGCGGCCCAGTGGCCCACGGAATACGGAGGCGGCGGGTTGGACCGCGAGGAGGCCAAGGTGCTGGCCTCCGAGATGCGCCGCATCGACGCCCAGATGCCCCTGTCGTCCTTCGGCATCTGGATGCTGGGCCCGGCGCTGCTGCAGTTCGGGACCGAGGAACAGAAGAAGCGCTTCCTGCCCGAGATCGTGCGCGGCGAGATCCGCTGGTGCCAGGGCTATTCCGAGCCCGGCGCCGGCTCCGACCTGGCCGCGGTCCAGACTCGCGCCGAGGACAGGGGCGACCACTGGATCATCAACGGCCAGAAGATCTGGACCTCCTACGCCGACAAGGCCGACTGGATCTTCTGCCTGATCCGCACGGACCCGGAAGCGCCCAAGCATCTGGGCATCTCCTTCGTCCTGTTCGACATGGCCACGCCCGGCGTGACGACCAGGCCGATCGAACTGATCTCTGGCAAGTCCGCCTTCTGCGAGACCTTCTTCGACGACGTCCGCGTCGAGAAAGAAAATCTGATCGGCACGCTCAATCGCGGCTGGGACGTCGCCAAGGCCCTGCTGGCGCACGAGCGCACCATGATCGGCGCCATGGGCTCCACCAGCGTAGGTCGCCCGATGGGTCAGGTCGCCGCCGACAGCGTCGGCATCGACGCCGACGGTCGTCTGGACGATCCGATCCTGCGCGCCCGCATCGCCGAACTCGAGGTCGATCTCGCTGCCTTCAACCTGTCGATGGAGCGGGTGGGCGATCAGGTGAAGGCCCGTCAGGTCTCACCCGCCATCGCCTCCATGCTGAAATACTACGGCTCGGAGCTCAACAAGCGCCGCCACGAACTGGCGATGGCCGCCGGCGGTTCGGACGCCCTGGAGTGGGAAGGCGAGCGCTCGCACGGAGGCACGGCCGCTCGCGAATGGCTGCGCACCAAGGCCAATTCGATCGAAGGCGGCACCAGCGAAGTGCAACTGAACATCATCGCCAAACATCTGCTTCAGCTGCCGGGAGCCTGAACCCATGCCCCTCATCCTGACTGAAGAACAGGCCATGCTGAAGGAGGCCACGGACGGCTTCCTGAGCGAGAACGCCCCCATCGCCCACCTGCGCACGTTGAGGGATTCACGGGACGCCGACGGCGTGTCGCGCGACCTGTGGAAGGCGTTCGGCGAGATGGGTTTCGCCGGCGTCATCATCCCCGAGGAACACGGCGGCTCCGGCCTCGGCGCGGTCGAGGCGGGCATCGTGGCCGAAGGCCTCGGCCGCACCCTGACCCCGTCGCCCTTCTTCGGCTCGTCCATCCTGGCCGCCCGCATCCTGATCGACGCCGCATCGGCCGATCAGCAGGCGGCTTGGCTCCCGAAAATCGCGGCGGGCGAGGCCATCCTGTCCCTCGCCCTCGACGAAGGCGCCAAGCACCAGCCCTCCCGTATCGCCACGACGGCGGAGCGCAGCGGCAACGGCTTCAGGCTGAACGGGGCGAAAGGCTTCGTCCTCGACGGCCACATCGCCGACGCCCTGATCGTCGCCGCGAAGACGGACGGCGGCGTGACCCTGTTCCTTGTCGATCCGAAGACCTCGGGCGTCGAGATCGAGCGCACCGTCATGGTCGACGCTCACAACGCCGCCCGGATCACCCTGACCGACGTTCAGGTCGACGCCGACGCCGTCATCGGCGACGTCGATGCTGGCGAGGCGGCCCTTGAGGGCGCGCTCAATCTCGGCCGGGCCTGCGCCGCCGCCTGCCTGACCGGCGCGGGGGATCAGGCCTTCCTGAGCACGGTCGAATACCTCAAGACCCGCAAACAGTTCGGCAAGCTGATCGGCGAGTTCCAGGCGCTGCAACACCGCGCCGCCCACCTGTTCACCGAACTGGAGCTGGCCAAGGCCGCTGTCCTCGGCGCCCTGCAACGCCTCGACGCCGGCGCGCCGAAGGCCGACCTCGCCGTCTCGGTCGCTAAGGCCAAGGCCGGTCGCGTCGCCGAACTCGCGGTCCAGGAAGCGGTCCAGATGCACGGCGGCGTCGGCATGACCGACGCGTTCGACGTCGGCCTCTACATGAAGCGGGTGCGGGTTCTGAACGAACTCCTCGGCGACGCGGGCTTCCACCAGGAACGGCTGGCGAGGTCGGGCGGGTACTAACCCCTCTCCCGTCGGGAGAGGGTGACGTGCTGAACCGGCCCCGCTAAACCTCCCGCCACGGGAGACGACACGCATGACGCTGAACAGCGCGACCTATCTGACCGGTTTCGGCAATCATTTCGCGACCGAGGCCGTCCCCGGCGCCCTGCCGGTCGGCCGCAACTCGCCGCAGAAGACGCCGATGGGCCTCTATGCGGAACAGCTCAGCGGAACCGCTTTCACTGCTCCTCGCGCGGAGAACCGCCGCAGCTGGCTCTACCGTCTGCGCCCCTCGGCCCAGCATCCTGCCTATCAGCCGTTCGACCAGCGTCGCGTCCGCTCCGGCCCTTTCCACGACGCTCCACCCAGCCCCAATCGCATGCGCTGGGACCCTCTGCCTTTGCCGACGAAGCCGACCGACTGGGTCGAGGGCCTCGTCACCTACGGCGGCAACGGCGACGTGGAAGCCCAGATCGGCGTCGGCATCCACCTCTACGCCGCCAACCGCTCGATGACGGACCGGGTCTTCTACGACGCCGACGGCGAGCTGCTGATCGTGCCACAGGAGGGCGACCAGGCCTTAGTCACCGAGTTCGGCCGCATCGAGGCTTCGCCCGGCCACATCGTCGTCATTCCGCGCGGCGTCCGCTTCCGCGTCGAGTGCGCCGGACCCATTCGCGGCTATGTCTGCGAGAACTACGGCGCGCCCTTCCGCCTGCCCGACCTCGGCCCGATCGGTTCCAACGGCCTGGCCAACCCCCGCGATTTCGAGGCCCCGGTCGCCGCGTTCGAGGATGTCTCCCGCCCGACCGAATGCGTGCAGAAATACGCCGGCCGCCTGTGGGTCACGACCTTCGACCATTCGCCGCTCGATGTCGTCGGCTGGCACGGCAACCTCGCGCCGTACCGCTGGGACACAGCCCGGTTCAACACGATCAACACCGTCAGCTTCGACCATCCCGATCCGTCGATCTTCACCGTCCTGACCAGCCCGTCCGACACCGTCGGCACGGCCAACTGCGACTTCGTCATCTTCCCGCCACGCTGGATGGTGGCCGAGGACACCTTCCGCCCGCCGTGGTTCCATCGGAACGTCATGAGCGAGTTCATGGGGCTGGTCACCGGAGCCTATGACGCCAAGGAGGGCGGCTTCGCCCCCGGCGGCGCCAGTCTGCACAACTGCATGAGCGGGCACGGGCCGGATCAGGCCAGCTACGACAAGGCGGTGTCGGCGAACCTTCAACCGCACAAGATAGACAATACCCTGGCCTTCATGTTCGAGACGCGCTTCCCGATCCGGACCACGGAATGGGCGCAAACCACCCCGACGATGCAGCTCGACTACGACGACGTCTGGACCGGCTTCGCCAAGGGCGACGTCTCTCAACAAGGATAAGCCCATGCGCATTCTGATCGCCGCCCTCGCCCTGATGGCCTCCGCCTGTTCGCCGATGGCGGAACAGGCGCCCGCCGCCGGGACGCCGGGCCAGAGCGCCGAGGCCGCCTGCGCCGCGCAGAACGGCACGCTGCAACGCGTCGGCCGCATGCAGTCGGTCCAATGCGTCATCGCTTATGCCGACGCCGGCAAGCGCTGCACCGACGGCGACCAGTGCGGCGGCGACTGCCTGCTGGCCGAGGGCGCCAGCGTCGCTCCGGGCGCCACGGCCGCCGGCCAGTGCGCCCCGACCTCGAACCGCTTCGGCTGCGCCACCCGCGTCGAGAACGGCAAGGCCGACGCCACCCTGTGTATCGACTGATGCGCAAGGGGCTCGCACTCTTCGCGGCGGTTCTGCTGACCGCCTGCGCGCCCATGGCCGGGCCTCCCGCGACGCCACCGCCCGCCCCCCAAGGCGATCTGTCGGTCGAACCCGGACAGACCCCGACGGCGGCCCAGACCGCCGCCTGTTCGGCGCAGGGCGGGACCTACGGACGGGGCGGCCTCGGCGGGTTCTGGCATTGCGTCATCCCCTATGCCGACGCGAACAAGCCGTGCTCCGACGCCGCCGACTGTCAGGGCGCCTGCCTCGCCCCGCCGAACCAGACGCCCGTGCGCGGCCACGCGCCGGGCCGTTGCGCCGCCTCGAACAGCCAGTTCGGCTGTTACTCGCGCGTCGAAAAGGGTGTTGTCGGTCCCGGTCTCTGCGTCGACTAAGGGCGACGCATCCGTCAGGGTCATGATAGCGTTGCTGCTGCATGACCCTGCCTGAACTCGCCGCCCTGCTGGGCCTCAACCTGGCCCTGCTCGTTGTCGTGATGCTGGCCCTGTGGGGGCTGGCGCTGCGTCTGAAGGACGTCAGCTTCGTCGACGGTGTCTGGCCGCTCGGCATGCTGTTCCTCGCCCTGATCACCTTCCCGAGGACGGACGGGGACCAGACGCGGAAGTTTCTTCTGCTGTGGCTCTGCGCCGTCTGGGCGATCCGTCTGGGCTGGCATCTGCTGCGCCGCTGGCGCGAGAAGGGGATCGACGGCCGCTATGCCGACATCGTCGAGACCCAGGAGAAGGAACACGGCTGGAGCTTCGCGAAGACGGCGCTGCTGTTCGTCTTCCTGCCCCAGGCCGTGCTGGGCTGGCTGACGTCGCTGCCCGTGCAACTGGGTCAGGTGGAGCACAGTCCGCCGATCGGCTGGATCGGCTGGATGGGGGCCGTGATCGTCGTCGTCGGCATCGGCTTCGAGAGCGTCGGCGACGCCCAGCTGGCGGCCTTCCGCAAGGACCCGAAGAACAAGGGCAAGGTGCTGGACACTGGCCTGTGGCGCTACACCCGCCACCCCAACTATTTCGGCGACGCCTGCGTCTGGTGGGGACTGTGGCTGATCGCGGCTGAGACGGGTTGGGTCGGCATCGCGTCGGTCATCGGGCCCGTCTTCCTGACCTTCACCCTGACCAGGTGGTCGGGCATCGGCATCACCGAAAAGGCCATCGGCAAGACCAAGCCGAAATATGCCGACTACATCCGCCGCACGAGCGCCTTCATCCCGATGCCGCCCCGCAAATAGTCCCTCTCCCGGTGGGAGAGGGCTTGAGCGTACGGCGGCGTAGCCGTCGTTCTGGCGCGAAAGGGTGAGGGTCGGCTGTCAAAGGTGAGGAGGGGCCTTTGCGACGGCTTGCGCCGGCGGACAGAGCCGACCCTCATCCGACCGCTTCGCGGCCACATTCTCCCAACGGGAGACGGAACACAGCAAAAACCCCCGCCGCTTGCGCGACGGGGGCTTCGCATCCCGAAATCGGGAAAGGCTTAATGCGCCGGCGGCGTGGTGGCCGGGGCCATGGCGCCTTCCGGAGCCGACGGCGAGGTGTTCGGCGTGTTGGCGGTGGTCATGCCGCCATCGGCGTTGCCGGCCTGCTGCTCGATGCGGTCGGCCTCGGCGTTGAGGGCGGTTTCCTGCGACTCGGTCGGAGCGGCGGCGGCTTGCTGCTCCAGAGCGTCAGCCTGCTTCTCGGCGGTCTTGTCGGCAGCCGATTCGCCACAGGCGGCGAGCGAGGCGGCCAGAGCCAGCGAGGCGGAGGCGATGATCAGTTTACGCATAGGGAGTTCCCTTCCTTGTTGAGCTGGAAAAATGCCGCCGCTCACGGAAGGTTCACGTCGCCGTGACTAATAATCCGAACGTCGTTATCCGACTTCAGCGAATGCCACCCGCGCCGCGCCCAGCAGGGCGGCGTGTTTGTGGGTGATCACCCAGGTCGGGATGTCGGCCATGTACTCCTGGAACCGTCCCTTCCTCTCGAACCGCTCGCGGAAGGGACTCGCCTTCAGGAAGGGCAGGATACGGGGCGCGATGCCCCCGGCGATATAGACCCCGCCGCGTGACCCCATGGTCAGGGCCACGTCTCCCGCCACGGCGCCCAGTATGGCGCAGAACCGGGCGAGCGTTGCGCCGCACGCGCTGCGCGGATCGGCCAAGGCCTCCTCGGTGATCTGGGCGGGGTCGTCGATATGGCTCTCGCGCCCGTCGATCTGTGCCAAGGCGCGGTGCATGTTCAGAAGGCCGGGGCCGCAGATGAGCCGCTCGATCGACACCCGGTCATACCGCTGACGCAGGATGCGCAGGATCTCGTCTTCGATCGGGTCCCCGGGCGCGAAACAGGCGTGGCCGCCCTCGCTCGGCATGGCCACCTCGGTTCCGTGACTGTCACGTGCGAGGGCCGACACCCCGAAGCCGGTGCCCGGGCCCAGCACCGCGATGGCCGAATGCGGATCACCCGCCTCGGGCCCGCCGAGATGTGCCAGATCGGCCGACGGCACCACGGGCGCGCCCCAGGCCAGGGCCTCGAAATCGTTGATCAGCCGCACGGGGTTCAGGCCAAGCGTCTGAAGTTCCGTCTCCGACACCGCCCACGGACTGTTGGTCAGGTCGATGGCGCCCTCCGTCACCGGCCCGGCCACAGCGATGACGCCGCCGGTCGGCTTGACTTCGCAGCCGTCGACGAAGGCCGCGACCCCCTTGAGGAAGGTCGGATACTGTTCCGCCGGGAAGCTCTCGTGGTGGTCCAGCGCGATCTGACCACCGACCATGCGGGCGATGGCAAAGCGGGCGTTGGTGCCGCCGACGTCACCGACCAGAAGGGTGTGTTCAGTCATGCGTCCACCGCCCGGTTCTGCACATTGGGGTCCGCCACGTCGCGGATTTCGGGTTGCTGCTGCGACGGCTCGGCCACGAAGCAGACGGAGGCGCCGCGTTCGGCCGAGGACACCACGGACCGGAAGGCCCCGAACAATTCTCGACCGTAACCCCAGCTCTGCACCGAGTTCGGCCGCGCCCGCTCGCGCGTGGTCAGGTCGGCGTCGATGGTCAGAACACCCGCTTCGGCGTCCAGCCGTACGATGTCGCCGTCGAGCACATAGGCCAGCGGGCCGCCGTCCAGCGCTTCCGGCGTCACATGGATCGCCGCTGGAGTCTTGCCCGAGGCGCCCGACATGCGGCCGTCGGTGACCAGGGCGACCGGCACGCCGCGATCCTGAAGCACGCTCATCAGGGGCGACAGGGAATGCAGTTCCGGCATGCCGTTGGCCTTGGGACCCTGGAAGCGCAGGACGATGACGCCGCCGGCATCCAGCTGGCCCGCCTGGAAGGCCGCCAGGACGTCCTCCTGCGCATCGAACACCCGCGCGGGACCTTCGACGGCGCGGTGCTGGGGCTTGACCGCCGAGATCTTGATCACCGCCCGGCCGAGATTGCCCTGGACCAGACGCAGGCCGCCCTCGGTGTCGAACGGGTCCGACGCGGGGCGCAGGATATCGCGATCCAGGCTTTCGACGACGCCGTCCTTCCACACCAGCTCGCCGTCCACGAGGGTCGGCTCCCTGAAATAGTGCGCGATCCCCCGGCCCATGATGGTCGTGACGTCCGAGTGGATATGTCCCGCCTGCGCCAGTTCGCGCGCGATGAAGGCCACGCCCCCCGCTGCCTGGAAGGCGTTCACATCGGCCGATCCATTCGGATAGACCCGCGCCAGCAGCGGCGTCACGGCCGACAGCTGGTCCATGTCGGTCCAGTCGATCAGCACCCCCGCCGCCCGCGCCATGGCGACCAGGTGGATGGCATGGTTGGTCGATCCGCCGGTGGCCAGAAGGGCCACGATCATGTTCACGATCGACTTCTCGTCCACGACGTCGGCCATGCGGCAGTCGCCGCTGACGGCCAGCTCCACCGCCCGTTTCGCCGCCGCCGCCGTCAGGGCGTCGCGCAACCCCGTCTCCGGATGGACGAAGGCGGTGGACGGCATGTGCAGCCCGCCCAGCTCCATCATCATCTGGTTGGAGTTGGCCGTGCCGTAGAAGGTGCAGGTGCCTGGCGAATGGTAGGAGCCGATCTCGCTCTCCAGCAGGGTCTGACGATTGACCTTCCCTTGCGCATACTCGGCCCGCACCCGCGCCTTTTCGGCGTTGGGAATGCCCGACGGCATCGGCCCGGCCGGCGCGAACACCACCGGAAGATGGCCGAACGCCAGCGCCCCCATGAACAGCCCCGGGACGATCTTGTCGCAGACGCCCAGCATCATGGCCGCGTCGAAGGCGTCGTGGGTCAGGGCGACCCCGACCGACATGGCGATCACGTCGCGGCTGAACAGGCTGAGCTCCATACCCGGCCGGCCTTGCGTGACCCCGTCGCACATGGCGGGCGTGCCGCCGGCGACCTGGGCCGTCGCTCCGACCTCGCGCGTCGCGGCGCGGATCACTTCGGGGAAGCGTTCGAACGGCTGATGGGCCGACAGCATGTCGTTGTAGGCGGTGACGATGCCGACGTTGGGCGTCTTGCCGTCCATGACCTTGAGCTTGTCGGCGATAGTCTGGCCCGCGAAGGCGTGAGCCCAATTGGCGCAACTCAGCTTGGCCCGACCGATGCCCGCGTCCCGCGCCGCGTCCATACGGCGGACATAGTCGGCCCGCGTCTCTTTCGAGCGTTCGATAATGCGGGCCGTAACCTCCGCGACCACGGGATGCAGGGCCATCAGTTCGCCTCCGTCCAGACGACTTCGAGCGGAACCTTGGCGGCGATCATCGCCGCGATCGGTTGCACGGCCGGATCGCCCTGCGCCTCCCGCTCGAACACCGAACGCTTGGCCGCACCCTTCAGGCCCAGAATTACCCGACCCGCCGACATCAGCCAGGGCAGGTTGATCGAAATCCGCTCCAGGCTCGGCGGGGCGCCGTCACGCCCGTGCGGCACGCCCAGCACCGCCGGCTTCAGCGTCGGCGACAACAGGGTCTTCAGCGTCGGACTGCCCGGGAACATCGAGCAGATATGCCCGTCCTCGCCCATGCCCAGCAGCACCGCGTCGAACCGCCCGCCGGCCTCGGCCAGCGCATGCGCCGCCACCGCTGCAGCCCGGTCCACCGTGACCTCCGACGTATACAGCGGAATGAACCGCGCCTTGGCCGCCGGTCCCTGCAACAGCACGTCCTTGATCAGCCGCGCGTTCGAGTCCGGATCGCTCTCGGGCACATAGCGCTCGTCTACCAAGGTGACCGCGACCTTGTCCCAGCCGATGTCGGCCTGCGCCAGCCGCGCATAGACGGGCGAAGGCGTCGACCCGCCCGGTCCTGCGAACAGCGCCTTGCCGTTCGTAATCACCGCGGAGCCCAACGTCTCCTCGATCCTCCCGGCGATCGACTGCGCCCAGGTCTCGAGGGTGGGGAAGGTTTCGAGTTCGACGGTCATTCCTGCGTGTTCCAGTCCCGGCCGGTGCGCGCCACCAGCATGTCGGCCGCATCCGGCCCCCAGGTCCCGGCGCGATAGGGCAGGGGTTTCACCTTGCCGTCGACCCAGGCCTGCGAGACCCCATCGACCCACTCCCAGGCCTTCTCCGCCTCGTCGCGACGCACGAACAGGGTCGAGTCCCCGTTCAGCGCATCCAGCAGCAGCCGCTCATAGGCGATCCGTCGCCGTGGCGGCGCATCGCCCTTGCCGCCGACGCCCCAGGACAGGCTCATCTTGATCGGCTGAAGCTGCATCCGCTGATCCAGCCCTGGCTTCTTGTTCATCACAGTCAGGGAGATGTCTTCCTCGGGCTGCAGCTCGATGATCATCCGGTTGGCGCTGTCCTCGTCGCGCGCGTCCTGGCCGAAGATCGAGTGGGGCACCGGCTTGAACTGGATGACGATCTCCGTCCGCTTCTCCGGCAACCGCTTTCCGGTCCGCATGAAGAAGGGCACGCCCGCCCAGCGCCAGTTGTCGATGTCGGCGCGGATGGCGACGAAGGTCTCGGTGTCGCTATCGGCCCCGCGCTCCTCGTCATAGCCCTTGACCCGCTCGCCCTCGACGGTGCCCGAGACATACTGCCCCCGCACCGTGACCCGTTCGGCGTCCTCGTCCGTGACGTGACGCAGCGAGCGCAGAACCTTGACCTTCTCGTTTCGCACCGAGTCGGGGTCCAGGTCGCTCGGCGGCTCCATCGCCACCAGGCACAACAGCTGCAGCATGTGGTTCTGCAGCATGTCCCGCAGGGCGCCGTACTCGTCGTAGTACGGCCAGCGGTCGCCGACCCCGACGGTCTCGCCGACCGTGATCTGCACGTGGTCGATCGACAGGTTATTCCACAGCGGTTCGAAGATGACGTTGCCGAACCGCAGGGCGATCAGGTTCTGGACCGTCTCCTTGCCCAGGTAGTGGTCGATGCGGAACACCTGCTGTTCCGAGAAGGCATCGGCCACCGCGTCGTCGATGGCGCGGAAGCTCTCCAGATCGCGCCCGACCGGCTTTTCCAGCACGACCCGGTCCTCGGCTTCCGCCAGCCCGGCGGCCCGCATGGCCGTGACGATCTTCGCATAGAGAGAGGGCGAGACGGCGAGGAAGGACGTCACCGCCCCGTCGCCGACCTTGTCGCGCAGGGGCTTCAGACTTTCGGCCGAGGTGGCGTCGACCGCCAGATAATCCAGCCGGGCCTCCAGCTTCGACCAGGCCTCTTCGGACCAGAAGCCATCCGCCTTGCTCTCGACCGAGGCCCGAACCTTGGCGACATACTCTTCGCGGGTCTCTTCGGAACGCGCTGCGCCGATGATCTTGAGCCCGTCGGGCAGCAGGCCGTCGTGCTCGAGGAAATAGAGCGAGGGCAGCAGCATCCGCATCGCCAGATCGCCGCCGCCGCCGAACAGCACCAGAGCCGTCATGCCTGCCTGTCTCCCTGTCGGGGACGAGGCCCCGTCGTCTATTGTGGCTGTTTGGCCGGTCGCTCGCGCGAGGCCAACACGTCCAGCACCGCCTGAAACGACAAGTGACGCGCCCGTAACAGAACGAGCAAGTGATAGATCAGGTCCGCGGCTTCTGATGCGACTTCTTCGTCCGGCCCGGCGGCGCCAGCGAGCGCGGTCTCCACGCCCTCTTCGCCGACTTTCTGCGCCGCCCGCTTTGGTCCCTGCGCCAGCAGCTTCGCGGTCCAGCTCGATTCCGGATCGGCAGACGCCCGCTCGGCGATGGTCCGCTCCAGCCGCGCGATCCGGCCCAGACCCGGCGCGTCGTCGCTGCCGAAACAGCTGGTCGTCCCCAGATGACAGGCCGGTCCCATCGGCCTCACCGCCAGCACGAGGGCATCCCCGTCGCAGTCGGGCGTGATCGCCACGACCGTCAGCCGGTTGCCCGAGGTCTCGCCCTTGCGCCACCGCCCGCCGCGCGAGCGCGAGAAGAAGGTCGCCTCGCCGCTGTCGATCGTCTCTTCCAGCGCCGCCCGGTCCATATAGGCCAGCGTCAGCACCTGCAGAGTGTCGGCGTCCTGCACCACGGCCGGGATCAGGCCGCCGCCCTTGGCGAAATCGAGGGTGTCCGGATTGATGCTCATTGTCTTACCTCGACGCCCGACGCCGCCAGAAAGGCCTTCAGGTCCGGCACCGCGATCTGGCCCGAGTGGAACACGCTGGCCGCCAAGGCGCCGGACACATTCGCCCGGTCGAACACGTCGAGGAAATGCGATTTCGCCCCGGCCCCGCCCGAGGCCACCAGCGGGATCGTCAGCCGTGACCGCGCGTCGGCCAGTTGCGCCGTGTCATAGCCTTTGCGCACCCCGTCCTGGTCGATGCAGTTCAGCACGATCTCGCCGGCGCCGCGCGCCTGCGCCTCGACGATCCAGTCCATCGTCCGCCGACCCGCCAGCCGGCGCGAATCCGGATCGCCGGTGTATTTGTGAACGACGTAGTCGCCGTCCTCGCGTCGGCTGTCGACGCCGACGACCACGCATTGCGATCCCAGCCGTTCGGCCATCTCGGAGATCAGCTCCGGCCGTTCCAGCGCCGGAGAGTTGATCGAGACCTTGTCCGCCCCGTTGTCGAGACAGGCCGCCGCCTGATCCACCGAGCGGATCCCGCCCGCGACGCAGAACGGAATGTCCAGCAGCCGCGCGATATCCCGCACCCAGCCATAGTCGAGCGTCCGTCCCTCGGGAGACGCGGTGATGTCGTAGAAGACCAGTTCATCGGCGCCCTCGTCGCGATAGCGGGCCGCCAGTTCCGACGCGTCGCCCATATCGACATGGCCTTCGAACCGCACGCCCTTCACGACCCGGCCGTCCTTGACGTCCAAGCAGGGGATGATGCGTCGAGCCGTCATTGGACGGCTCGCTTGAGAAAGGAGGGGGCGGTCAAGCGACCGCCTCGATGGCCTGTCGCGCCGTGAACCGGCCCTCGTAGATCGCCCGACCCACGATGGCCCCGTCGCAGCCGATGGCCCTGGCCGCCTTCAGGTCGTCCAGCGACGACACGCCGCCCGAGGCCTGCACCTTCAGGTCCGGTCGGCGCCGCATGACTTCCGCCAGCAGTTCCAGGTTCGGCCCCGTCAAGGCGCCGTCGCGACCCACGTCGGTGATCAGCACATTCTCCAGCGTCCCGACCGGATAGCGGTCCAGCGCCGCCCACAGATCGATGCCCGCCGCCTCTGTCCAGCCCTTCAGGGACGGCACGGGCACGCCGTCCTCACCGACCCGCACGTCGAACGCCAGCGTCAACCGGTCGTAGCCGAACTTGGCCAGCCATGCGGACACGACGGCCGGTTCCGTCACAGCCTGCGACCCCACCACGACCCGGCTGACCCCCGCGTTCAACAGGTTGCGCACGTCCATCAGGGTTCGCACCCCGCCGCCCGACTGGATGTTGACGGCCAGACTGCCGGCCATTTCTCCGATCAGCTTGTGCTGCATCGCCTTGCCGGCCTCGGCGCCGTCCAGATCGACGACATGGATCCAGGTCGCGCCTTCGGCCGCGAAGGCCGCCAGCCGCGCCGCCGGGACCTGATCGTATTCGGTCACCTGATCGAACCGTCCGTGCATCAGCCGCACGCACACGCCGTTCCGCAGATCGATGGCGGGGTAGACGATCATGCGGCGATCTCCAGGAAGTTCTTCAAGATGCGCGCACCGGCCTTCGCCGAACGCTCGGGATGGAACTGACAGCCCCAGCGATTGCCTGCCCTGACCATCGCCGGCACCGCCGCTCCATAGTCCGCACAGGCGATCGTCGCGTCGGTGTCGGGGCAGACGTAGCTGTGCACGAAATAGGCATAGTCGCCGTCGTTCACCCCCTCCAGCAGCGGGTCGTCCCCAAGGGTGTTCAACTGCGACCACCCCATGTGCGGCACCGGCAGGTCGTCGCGGACCGGCATCCGGGTGACACGTCCCGGGATGAACCCGAGCATCGTCGCCCCGCCGTTCTCCTCGCTTTCGGCGAACAGCAACTGCTGGCCCAGACACAGCCCCAGCAATGGCCGCTCGAACCGCTTGATCACGTCGGTCAGGCCCAGCGCGCCCATACGCTCCATGGCATAGCCGGCCGCCCCCACGCCCGGCAGAACGACCCGCCCGGCGTCCGCGATCACGGCGGCGTCCGAGGTCACGACGACATCGGCGCCCAGACGCTCCAGCGCGAACTGGACCGAGGCCGTATTGCCCGCGCCGAGGTGGACGATGGCGACGGTCACAGCACGCCCTTGGTGCTCGGCACGGCGTCGCCCTCGATCCGGATCGCCTGACGCAATGCGCGGCCGAAGCCCTTGTAGACGGCCTCGGTCTTGTGGTGGTCGTCGTCGCCGGTTACCGAGATATGCACCGCCGCCCCCATGGCCTCGGCCAGCGAGCGGAACACATGCGCCGTCAGGTCGGTGCGGTACTCGCCGATGAAGGGTGTCGCGAACGTCCCCTCGAACAGCGGATAGGGTCGCCCCGACAGGTCGATGGCGACATTGGCCTGGGCCTCGTCCATGGCCAGGACGAAGCCGTACCGGGCGATGCCGCGCCGCTCGCCCAGCGCCTGTTTCAGGGCCTGA